>JAUNVA010000010.1:0-46989 GCA_030537895.1 Bowdeniella nasicola
CATCCACCGGCTGGGTTACCGGCTCGGCCGGGAACTTCTCAGCATCGGTGCGGTTATCGATGACATTCACCGTCGTGGTGATGTTGTCAGTCGTTCCATCCGGGTAGGTCACCAGGAGCGGAACATCCGCGATCTCGCCGGGGGCAGAGGTGTCCAGGTCGCCAACAACGGCAACCGAGGAACCCTCGGGCAGCGGCGTGGTGCCATCGAGAGTGGTCGCGGCCAGGAGTTGCTCGGCCGTGGGCTGCTCGTTGAGGTTGACGTCAACGGGGGCGGCCTGCGGGTCGAAGGACTCGGCAGCGGTCTGGACGATCACCGTGACGGGAACCGTCTCGGTGGACTCATCCGGGTAGTTCACCTTGAGCTGGCCCGTGTAGGAGCCAGGCTGGGTGGTGTCGATGGCGGGATCGGTGACGTCCTCATAGGTGGTGCCCTCGGGGAGCTCCGCCTTATTATTCACCGCGGTATCCAGCGCCGGCAGCTCGCCACCGTAGGGCACCGTAATGGTGTCGGTGGTGGGCTCGTACGTGGCCGCGTTGGAGGTGTCAACGACGTTGATCGGGATGGTGATCTCGTCGGTCGAGCCATCCGGGTAGGTGACCACAACCGTGCCGGTGGTCTCACCAACGGTGGCAGTGTCGACCGGCTCCTTCAGCTCGATCGTCGTGCCCTCGGGGAAGGCCTGACCATTCGCATCGGTCACCGCGTTCTCAACGGTGGTAGCAGAGGGCTGCTCACCCTTCTCCACATCGATCGCCTCGGCGACCGGATCGTAGGAGTCGGCGGCCGGGCGGATGGTGATGTTCACCGGGGCGGTGAGGGTGGAACCATCGCCGAACGTGACGGTCACGTCAACGGTCTGGTTACGTCCCGCCGCGTCAGCCGGGGACGTGTTGATCTCCGGGGAGACCGACACGGTGGCGTCAGCCGGCAGCGTGTCACCGTTCTGGATCAGGGCCTTGTAGTCAGCGTCAGTAAGCTGCTGGCCGTAATCGTAGGTGGTGTCGATGGTGACGAGATCACCGTTCTCATCGCCATTCTCGTTGCCCCAGTCGATCGCCTGCGTGGACCACGCGGCGTAGACCGTTGTGTCCTCGTTGAGGGCCGTGGAGGCATCGAAGTTACCCTCGGTGGCGTCGGGCGTGGTGGCCCAGCCCTTGAAGGTGTAGCCGTCCTTCACCGGGGTGGCGGCAGGGAACTTCTCGCCGAGGGTTTCACCCTTCACGACGGAGACCGGATCGATTGGCTCCGCGAGGGTACCCCCGTTGAGGTCGAACGTCACGGTCACCTGCTCGCACACGGGCACCACGACCTCGTTCGACGGAGAGTACGCGTCATCCTTCGCCGTCGGCATGGCGGCCGAGGGGTTCTTCGGATGCGTGGACTCCACTGCCTTGAGGACGATGTCCGGGCATGACTCGAGCTGCGCGGCCGTCACCGGGATGGAGAAGGCCTGGCCGCCTGCGGTGTTGCCGACGATGGGCGAGGTGGAGCCGAGCTCGGTGAGCTCACCATCCGCACCCTTCTGGTAGGCGGTGACCACCGTGGCGGTGGTGTTCTGATGCTGAGCGCCCAGCTTGCCCGCGATGGCGGTGGCATCCTTGGCGAGCGGAGCATCAGTGGTGTAGTCGGTGGTCGGCTCGTTCGTGGGAACGTCGATCACCTGAACGAGAATGTCCTTCGAGGCGGCCTGCAGGTGATCGCGGGCAACCACGATCAGCTTGGCATCGGAATCGGGAGTGATCCCGTTCTCCTCAAAGGACTTGGTCTCGCACTCGACGGTGTTGATGAGTTCCCCATCATCGTTGTATTCCTTCACGGGCTTGCACAGCTTGGTCGACCAGTTGCCGCTTTCATCCGCGGTGGCCTGACCGAGCACCTCACGCTTCTCAGCGTCAGTATCCAAGCCCGTCACCTTCATGACGGTGACCTCAGCGTCTGGATTCGCGGTGCCCTGAATAAAGTTTTGGGTCTGGCGAACCACATTCTGCTGATCGGTCAGCTCATCTCCCGAGGTACCGGCACCAACGGAGATGTTGGTGATCGTCGGGGAGTCGGAGATGTGCAGGTTGAAGTAGGAGTTGACCGTAGAGTACTTGAGGGTGCGATCGTTAGCATCGGTGAACCAAGTCTTCACCCGGATCTGCTTGAAATAGTTCGGATCATCCCGGTGCGGGATGAGCTTGTCTTCATCAAGCGGCAGGTCAACAACGGTTGCGGGCTGGAAGATACCGCCCGAGACAACATTGATGTAGGTCGAGACATCGTCCACAACGGCATAGCCGTTGATCCCGGCCTTCGATTGGTCGGTCGTGACCGTAACCTTACCCTCGGGGGTGAAGGCGCTCTTCGGGATCTCGACCGGCGGACTACCAGCGCCTGCGCGGCCGGTGTTCTTCTGCACACCGGTCTGCCAGACGACGGCGGGGCCTTCCAGTGCCTCCACGACTTCGGGCTGCAGCTCGACGTTGAACTGGTAGGGCTTATACCCCAGGCCGTTCGTGCTCCCCACGGTCGCGTAGGTGACGTTACCGACCGACTCCACGTGGACGACCCGGAGGGTCGAGGACTCTGCGGGGGCCTCTCCCAGCTGCTTGCTGGTCGTCATAACGGGCATCTCGTAGCCGTACTCATGACGGTGAGACGACGCACTGTAGAGCCAGGAGAAGATGTCGCCACCCGGGGTGTCCTCTTCGGGATCTGCCGAGAGATCAATGGTGGCGCCAGTGGAAATGGATTCGTTATCGATCTCAACCTTGCCGCCGGCCTTCTCAGGGCTGTTCTGCCAGCGAGCATCAGCCACGAAGAAGTCACGTCCAGTTTCCTCGCGGATCTGCTCAATGGGGGTATTGAGCGTGACGTTGATGGGCGCGAACATGAGCTGGTTTTGCAGTGGCACGCCCGTGAAGACGCCCCAGTTACCGCCGAGTGTTCGACGAGTCTTCGGGTTGGTGCCGGGGGCGATTCCGTACTTGCGGTCGTTGTGTACGCGCCAGACGTTCCCGTCGCCGGCATACGGGTCGACGGCACCGTATTCGTCCCCATTGTTCTTCACGTTGCCGAGCGTGTCGTCGCCGACCTTCTCGAAGTAACGCGTGTACAGGATATTGGCGCCTTGGCCGCTCGCCTTCACCGACATCTCGTCGATGTATGGGGCCAAGTCAGGATCAATCCGAAGATAGATCCACTCCAGCCCGGGGCTCACTGTCGCCCGATAGGAGAGCATGAGCTCAAGAGTGTCCGGGCCGGTAGGCCCATTCGATGAGATACCGGAGCTAACGATCGAGGAGTCCACGATCTCCGTGTTCTCCGGCATGGGCCAGTTATCCGTATCGACGGCATTTGCCGAGTCCGTTCTGAACAGGCCGGGCGCGATGATCATCGCGGCGACGAGCAGCAGAGCGGAAAGGAAACTGACGGCCTTGCGTGGTAACCCACGGGATGCGGTCAGTGTCGGTCTAGACATGAACCTTCCTTCGTTGCGTCGTTGCGGGCACAGATATGGCCCACGGATAGCACACTAGCTGAACCGAATTAGTTTTTGTCCCACAATGACCCCCGTGCTCTTTTGCCGCCCTTGACATCAGCCCGGCAGACCTGTTTTGCCGCAGGGGCGTGCTCTATTGCACCTTCACCGCTGCTGGGTTTCATGGCGCGGCGTACAGTCGCGGGGGACCGGTCGCCTTCGAAGATGCACTGCGATCACGCGCCGCGAGGCGGCCGAGTTTCGGCCATTTTCCGGGATGTGGCGCAGAGCCTCCCACGCTTACCGAAGAAGATCTAGGCGGTTGACCTTTCAGCATGCGTCGCAGACGAGGCTAACCGCGCGACCGCACCATGCCCGAGAACACGGTCTACATGAACTCCACTAGCATCCGACCGCGTAGAACGGCCAAAGCCGAGAAGGGCGAGCGACGTGGACTTTCGCACCTGAAACCGGGGCCCGATACATTGATGGCCCAGTCCATGTCGCCATCATCCACGCTATTCCCAGGTGTGGGGCCCGGTCCTCATTGAGTACACATAGAACCGGCTTCACCCTGTAGTCTTCCGTGGCCGCGCGGGTGCGCTATGTGGTCCCGTCGTTACCTTTGATCGAACCCCTCGAAGAAGCTCTTAACCAAGCGAAATAGCGAAGACTAGCCTCAGAGCCGGTCCTCAAGGGTTGTCGGTGACCTATCAGGCATCCTTGCGACGACATCGTTGACGAGACACTGTGTGACATCCAGCAACTCGCAACACAGCTTTGTGATGTCGTCGAGTTTGCGGTAACGACGGAAGTGTTCAAGCTTCTGCCTAGCAGCCTCGGCAGGCTTCGTGACGTCAAGCTCGTGCGCGATCTCGTTTCGCGCAGCAAATGCTCGTTCAAGCAGCGACCTTGTGGACTTGGAGCTTCCGGTCGGAGCGATCCTCTTCCGAAGATCGTTGCTCTCAACACCTAGCGCACTCGCGAATTCAGACACGCGGGCCGCCGACTGAGCGCTGTTCCTCTCAACCGCATTTACCGATTGTGACACCATGTAATCTCTCGGGGCCGTTCCTTCCTGCAAGAGGAGCTCTACGAGGTCCTTCGCACGAACACGTCCAGCCTCATCACCGATCTGTCTTTTCGCTACCTCCATGAGCTTCTCTATCACCTTCGGATCGGACTCCCTTACAAGCACAGGGAGAGCTTCTGCAGCAAGTCGCTTCAACACGGCATCCAGATCTGCCCCAGAACCAGGAGGAATTAGTGTATCGGCAGCGAGTGATGGGGTTCAGCGGGCGCAAGAAAGATGATGGAGAGATTGAGTTCTGATCAGAACTCAAGAGGGAGAACCCCGCAGCTGTCATAGCTACAGGATTCTTTCCTCTTCAGGATTGGTCGGTGATACGAAGGTACTTGCCGAGCGCCTTAGCCACCTTCTCCAGAGTACCCGTGGAAATGTTCTCACCTGTCTCTACGCGGGCGATAGTCGGTCGTGAGACCTCGGCATGCTTGGCCAGCTCAATCTGACTCCATCCGAGGGCGCGTCTGGCGTCGCGTATGTCTTGACCGACGCCGCGTGCGGGGTTGGGTACACGACTCATGTAGCTTACCCAAGAACAGGTTCTAGCGACCGTTCGGCGCGTACACGCAGGGCGTATCCGTAGGCGCTCATACCATCCCAGTCGACGACATCTTCGCCCGAGGCGTTGGTGATGACTGGAACCATGATCTGCGTCGCCTTAAGACGTCCAAGAGTAGCACCATTGCCTCCCCACGAGAACTTGCCCATCTGTTGTCGGAGCAAAGATACAAGAACAGGCGCGTTACGCTCATCAAGGCGCTCGTGACGAAGTACCTGAATATTCTGTCCGGTGTAGAACGGGACAGGTTGATAGCCTATTGTCTGGGTATCAAGACCAATCGTCAGGACATTCCCCAACTCAGGGTCTTTGTCCTGCCGAGAGCAAAATCCATCGACACCGTTGCTCGCTTTCGTGCGAGAAACAAACGGGAATGTAGTTGCACCCGCGAGCGTGAGCTTGGCCTTGTCGTACCAAGCTTTCGATGCGGTCATCGAGTCGTAGACATCCGTGATAAACATGGGCTCGAACCTCAGCTCAGGGAGGGTGTCGTCGTCAGCGAAGCGAGTCTCGCGAGCGCTGTGTGCGCGCGTGATGAGATGACTTGATCGAGCAGCTCCGTACCGAGTCGGTCCATGCCGTCCCAGTCAGCCTCAATGGTGCCGTCTCTTTTCGTGAGAGCAGGAACCACAACGGTCTGACGACTCAGCCGCTGCAAGTTCAGTTTTGTGCCATACGAGTACTTGTTGACACATTCACGTTGAATGATCGAGGCACACACTAGAAGAGCTGGATGAGACACTTCAGGAACAATCGGCTCCAGAGCGATCACATCATCAGAGGCGAAGAAGGGTGCCGGTTGCAGTCGCGTTTGACCTACAGAGCCGTTGTACACGAGAGTGAGCCAACCCCCAGGAAACAGCGGCTCAACGTCGGAGAAGCCAGTGATGCTGTTGAAAGACTCAGATCCCCCTACAAAAGGCGTCTTCCCAGGTTCTCGGTGCGCCGCAATAAGCCTCTTCCCCTTGTGCGGACGGAATATATCCACGATAAGCATCGGCAGGAAGTCGAGTGTTTCGAGAACGCTCATGCTCTACCCCCCTCATCGCTCACAGAAGCCACTGTCGGGCTGATGAGATCTCCGAGCCCATGAGTGTGCATGTCAACCTGCCAGGTAACGTAGTCTGCAACGGTTGCCACGAAGTCCTCATAAGTCGGTGGCTGATCGTTGAAGTAGAAGTAGCTGTGCTGCCACTCGTCCTCGGCAGTGACCTCGGAGCGGACGATGAAGCTAGTGTCGTCCTGGACGTCTCCGCGCAGCACCCCCAGCAGGTGCTTGCGACGCGAGGCGACGGTGCCGTCGTCGACGAGGCCACGGTGTGGGGCGACGACCCATCCGTCCTTCTCAAAGTTCACGAAGCGCACCACGTGATGGTCGGGGTGTTTGCGGCCTGCGGTGAAGATGGCAATGACCGTGTGGGGCGTGTGCCCGGAGTTGGTGAAGGTCATCGGGTTCATCGTGATGACGGTTTCGAGCGTGTGATGCTCCAGGATGTAGCGTTTGCGGGCCTTGTCCTCCTTGGTCTTGCCAACCATGGCGGATTGAGGCACGATCACAGCGAGCTTGCCACCAGGGTTAAGGAACTCCAGCGCACGCTGGATGAAAGCCAACTCGGAGAGGTTGCGGGTGTTCTTGCCTTTCGATTGGGAGTATGGCGGGTTGAGGAGAACCTTTGTGAAACCGTGGCCTAAGGCGAACGTACCGTCGGGAAGACGATGGTCACCACGCATCTCCGCCATGGGGGCCTCAAACATCGAGTCACGACGGAAGTTCGCCTTGCCGTCGCCGCGAAGAATCATGTTCGTTGTGCCGATGGCGAAGAGCTTGTCCTGGAGCTCGATACCGTAGAGGCGGTTCTTGCGAATATCCTCGCGCATGGCCGCATTGTCGCCCGCGTCGTCGAACATGCGCTGCATGGCAGCAATGAGGAAGGATGCAGTGCCTGCTGTGGGATCGAGAACATAGTCGGTGGCGTTCACGTCGATCAGCTCAGCCATGAGCGTTGTGACGTGCTCAGGAGTGAGCACGATGCCCAGGCCAGAACCATCACCTCCGCCGTAGGAGATGAACTCGTGGTAGAAGTTACCGAGCACGTCGAAGGCAGTCATCGAGGGATCGGTAACGACGTGGTACACGTCGTTCGCAAGGATGCGGGTCATCCATTTGAGAGGTGATTCGCCGAGGTCTTGATGAGATCGGTTAAGTTGTGGCGCTTGCTTGATGAAGGCGAACTGGTCAAGAAGCGTGCCAATCTTCGCCTGCGGCATAAGCGCCTCGGACTTCATGTACTGTTCGGCTGCATCGTAGATGATGCGTCCGTCCCACACCTGATAGTTGTTGCGAGGCGAGATGCTCTGGAGGTGGTCGAGGTTAAAGTATGGGTTCTGGAGTGCCAGGAGAATCGCCGAAACAAGCGGCGCCTTGCGGTCGTTCTCCACGGAGCCGTAGTTACGCATCCCCTCATGCAGGCGCTCAGCGGCAGCTCGAACATCGTCGAGTTGGACCTCAGAACGTGGGCGCTGTCCAAGAACCTGGACGGCATAGTACTCCCCGATTACCTTCTCGGAGAATACATCTAGGTTGTCGAGGTCATCGAGGTGCTTGATGAACCCGGGAGCGAGGTAAGACACGGCGATCTCGTGGTGGACTTCTCCACCTCCGACACCCACAGCGAAGATGCCCTTGTCGAGGGGGATGCCGTTTTCAAGCATCGTCTTGGCGTAATGGATGGCCCCGTTCAGGGCGTAGGCAGATCGGTAAGGGAACTCGGTCGTGGGATCACCATCGACGAGGTAGCGCGTACGCTGCACGTCCTTTTTGTCCTCGATGACCACGATGAACCCATCCGAGAGGAAGACGAACTCGGGTTTACCTTCAGCGTTGCCCGCTGCCGACTTCGATCCACCCTTGAGAGCGTCGCGCTTCCACTGAGGACCACCATCCTGCTCCCAGGGGCGGATGACGCCGATCTCGCGCAGCATGTCACGGACGATCTGATCCGTCGACTTCTCGTTCGTCACGTCCAGCCCTTCGTCTTACGGCAACCTTCTGCTCAGGTTGTATCAGTTATCTTGCATTAAGGCCAGCGAAGATAGGACATCAGTAGGCCGATTTCGGTTGAAAGACGAATCCTCAAAGGTCGGAAGAACCTCCAAGGGATTCAGGTATGGCCAGTAGTTCCGGAACACGAACACCCCACCGTCAGGGGCGTCGGCGACGGTGTGGTCGTTGCGCAGGTTACGGGCCCAGGTGTCCCAGTCGAAGTAGCGCTAGGCCTCCTCAGGCCAGCCATCGGTCAGCCCAATGTCCTCGGCGAGACTCATCTCGCCACTAACGGGCAGGTTCTCGTAGTCCAGGCACCAGATCTCCTCACAGTCCGCGTACGGGCCTGTCGTGCCCTCATGGAGCCGTTCCAGGGTCACGTCCTCGGCCTCGGCACAGTCGACCCATTGACCGACGAGGCGACCGTTGTTGTAGCAGTTGAGACAGGCGGGCCAGACGCGAGGCGTGGTGTCAGTGGTGATGGTCATGGTGATCTCCTACAAGCAGTTGGACGAGAGTGGACCTGACCGGCTGTGCTCGGAGAATCAGCGCTTACGACAGGTCTCGCTCTCACACAGTCACCCGACGCGGCGGTGCCGCGCTATCACCGCCACTCGATGTCCACGCTGTCGGGGTTGAACGCCTTCCTGCCGCGCGGTTGAGGCAGGAGCGTCACGGTCGCGAGGACGTCGATAACCTGCCGCTGGAATTCCAGCGAGGCAACGAGGAACGCCTCCGACGGGTCGTCTGCTCCAAGGACGGGGCGAGTCCGGGTGCCTGCCCGTGCAGGAGCCGCTCGGCCTCCAACTGGGCGATGCGGGCCTCGACGGCGTCACGGATGCGCTTGAGGTCCCGACCTTCGATGATCTCATCGTCGTAGTCGCGTCGGGCTCGCAGGATGCGAGCGCGCTGCTCCGAGATGGCGGCGTCGATGCCCGAGCTTGCCGCACCGGGGCCAGCCGAGGCTTCCTTGCGCAGGGCGTCCGGCCTCGTTAGCCGTTCGGCGATGAGGCCGGTGACCAAGGCGTCGATCTCGGCACCGCTGCGCATGAGGCTCGTGACGACGGTCTTGCCCGCCTCGTCGCGCACGACGTGCTGGACACAGCGGTACCCGCGAGGGGCGCCGGTGACCTTGGCACCGCACACGCCGCAGCGATACAGCCCCGAGCCGAGGTGTTTGCGCTTGATCGACCCTGAAGTGTTGGTAACACGCTCAGCGTCATCGAGGATACTCTGTGCGCACCACCAGGTCTCATCGTCAACAATCGCGCCCCACTGGCCACGAATGGGCTCTCCGCATCATCGCGCAGGATCTGTGTACGCCACGAGCGGCATCGCGTCCCGTCGGATTGAGCAGTTTTCGGTGTATAGGTCGACATCTGAGCGTATCGAGGATTGCGGAGAATGCCGAGTATAGTAGCGGGGCTCCACTCTGCGTCGGGTTGCACAGTGCGAGGTTCCTTACCTTCAGCAATGCGATGCTGGGCACGCTCAACGGGCACCCTATGAGAATGCTTAGGGCGTGGTGAGAGACCCGGGATGGGCTCCGTGCCACTGAGGCCACGAGCTATCGAGCGGAGCGACTCAGGATGATCCGAGCGGGCGAACAGACGGTAGATTGCACGGACAGCCTCAGCCTCCTTTGGGATCACATCACCATTGACTGTGTAGCCAAGGGGTCGCATACCTTTCGGGGCTCGCCCTTGCTTAGCACGCTGGAGTTGCGCGGATGACTGACGGGCACCTTTGCGTTCCATTTCTGCACGCGCGACGGCTGCCTTAATGCGCGCGTACATGCGACCGCCGTCGGTGGAGAGGTCTGCGTCGCCGTTCGCAGTGACCAGAGCCAGTCCGTGCAGCTCGGCAGCGTCGATCCAGTCTTCAAGTTAGCGAGGCTGGCGGGTGAGACGATCCAAGTCGTAGCGAATGATCGCGTCGAAGGCACCTGCCTTGCAGTAGGCGACCATCTGGTCGTAGGCAGGACGCTTCTTCGTGCGATCCGTGGCGCTCGTCGGCTGGTCGATGTAGTACGGCTCGACGACCTCCCACTGCCGGTACGCGGCAAGCGCCTCGCACTGCTCGCGCTGACGGTCGATGGTGAGACCATCCATCTCCCTATCCTGGGAGCTGCGCAGGTAGATGGCGGCCGGGGGGTTTATTCACCCCTCCAGGCACTACACGTTGAAGCGGAACTCGACTGTGTTTCGCTGCTTGCATTTGTCGCTCGCATGATCTCGTGTTTGATGCAATGTATTGCCCTCAAGGGTTCCGTGCCTCCCAAGGTATTCCATTTGCCGGAAGTAACCCACATAGTCCCGGGACTGTCACAATTCGAAGCTTGAAAATGTTGTATGGTTAGAACCCATACAGATGATCGCGGGCTTTGAAGGCGGCTGATCCACCCTCGAGGATATCCTCCACGAAGTTACGAATGGCGCGGTCATCGAGAGAGCCGATACCCTCATCAGATGGGCGCCCGTGACTCCCGTCGCTTTCAAGTACCACGATAAGCTCGGCGTCACCAAGCACAGGCACGTTTGCATTATGAGTGCTCGCGATTACTTGCCGCTGCCCCTTCAGGTCTCGCAGGTGCCGAACTACTCCCTTATAAATAAAGTTGTTATCAAGATCATCCTCTGGCTGGTCAATAATCAGGGGTGCCTTAGAAGCACCGAGTAACAGGAGCAGCAGAGCGGTGGCTCGCTGCCCCTTCGAGAGCTGGTCGAGGCTCCGCAGCCCTTGTGCTCCATCGATTCTGAGGAGCACTTCAACCGCAAGACCCACGGTCAGCTCTTCCAACTCGCGCGCTAACTCTTCTCCCGCCGCAACTAAGTTGGACGCCTGCGCCCCCCGAATATCTAACTTGTCGAGGGCTTCAATGCCATCCCTGATCGCCTCTGCGAGGACCTGCGGAGAGAAATTCGGTTCCTCGACGGACGCGATAATCTGAGTTTTGTGACCGGAGACTCTAGACTTAATCAAGTCGACAATGTGGGAACGATCCTTACTAGCCGAGGGTTTAACCACCACGACACTCTTCGTGGCTTTGTTCGCTGCTCTAATCGCCTCGTGCAGTCGCTCGGTCTCGTCCCCCTCGTGAGCACGCAGGTCGTTGAGCAACTCACCGCGTTTCTTGAGTAACACCTTGATTTGCTGGTCTACTGCGTTCAAGCGAGACTTCCCTGCTTTAATCTCCGCCAATCTCTCTCTAGCGTCGATATACTGGCGGGGATTGAGCCCCTCCTCAGCGAGCTCTCGGAGCACCTCTCCGTAGATCTCCTCCTCATCCCTCGTAGCCTCTTTCCAATCGATCTGGGCAGCATTTATCTCCCGACGAGCTGTTTTGATTGCGGTGACAGCCTGCTCACCAAGATTTTCTAGCCTTTGGCGTAGTTGGCTCAACGCCCCTGTCACTCGAGACAGCCGCTGAATCTGCGGGGCACCATCAATCTCATTGATTGTTGCAGCTAGATTTGTCAGCGATGCTGACTTTCTATACTGGTCCAGCGCTGTTTCAACGGAATCTACCCTCGATTTTCCTTCCGTAAATACTGCTTGATCCTGAGCGAGCCGCTCGTGCCCTTGAAGCTTGCCGGGCACATCAGTGTCCTTATACCGACTGAGTTGCTCCTCAAGCCGATCAGCCTGCGCTTGCTCCTCTTCGAGTTCAGTCTTGGTTTCTTCCCATCGTCTCAACTCTTCTCGATTTAAACGTAGCTGTTCGCGCACTTGAGCCAACCCCGGATCTTCTCCCCCGGAACCATTAAAGCGCTTGATGAGCTCAGCAATGCTATCCGAGTCACTAGAAAGCTCAGCAAGCTCATGCTGACCGAAGATCTCAACTGCCCCAATTGCATCCGTTGGAGTAAGTTTGGTGCGCGTACCCGTCGAATCCAACACAGCAGGCGGATGCGGCACTTCGCGCTGAATGATGTAACTCTGAAAAGTCGGAGAAGCGTTCTCAACCTCAACTCGTACAATCGTGCCCACATTCAGCACCTGATCAATGATCGCTTTGTGTTCTTTCTCCATCTTGCGTGAAATGGGCTGGATGGCCAGCGCATAGCGAATACTCTCGATCACCGTAGACTTTCCCGCACCCCTACCGCCAATGAGCGCTGTCAGGTCGGAGGAGATCGGTATGGTAACCCCATCGAGGTATCCCCCAACCCAAGACACACTCTTGATGCGAGGCCTCGGCTTTGACAGCGGATCATCGCGGGACACCCTTGTCTCTGGTGTTCTCACCGCAAGTTTCAAGCTCTCGAGCGAACGAACGCTGAGCTTAAACCAAGTGCTCGCACCGGGAGCACGCACCTGACGGGGCCCCATTACGTCATCAGCGTGGATCACCGCCAAGGGGTGCTTACGTGCGAAAATGTCGACCCCGTCAACAACTGACTGCTGATCCTTCGCAGGCTGGATACCAGGGGACACTCCTATAACATGGAGATCCTCATGCCGAACCATTGTCGCGAGCGGCTGACCCGAGCGTGTCGTCAGGAGACCGGCAGGCTCCGCATTCACGTGAGCGGGGATAGGAAGTGCGCCGACAACGGTCATCTCTTCCATTATCTTCGCATAAGGCTCGCCAACCGTTCCGTTTTCGCACCCAGGAGTGGCTCCGCACCGGCCGATGGCCGCATCGATCTCTGACGTGGAGGTCCCCACCTCGAAAAGAACAAGGATGTGGATGCCCTCTGAAGAGTTCGCCTCAAACCCTGGAAGCGCGACAATACCACGTGTCTTAGCCGCTTCAATCAACCCCTCCGCAGAGTCGACTCGCCAGTGGTCAGTTACAGCGATCATGCTAATGTCCAGCTTTTCGCACTCATCCAAGAGTGCAGCGTTATAGGCAGCCTCGTCTGGGAAAAACTTCTTGGGAGCATTGCGCCCCTCGTAAGTGAAAGGATTGACCTGCAATGCGGCTCGGACCCACCGCGCACCCGGATCCATGCTTGTCACTTCTTACCCCCAGACGTTAGTCCTGTCCTAAACTCGACCACGTCCCCGTCCTGCATGACGTAGTCCTTGCCCTCCATGCGCATTTTGCCGTGCGCGCGGGCCTCCGCGATAGACCCCTGCTCGACGAGCTCATCGAAGGAGATGACCTCGGCCTTGATGAAGCCCTTCTCGAAGTCCGTGTGGATGACGCCGGCGGCCTGCGGGGCCTTCCAGCCCTTGTGGATCGTCCAGGCGCGGGCCTCCTTCGGCCCGGCGGTCAGGTAGGTCTGGAGGCCGAGGGTGTCGAAACCGACGCGCGCGAGCTGGTCCAGGCCGGACTCCTCGATCCCGGCGTCCTCGAGCATCTCGGCGGCCTCGTCCTCCTCGAGCTCCACGAGCTCGGCCTCGAACTTGGCGTCTAGGAAGATCGCCTGAGCAGGCGCCACGAGCTCGCGCAGGCGCTCCTGCATCTCGGTATCTGCGAGCCCCTCGTCGTCGGTGTTGAACACGAAGATAAAGGGCTTGGCGGTCATGAGCTGGAAGGAGGCCAGCACCTCCGGGTCGAGCCCCGCGTCCTTCGCACCCGTGGAAAGCAACACGCCGCTATCGAGCAGATCCTTCGCGGCGAGCGCCGTGTCCAGGACCTCCTTGTCGGTCTTTTTGCCACGCACTTCCTTCTCGAGGCGCGGGATCGCCTTCTCGAGTGTCTGCAGGTCCGCGAGGATCAGCTCGGTCGAGATCGTCTCGATATCCGCGGCCGGATCGATCCGGCCATCCACGTGCACGACGTCGGGGTCGGCAAACGCGCGCGTCACCTGGCAGATGGCATCGGCCTCGCGGATGTTCGCAAGGAACTGGTTGCCGAGCCCCTCCCCCTCCGAAGCGCCGCGCACAATCCCGGCAATGTCCACGAATGAGACGGTCGCGGGCAGGATCTTCTGCGAGCCGAAGATGTCGGCGAGCGTCTCTAGGCGCGGGTCGGGCAGCGGCACGACCCCGATGTTGGGTTCGATCGTCGCGAACGGATAGTTCGCGGCGAGCACCGTCGCGCGGGTAAGGGCGTTGAACAGGGTCGACTTACCGACGTTCGGCAGTCCAGCAATTCCAATAGTGAGGGCCACGGCTCACCACCCTACCCGCTCCCCCGGTTCCGGCCACGGGTGAGCTTAGGTGATGACGACGGCGAGGCCGGTTTCTGCTCGTCACCTGCTCGGAGGCCTGACCGCTTCGAGGACGGCGCCGGGTGCGGGAGCGTTCGTGTCGGGGATAGGCGAGAGACTATCCCTATGGACACCACCACCGTCATCCTCGTCGCACTCGCGCTCCTGATTGGCCTCGCGCTCGGCTACCTGCTAGCGCAGCGCCGCCATCTCGCCGCCGCTGCCCGCCACGAACGCGAACTGGGGCTCGCCCAGGGCAAGGTGGCCGAACTCCAGTCCCTCCACCAGCGAGCAGAGACGGACCGCGCGGGCCACCAACAGCTCGCCCTCCTCGTGCAGCCACTCGCCCAGCGGGTAGAGGAACTCGGCAAGCGCGTGCACACCGCTGACCGCGAACGCGCCGCCCACTTCGCCGCCCTCCGCCAGCAGCTCACCGAACACCGTGCGGCGGGTGAGGAACTCACCCGTTCGACGACGATGCTCGCCGGGGCCCTGCGCAACGCCTCAGCGCGGGGGCTGTGGGGCGAGGTGGAGCTCGAGCGCCTGGTTGAGGCCGCGGGCATGCAGCGCTATATCGACTTCTCTCCTCAGGCCGTCCTGGAGTCGGGTTCACGCCCCGACATGGTGATCCACCTGCCGGGCAGTGGCGCGATCGCGGTCGATGCGAAGGTGCCCTTCGACGCCTACCTGCGCGCCGCCGAGCTAGCCGAGGATCCATCCCCCGCAGCGGCGGCGGAACGTGCGGAGCTGCTCGACGAACACGCGAAGGCGCTGCGCCGCCATATTGATGCCCTCGCTAAGCGTGCCTACCCGGATGACCTCCCCGACGGTCCGGACATCACCGTGCTGTTCGTGCCCGCCGAGCCGCTACTCGCGGGCGCCTGCGAGGCGGACCCCGCGCTCCTCGAGTACGCCATCCGCCAGCGGGTGTGCCTCGCCTCCCCGGTCTCCTTCCTCGCCCTCCTGCGCACGGTAGCGGCGAGCTGGTCCCGCGAGGAGGTCTCCCAGCAGGCGAACCAGCTTTTGGAGGCCAGCCGGGAGATGCTGCGCCGCCTCACGACCTTCGCCAAACACCTCGATAACGTCGGCAAATCCCTGGGCAGCTCCGTCACCGCCTACAACCAGGCGGTGGGCTCCTTCGATTCACGGCTTACCGTCCAGGCCCGCTCCCTGGCGGAGTTGGGCCTCGGGGACGTACCCGAGGTGCGGCGGGTCGATCACTCGGCACGCTCGGTCTCCTACGGCGCAGAGCCGGAGGAGACCAGCCAACTTGGGGACGATTAGCGACGCTCTGCGCGAGCTCCCTTCGTGCCCGTCTGGCGCACCTTGTGGGGCCGATCCGGCTGCACGCCCGCGGCCTTGAGGTCGGCGCGCAGGTTCTTCGGCAGCGAGAACATGATGTCCTCACTCGCGGTCCGCACCTCTTCCACGTGCCCGATCCCGAGCTCGCCGAGGCGGGTGATGACGTCGCGCACGAGGATCTCCGGGACCGACGCGCCGGAGGTCAGGCCCACGGTCTTCGCGTCGCGCACCCACTCCTCGCGGACCTCATCGGCCTTATCGACCCGGTAGGCGGCGCCCGCCCCGGCCTCGGCCGCCACTTCGACGAGACGCACCGAGTTCGAGGAGTTCGCGGACCCGACCACAATCACGACGTCACACTCGGGCGCGAGCTTCTTCACGGCGACCTGACGGTTTTGCGTGGCGTAGCAGATGTCATCCGATGGCGGGTCGTGCAGGTTCGGGAACTTCTCGCGCAGGCGCTTCACGGTCTCCATGGCCTCATCCACCGACAGCGTGGTCTGCGAAATCCACACGACCTTGTCGGGATCACGCACCTCAATCGAGTCGACCTCGTCTGGGGAGTTCACGATCTGAATGTGCTCGGGGGCCTCGCCGTGCGTCCCCTCGACCTCCTCGTGCCCCGAGTGCCCGATGAGGAGAATGTCGTAATCCCCCTTCGCGAACCGCACCGCTTCCTTGTGCACCTTCGTCACCAGCGGGCAGGTCGCGTCGATGGTCTCCAGATTCCGGGCCGCCGCCTCCTGGTGGACCAGGGGCGAGACCCCGTGAGCGGAAAACACGACACGCGCACCCTCGGGGACCTCATCGGTTTCCGAGACGAAGATCGCACCGCGCTTGGAGAGAGTCTCCACCACAAACTTGTTGTGCACGATCTCCTTGCGCACGTAAACCGGCGCACCGTAGTGCTCCAGGGCCTTCTCAACGGTGTCCACAGCGCGATCAACACCAGCGCAATACCCCCTGGGTGCGGCCAGCAGGATGCGGCGTTCCGGGTCGGCATCCACGCCCGGCGTGCGAGCGGGAACGTCGTCGGGAAAAGCGGAGGCACCGGCGAGGGAAGTAGGTTCAGTCACGGCCACCACACTACCCGGCGCCTTGCGCGCTGGCACCCGCGCGTTCCCCCACCCGGAGCCTAAATAGACGGCGAGCAGATCGCGCCTCAGCCGGGGAGCACCGCGCGTGGACACCCGCCGGCTCGGCACGAGTCGTGCCGGACCACGGATCGTGTCGGAGGTCTCTGACATGCTTGGACCATGAGCGAGGCGAATCGACCCGAACTGCCCGCGACCGCCCTCGAGACGACGGCCGAGCGGCCCTGGCCTCTGCGCCTGCTCTCCGCAAAGATCGACCAGTACGTCGCACGCATGGCCCCCGTGTGGGTCGAAGGTCAGCTGGTCCAGATCAATCGCCGGCCCGGCGCCACCATGGTGTTCATGACGCTCCGGGATACCGACACCGACACCTCCATGTCGGTCGCGATGTTCGCGCGTGACTTCGAGAAGGTCACCACCCCACTGTCCGACGGCGCCCGGGTCGTCGTGCACGCCAAGCCCACGTTTTGGGCCAAGCGCGGTTCGTTGCAACTCCAGGCTAAGCAGATTCGCTCGGTCGGGCTCGGCGCCCTGCTCGCCCGCCTCGAGGAACTCAAAGCGATGCTGGCTGCCGAAGGCCTGTTCGCGCCAGAACGCAAGGTGCGTCTGCCCTTTCTACCGAGACGGATCGGGCTCGTGTGTGGGCGCGAATCGAAGGCGGAACACGACGTCGTCGTGAACGCCCGCGCCCGCTGGCCCCACATTGCCTTCGAGATCCGTGAAGTCGCGGTCCAGGGAGTAAATGCTGTCCCCGAGGTGTGTGCCGCAATCGAGGAGCTCGATGCCGATCCGGGCGTCGACGTCATCATCGTGGCGCGTGGCGGCGGCAGCGTCGAGGACCTCCTCCCGTTCTCGAACGAGCGGATGGTGCGCGTGGCCGCCGCCTGTGTGACCCCGCTCGTCTCAGCCATCGGGCACGAGACCGACGCCCCCCTGCTCGACCTGGTGGCGGACTATCGGGCCTCCACACCAACCGATGCCGCCCGGCGCGTCGTACCGGACGTCGCTGAGGAACGCCGCCAGCTCTCGCTTGCAACGCGCCGCCTGCGCCAAGCCCTGGACCTGCGTCTTGATCGGGAGGTCGAGCGGGTCGCGGCGCTACGTGCCCGCCCGGTCCTCGCCCGGCCCTACGTGATGATCGACGCCCAGGCCGAGCTGCTCGCCTCCGCGCGCTCGCGCCTGCGCCGCCAACTCTCCCACCGCCTCGACCTGGCTGCCTCCGAGATCACAGCACTGCGTTCCCGGGTCCACGACCTCTCCCCCGCAACCGTGCTCGAGCGCGGCTACGCCGTGGTGCGTGATCGGCATGGGGCGGTTCTCACCGACGCCGACAGCGCCGAGATCGGGGACCGCTTCGAGGTCATCCTCGCGCGCGGCCGCCTCGGCGTGCAGGTGACCGCCTCCACCTCCCACCTCCAGACCGACGACGATCGCCCGGCAACTAAAGGAATGAAAGCCCATGACAGATAACGCACCGAAAACCGCCGGCCCGAACGCGTCCGGCTCGACCCCGCTCGGTCCAGACCCGGCAGACCTTGGCTACGAGCAGGCGCGCGACGAGCTGGTCGCCGTCGTCCAGAAGCTCGAGAGTGGGCAGGCGGGTCTGGAAGAATCGCTGCGCCTGTGGGAACGCGGCGAGGCCCTCGCCGCGCGGTGTGAAGAATGGCTCGCGGGTGCCCGGGCGGCCCTCAGCGAAGCCCGCGAACGCGGCACCGCGGATTCAGATGCGCAAGGAACCGCGCAACGCCACGGCACCACGGCCGAAGGTGCACAGGCCTGAGCTGGCAAGCGCCGGGGCATATTACCCATGCGCCACCTAGGATGGGTGCCATGTCTGATCCCGCACTCGTGATCGGCGAAGCCCTGATCGACGAGGTCCATCGCGGTTCCACAGTGGAGCGGCACCCGGGCGGCTCACCCGCGAACGTCGCGCTCACCCTGGCCCGCCTCGGCGCAGCGCCCACTCTGCTCTCCCAGTGGGGACCCGACGACGACGGTGCCGCACTCGCGTCACACCTCACCGCCGCCGGGGTCGCGATCGCACACGGCACCGTCCAGGATGCACCCACGAGCCGAGCGATCGCCACCCTGAGTGAAGCCAACGAGGCCACCTACGACTTCGAGCTCACGTGGGACGTCAAGGCCAAGGGGGATCTCGGACGCTACGCCCACGTGCACACCGGCTCCATCGCCACGGTCCTCGAACCCGGGGCTACCACGGTGCGGGAGGTGGTGGAACGCCTCTCCGAGCGGGCCACCGTGTCTGTTGACCCGAATGCCCGCCCCTCCCTCATGGGGGAGCCCGACCGGGCGTGGCAACGCGTCTCCGACGTGCTCGAATACGCGGACGTCGTGAAGGCGAGCGACGAAGATGTCGAATGGTTCACCGAAGGCGGCAGCCAGGACGACTTCGCGGAAGACCTACTCGCCGGCGGCGCCGCACTCGTGATCATCACCCGCGGAGCCACGGGGGTACGGGCCTACACTCACGCGGGAGAGGTGGAGCGTCCCGCCTTCGAGGTGCGGGTCGCCGACACCGTCGGCGCCGGGGACTCCCTCATGGGGGGCGTCATCGACGCGCTGACGCGCCTCAACCTGACGGGTGCGGATAATCGTGACGCCCTCGCAGCCCTCACCACTGGCCAGGTGAGCGACATCCTCACCTGGGCGAGCGCGGTCGCCGCACTCACTGTCTCCCGTGCGGGCGCTAATCCGCCGTCCGCTACCGAGGTGCGGCGTCTGCTCGAGAACGCCGACCAGCTCCCCGCCTTCGTCCGGTCCGGCTCGTCATAAGAGCACCCCACATGCCTCGAGGAGGCCCCATGTCAGCGACCACGATGACCCCCGCCAAGGCCCTCAACGAACTGCGCCGCGGAAACGAGCGTGTGTGTGCGGACCGGGCCTCTCACCCTCGGCAGGGGGCGCAGGCTCGGCGCGCGAGCACCTCCGGGCAAAGCCCCCACACATGCGTGTTCTCCTGCGGGGATTCGCGCGTCAGCCCGGAACTCGCGTTTGACCAGGGGGTCGGGGACCTCTTTGTCGTGCGAAACGGCGGGCAGGTCCTCACCGACGGCGCGGCCGCCTCGATCGAGTTCGCCCACCATGTGCTCGGCGTCTCGCTGATCGTGGTGCTGGGCCACGAGGGCTGCGGGGCCGTCGGGGCCGCGCGCGCCCTCAACGCGGGCCAGCCACGTGACCTGCCGGGCAACATTTCTCAGCTCACGGACGCGATCCGCGCCGACCTTCGCGCCGGGGATGACGGCTCGCCCTTCCCGACGGTTCGCGCCGTCGCGGAGCGCGTCCGGGCGCTTCCCTCCCTCGCGGCCCCACTCGCCGCGGGGCGGCTCGCCGTCGTGGGGGCCGGCTACTACCTGGCCTCCGGTGAGGTGCGGTGGCTGGAGAGGCTCAGCTCCGCGGCGGGGAGCTCCGAGTGACGGTTCGCACCTCTCGGACGAGGAGCGGCACCAGGTGCATGACCACGATGCCGACCGCGCAGGCCGTTACCACTGGGCGCGGACGGAACGCGGCGCTGGCGGGCCCGACGAGCACCTGCGAGAGGGGAACGGCGGCGAACGCGAGAAGATCGTCATAGGAGGCGACCCGGGAGAGGTGGGCCCTCGGCACGTGAGTCTGGAGGGTCATCTCGTAGGTGATGCCGGAGGCCGTGATCCCGAACGCCGAGATGAGGACGGCTGCAAACAGGATCGGCACGGACTCGCTGGTCCCGAGCGCGAAGAGCGGCAGGGCGGCGAGACTCCCGAGGAGTAGCCCCGCCACGAGCGGGTTGGAAAACCGCAGTTTCATCATGAGTGTGCTCGCCGCCAGCAGTCCGACGGCGCGCACCGACAGGAGCACGCCCCACAGTCCGACGCTGTGCTGGCCACTCACGATGACCGGCCCGAGGATCTGCCAGGGTCCGACCAGCATGAGGTTGATGAGCGTGTAGGCGAGCGAGAGGGTCCACACCCAGCGCAGCGCGCAGAAGGTCGCCCATCCCTCGACGAGATCGCGGAGCAGCGGCGCGGGGGCGCTCGGCCTCGAGGTGGTGGGCAGACGCGAGAAGCAGAACGCGGCGGCCAGGAAACTCGTGGCATCGAGCAGCAGCGTCCAGCCGCCACCCGCGCCCGCGACGAGGAGGCCCGCGAGCGCCGGCCCGCCGATGCGGGCGGCGTTCCGCGCGGTGGCGAGGGAGGCGTTGGCGCGCTGAATGTGCTCCTCGGCGACGAGTTCAGGGACGATCCCGCGCAGCGCAGGATTGTTGAACGCCCCGACCATGCCGGACCCGGCGGCGAGGAGCGACATCGCCGCGAGGCTGAACCCCGGGGTGAAGAGAACCGCCGCCATCGCGGCATGCGTGGCGGCGGAAACGAGCGCCGTGATCGTGAGGATGCGGCCGCGTGCCGAGCGGTCGGCGAGGACGCCCCCGAGGAGCATGAGGATCAGGGTGGGAACGACGTTGGCCGCCATGACGATGCCCACCGTCGAGGCGGATCCCGTGGCCTGCAAAACACCGAGGGCGATCGCCACCGGCGTCATGGACGAGCCCGCAAGGTCGACGGCGCGCCCGGTGAAAAACCACCGGAACGCCCCGCTCCACAGGCTTTCGGGACGCACCTGATCGCCGCTGGCCATCGCTCTCCTCCCTGCGCCCCTGCACGACCCGCCCTCGGCTCAACTGCGGGTGCGCGCCGCAGCAGGTTGTCGATAGTAGTGCCCGCTCTAGCTCGACTCAAGCGAATCCGCGAGAGAGTGAATGCGCGGCGCTCCCCCAGCGCAGTAGGGGCTGCCTGGGGCGGCGGATTGCTTTGGGCCCTAGTCGAGCACGCTGGTCACGAGGTCGGCGATGGCGCTGCGTTCGGTCTTGGTGAGGGTGACGTGCGCGAAGAGCTGGTGGCCCTTCAGCTTCTCAATGACGGCGACGACGCCGTCGTGCCGGCCCACCCGCAAGTTGTCGCGCTGCGCGATGTCGTGGGTGAGCACTACCTTCGCCTGATCCCCCACGCGCGAGAGCACGGTCAGCAAGACGTTCCGTTCGAGGGATTGGGCCTCGTCCACGATCACGAAGGCGTCGTGCAGGGTCCGGCCCCGGATGTGTGTGAGGGGCAGGATTTCCAGCAGTCCGCGGGCGGCCACCTCCTCGACGACCTCGGGGGCGACGACGGCGGAAAGCGTGTCGTAGACGGCCTGGCCCCACGGGTCCATCTTCTCGGCCTCGCTGCCCGGCAGGTAGCCGAGCTGCTGACCGCCCACCGCGTAGAGGGGACGGAAGACCATGATCCGGCGGAAGCGGCGCTGCTCGAGGGTTAGTTCGAGCCCGGCCGCGAGCGCGAGGGCGGATTTGCCGGTGCCCGCGCGCCCACCCATGGAGACGATCCCGATGTCATCATTCATGAGGTGTTCGATCGCAACCCGCTGCTCGGCGCTTCGCCCGCGCAGGCCGAAAATCTCCCGATCCGTGCGGATCACCCGCACCGTGCCGCCGTCCTCGAGGGTCCCGAGGGCGGACCCGCGCGCGGAGGTGAGGATCACCCCGGTGTGTGTCACCTGCTCGGCGAGCTCGTCGCCGGCGTGTAGGGCCTCGACCTCGAGGCTCCCGTCCTGCCAGAGCCGCGCCATCTCCTCCTCGGTGAGGTCCAAGCGCGCCATGCCCGTGTACCCCGATTCGATGACCTGCTGGGCCAAGTATTCCTCCGCCGCGATGCCCACCGCGGAGGCCTTCACCCGCATGGGCAGGTCCTTCGAGACCACGACGACGCGCTGTCCCTCGGCGGCCAGCGCCGCGGCGACCGCGAGGATCCGCGAGTCGTTATCCCCCAACTGCAACCCGCGCGGCAGCGCGCCGGAGTGTTCGCGCTCCAGTTCGACCCACAAGCGCCCGCCGTCGCCGACGGGCACGCCCTCGTCGAGGCGGCCGTGTAAGACGCGCAGTTCATCGAGGGCGTGCAGGGCCTGGCGGGCGTAGTACCCGAGTTCCGGGTGGGAGCGTTTGGCCTCGAGTTCGGTGACGACGACGATCGGGACGACCACCTCGTGTTCATCGAAGCGCTGCAGGGCTCCCGGGTCCGAGAGCAGGACGGAGGTGTCGATGACGTAGGTGCGGATACCGGGCGATGCGGCGCTCATGATCGGGCTCCTCAATGACGGGGCCCGGCCGACGCGGGCCTACCTCGACCGTAACCGGGCCCCCCACCCCCACACTGTGGCGGCACGCCGAGACGAGGGGAGCTCCCGCAGGACGGAACGGTGTGGCACGCGCGCGCGAGTAAGGGACAATGGGCGGCACACCTCTCACCGAAGGGACACCATGCAGGGCCGCCTCCACGCCACGATCACGCTTCCCGCGGACAAGTCCGTCGCCCAGCGGGCACTCATCGCCTGCGCACTTGGCGACATCGACCATGATTCATCCCCTCTCTCCATCGCCCGGCCCAGCGCCGATGTGCGCTCAACGGCACGCGCGGTCGAACGTCTCGGAGGCCTGCAGATCGAGCGCGATGAGCCCACCGTGCTCGACGTGACGCCGCTCGGTCCGCCGGCGGAACTCGGCACCGAGGAACACCCGCTCCAGGTGGACTGCGGCAATTCGGGGACGGGAATGCGCCTGCTCGCGGGCGCGGTCGCGGGCCTGCTCGCCACCCGGCCGGGCCACGTGATCCTCACCGGCGATGAGTCTCTGTCCGCACGCCCGATGGAGCGCGTCGCCGCGCCGCTGCGCTCGATGGGCGCCTACGTGCGGACCACTGACGGTCATGCGCCCCTGCACATCACCGGGCCACACCGCCTCGTCGCCCTCGACCACCATCTGCCGGTCCCTTCGGCCCAGCTACTCTCCGCGGTCGCGCTCGCGGGCCTCGCCGCTTCCGGCACTACACGGATCCTCCTTCCAGGACCCGCGCGCGATCACACGGAGCGAATGCTCGCCCACCTCGGTGTCGAAATCTCCCGCTCCGAGACGACGACGACGCTCACGGGCCCGGCCCTCCCCCGCCTGCGCCCCTTCCCGATCCCCGCCGATATCTCAGCGGCTGCCTTCTGGATGGTCGCCGCGACGGTGCACCCAGACGCCGACCTCACCCTGCCGCACGTCGGCCTCAACCCCACGCGCACGGCGCTCATCTCGGTCCTGCGTGAGATGGGGGCACGCATCGAGGTCTACCCCGACGACACGCTCGGCCCCGAACCCATGGGCACCATTCGTGTGCGCTCCGCCCACGAGCTCACCCCGATCACGATCGCGGGGAGCGACACCGCGGACCTCATCGATGAACTGCCCGTGCTCGCCGTCGCGATGGCGGGCGCGCGGGGACGTTCAACTCTGGCCGATGCCGGCGAACTGCGCGTGAAGGAATCCGACCGGATCGACCTGACCGTGGCGATGCTCCGCTCGGCGGGCGTCGAGGTGAGCGAACGGGAGGACGGCTGGGTCATCGACGGTTCCCCCCGCCGCCACCAGGTGCAAGCAGAAGCGGCCCACCGCGTGCGCACGGCCGGCGACCACCGCATCGCGATGGCCACCGTGATCGCCGATCTGAGTGGCGTGAGTGAGGCACCGCTCGAGGTCGACGACCGCGAGTGCGTCGCCGTTTCCTACCCCGGTTTCTTCTCCGACGCGCGGGCCCTGGGATACTAGAGCAATGCAGGCGCGCACGTTCTACCTCTTTGGTCATCGGGTCGGCTATTCGGCCTCGCCGATGATGATGGCCGCCGCTTTTGCCGACCTCGGTCTACCCCACCGCTACACCATCTGGGACGTGGCGCCCGCAGACTTTCCTGACGCCCTACAGGAGCTGCGCCGCCGGGGCGGCGGCGCGAACGTCACCGTCCCCCATAAGGAAGTGGCGGCGCAGTCCTGCGATGAGCTGAGCGACTCCGCCCGCGCGCTCGGTGCCGTGAACACCATCGAGGTGCGCGGTGATCGACTCATCGGCCACAACACCGACTACCCGGCGTTGCGCGCCGAACTTGCCGAGCTAGTGAGTGCGGCCGGCTCGGCCCTCCCCGCCAGCCGGCGGCGGGCCGCGCTCCTCGGAGCTGGGGGCGCCGCGAAGGCGGCCTCACGGGCCCTTGGTGACCTCGGCTTCGAGGTCACGACCCTCGCGCGACGCCTCGGCACGTGGGACGAGGCGCCCACTGCCCTACCCCAATGTCATCTGCTCGTGAACGCCACCCCGATCGGCACGCAGAGCGATGAGCTGCCCGTGGACCACTCCCTGCTGCGCCCGGATCTCGCGGTCTACGATCTCGTCTACCGCCCCACCCCGACCGCACTCGTCGCCGCGGCACGCGAACGCGGGGCGAGCGCCCGGGCGGGCGCGGGCATGCTGGCAGGCCAGGGGCGGCTGGCCCTGGAAATTTGGCTCGGACGGCCCATTCCCGCCGAGCCCATGCGGGCCGCCCTGCTCAACGATCTTGGTGCGTCTCGCCCCTAGAGAGAAACGAAACGGAGTGTCCTATGTCTAGCGTCATCCTCGTTGGCATGCCCGGGGTGGGGAAGAGCACCGTCGGCCGTGAACTGGCCCAGGTCCTCGACCTGCCGTTCCGGGACCTCGACCTCCTGTTCGAGGAGCGTCACGGTCGTACGCCAGCCGAGGTCATCCGCGCCGACGGCGAGGAGGCCTTCCGACGCGCGGAGACGAACCTCATCGCCGAGGTCGTCACGGGGCCTCCTTCGGTCATTGCGACCGGCGGGGGCGCGGTGGAGAGCCCGGTTGCGCGCTGGCATCTGTGGCACGCGGGCCCCGTCGTCTGGCTGGACGCACCCGACCACGTGTTGCACAACCGTCTGTCCACGGACTCGACGGCCCGGCCGCTCACGGCCACCGCCGAACAGCTCGCCGCGCGACGCGACAAACGCCTGCCCTTCTACCGGGCAGCCGACATCCACGTGGACTCCTCCACCCAGTCCGAGCGGCTCGCCCGTCACCTGGCGGATCGACTCACCGACCTCACGCGCGCCACACAGGACGCGACGCCGGGCCGGATGCTCTTCTACTCCAAGGTCCGGCGCGATCACCCGATGGGGCCTCGTGAAGCTGTCATTTCCTTCGCCGACCGCTTCCCGCAATCCTTCCTGACCCGCACGATCGCCGAACGTTCGACCGGCTCGCCGGTGATCGTAGTCGACCAGAACGTCATCTTGGCGCAGCCCACATTCACGGCCCAGCTTGCCGGTGATCGCCGCTTCGCTCTGGAGGCCGGCGAGCAGCGCAAACGCCTCCAGGTCGCCGAAGAGCTCCTCGAATTTGCGGCGTCCGCCCGGGCGGAACGCGCCGACGCATGGATCGCCGCGGGCGGCGGCACTACCGGGGACCTCGTGGGGACCGCGGCTGCCCTCTACATGCGGGGCGCCCCCCTCATCCAGATGCCGACGACCTGGCTCGCGATGAGCGACGCCGCGATCGGCGGCAAGGTTGCCGTCGATCTCGAGGCGGCCAAGAACAGCGCGGGGGCTTTCTGGCCACCGGTGGCAGTCCTGGCTGACGTCGCTACCCTTTCCACACTCTCGCGGGATCTGCTGCTCGACGGCATGGGTGAAACCCTCAAGTCTGGCCTCATCGGCGACCCGTGGCTGTGGGACCTCGTACGCGACCGCGGCTCGGCAGCCCTGGACGTGGAGGCCCCCGACTGGGCCGCGCGCTACGCCATGGTGGAGCGCTCCGCCGTCTTGAAACTCGGCGTCGTCGAGCGCGACCCTTTCGAGGATGGGGAGCGGCGCCATCTAAATCTCGGGCACACGATTGGACACGCGCTCGAGATCGAGTCCGGCTACACGCTCAGCCACGGCCGCGCCGTCGTGCTCGGGCTGCGGGCGGTCGCCCACATGGCGCGAGCCCGAGGGGGCCGCGCGGACCTCGCTGAGGAGATCGACGACGTTGTCGGCTCGCTCGGCTTCGATCTCACGCGACGCTTCGACGCGGCCCGCGTGAAGGAGGCACTGGCCGGTGACAAGAAATCGCACCGGGGCCGGATCCGCTGGGTCCTGCCGATGGATGTGGGCGTCATGGAGCAGGCGAACGACATCACCGAGGACGAGCTCGACGCCGCCCTCGCCCACATCACGGAGTAGCCCATGGCCCAGACATCCACCCCCACGCTCCTCCTGCTGAACGGCCCCAACCTCGGGATGCTCGGAACCCGCGAACCAGAGATCTACGGCTCGGTGACCCTACCCGTCGTCGTCGAGCGGGTGCGCGAGCGCGCGGCCACCCACGGCTGGCGCCTGCTGGAGCTGCAAACCAACCACGAGGGGGCAGCGATCGACCGCCTCGAGGAACGCGATTTCGACGCACTCATCGTGAACCCCGGCGCGTGGACGCACTACAGTTACGCGCTGCGCGACGCGCTCGCCTCACTCGCGGTGCCCATCGTCGAGGTCCATATCTCCGCCGTGGACGAGCGCGAGGACTTCCGACGCGTCAACGTGGTGCGGGACGTGTGTACACACCTGATCGCCGGCCGCGGCACGGACGGCTACCTGGACGCCGTCGACTTGGTCTGCTCTTAGCTAGCGTCCCATGCGCCGTTCGCGCTGACCAAAATCGCGCAGGGCGCGCAGGAAGTCGACGCGACGGAAATCGGGCCAGTAGGTCTCGCAGAAGTAGTACTCGGAGTGCACCGACTGCCACAGGAGGAAGCCGCCGAGGCGCTGCTCACCGGAGGTGCGGATCACGAGGTCCGGATCGGGCAGACCCGCGGTATAGAGGTGTTCCGTGATGTCCTCGACGTCCAGTGCGTCGGCGACCTCCGCAAGGGTTTTGCCGGCCTCGTCTTGATCACGCAGGAATGCACGCACGGCGTCGGTGATCTCATGACGCCCCCCATATCCGATAGCGACGTTCACGACCATGCCCTCGGCCACGGCCGCGCGGTTGCGTTCTTCCGCGGCCAGCAGGCGGGCCGCGCATGACTCCGGGAGCAGCGTGAGGGCCCCGGCGAGGCGCAGCCGCCAGCGCCCGTCATCGGCGATGTCCTCCACCGCGGTGCAGATGATCTCAAGCAGGTCCTCGATTTCGCGTGCCGAGCGCGAGAGATTATCGGTGGACAGCATCCACAGCGTCACGACCTCGACGCCCACCTCACTGCTCCACGTGAGCAGTTCACCGACTTTGTCGGCGCCCTTCTTGTGGCCGTGTGCGGCGGGCGATCCAAGGGCCTTCGCCCAACGCCGATTGCCGTCCAGAATCACGCCAATATGGCGCGGGATGCGTGCCGGATCCAGGTCACGTACGAGGCGCCGCTCATAGAGCTGGTAGAGCAAGCTGGATATCCCCACGTCTCCTCCTTCCGCCACAGTCCATGGCTATTGTGGCAGTTTCTGACGCGCAACACGGAGCAAACCTGCGATGTGGACGCGAACAACACTGTGCCCCGCACCGCGATGACGGCACATATCCGAGAGTCGTCGGCACGACACCGACAGTCTAGGGTGAGGCAGAACGACTCGGAATGAGACGGCGATATCGCCGTCCAGCTTCTTGACGGGCACACTTACGCAGGCGTAAGTTACGGGTGCGTAGGTTCCTGTCTTGCCAAGGAGGCATGGTGAGCAATAGCGCTCGTCTTCGATCACTGTCGACCGCAGCGCGTGACCACATGGTCAACAGGGTCGAGCTTGTGAAGCCTCGCCTGCGCGGCATGATTCACGCGGTGACGGCTCCCCTGACGGTGATCATCTCCATCGCGTTGTTCATCTTAGCTTCTGGGGCGAAGGCAAAAGTCTCCATCGTGGTGTTTGGACTCAGCGCCCTCATCCTGTTCGGGCATTCCGCGATCTACCACCGCGGGACCTGGTCGACCCGGATGGCTGCCGCCATGCGGCGAATCGATCACTCCAACATCTTCCTGCTCATCGCCGGAACTTATACGCCCCTGTCGGTGCTATTGCTGGATAGGCCAACGGCCCGGCTCGTCCTCGTTCTCGTCTGGGGCGGGGCGATCATCGGGATTCTCCTGCGTGTTTTCTGGCTGAATGCGCCACGCTGGCTCTACGTGCCGCTGTACATTGCGCTCGGTTGGGTCGCCGTGTGGTTCCTCCCCCAGTTCTCTGCAGCCGGGCGGCCGGCAATCGTGTGGCTCGTGATCGCTGGCGGCATCATCTACACCCTGGGTGCCGTCGTCTACGCCACCCGCTGGCCCGACCCCTCCCCGCGGTGGTTCGGATTTCACGAGATTTTTCACCTGTGCACGGTGGGCGGCTATGCCTGCCACGCGATCGCAGTGTTCCTCGCGCTCACCGTCACGAGCTGACGCACTACCCACCGGAGGGACACTCCGGACATGCTGGTTCCATAGTCCCCGCCGGCGATGCGAGATTGCTCGCCCCGAGCGTCGCTGACTTTTAGGCTGGGCGGCATGGAAAGGACGCAGCGATGACATTCACGACTGCCCCGTGGGAATTGCACCGTGCGAGTGCCACCACCGTGCTCTCGCAGATTGATCCGAGCGCCACCCCCGGCTGGGACGCCGGGAAGAACGCGGCTCGGGAGTTCATGGCGGAGCGTGGCGCACTGCTGTCCGAACTGCAGGAACGGCTCTACGCCCAGGGCCGGGCGGGCGGCCAGGACTCCGTGCTGCTCGTGGTCCAGGGCATGGATACCGCCGGCAAGGGAGGCATCTGCCGGCACGTGCTCGGCATGGTCGACCCGCAGGGCGTGGCCCTGCGCTCCTTCGGTGTACCCACGCCCGAGGAGAAACGACACCACTACCTGTGGCGGATCCGCAAAGCCCTGCCGGAACCCGGGCGGATCGGCGTGTTCGACCGCTCCCACTACGAGGACGTCCTCGTGGTGCGTGTGGACGAGCTCGTCCCCCCTACCGTGTGGGACAAGCGCTATGAGGAGATCAACCGGTTCGAGGAGAAGGTCACTGAGTCGGGCACGACAATCGTGAAGGTCATGCTCCACCTGTCCAAGCAGGAGCAGGGCCTGCGGCTCATGGAGCGGCTTGACCGCAGCGATAAGCACTGGAAGTTCAACCCAAACGACGTCGATTCGCGCCAGAAGTGGGAGGCCTACCAGGAGGCCTATCAAGACGTCGTGCAACTCACGAGTACGGACGTGGCGCCGTGGTATGTGGTGCCCGCCGACCACAAGTGGTACGCGCGCCTCGTCGTCACCGAATTGCTCGTTCGCGCACTCGTGAACAAGGGGCTCACGTGGCCGACGCCGCAATGGCACGTCGACGTGCAGCGCCGTCGCCTCCTGGAGACCATGGCTCCCGATACGGCTGGCCAGGCCGCGGAGAACGGGCCTACCGCCGTCGCGAAGACCGCCCGCCATACCTCCGAGGTCGCCGACATGGTCAGGGACTTCGTCAACGACTACGAACGCGTGAACCCGGCGCCCGTCACCGCGGGACAGGGCTCGGAGACGTTGGGCGCCAAGGGCGAAGGCGGGCCCCCGGAGGACACGAAGAAGTCCAAGAAAAAGAAGGGCAAAAAGAAAGACAAGAAAAAGAACAAGAAGAAATCCGAATAGAGCCGTCAGCTAAAGCCCATAGATTCCGACCGTCCATCACAGGGAAAGACGTCGGGCAAGGCGAAGGGTAAGAAGAACACGAAGTCCTAGGTAAGTCGACGCTCCCTGGGTGAGCGCGCGGGGGCCTCACTGGCATGGTGTTCCGCCAACGATCGCTGCCCCGCCGTCAGGGCATGCCGCGCTGGGCGCGGCCAGCTTGGCGCTGGGGAGGGACGAGCGCAGCCTGTCCTCGAGCAGGAGGCTACGTCTTAACGATCCGGAGCGTCACCTGGCTGGGGCGAGTCTGCCTCGGGCATCCCACCGAAGGGGCGGTCGCCTTCGCGTTTGCCTGCGGAGCGCTCCCGCCCGAGAACCGTCTCGGAAAAGGGCCCCTGGCGAGGTTTCAGGTTCGGATCGATCGGAATCTGGCGTCGCGCCGGCGGGGCTGCCTCACCGTATTCGGCCTCCTCACGCTCGCGGGCGTGGAAGTTGGCCTTGCGAATGTGCCGCGAGAATGACGCGAAGAGCATCCACCCGAAGAGCGCTAACACCAGGAAGGTCAGAAACCCGTAGATTCCGGGCGAGACGATGTACGGGTCAAGTTGACCTTCCGCCATCACGTTCGCCATCACGTCATCACTTCCGTTCCCTCCAGGCCCTAGGGGCAGCCTATCGCCTCAGGCACTCGGGCTGTCCTGCTCCTCCTCGATCCCGGCGAAAAGGTCGTCCTCGAGGTCGGCCACGGGCACCTCGGCGCGAGCAAGCTCGAACTCCTCCCACGGCCACACGCGGCGTTCCAGGTCGCGCGGCACCGCGAAGAAGAACCCGTCTGGGTCGATCTGGGTGGCGTGGGCGCGCAGCGCCTCGTCCCGCTGCGGGAAGTAGTCCGCCACGTCAATCCGAGCGGTGACGGTGCGTTGCGGGCGGTCTGCCCGCTGACGGATCCTGTCCTCGAACGGAGACTCCTTCCCCTCGGAGATCAGCGCGTTGTGGATCGCGAGCATCCGGTCGATACCGAAGGAGACGTCGTAGTAGACCTTGGGAACAGTCCAGGCCGTGCCCAGCTCGGGGTGAAAGTGCGGATCCGCGGCGGCCGTCACGGCCTTCATCGAGACCTTGTGGGTCTGGATGTGATCCGGATGTGGGTAGCCGCCACGCTCGTTGTAGGTGGTGAGCACATGCGGGCGAAACTCACGGATCTGGGCCACCAGTGCCGGCACGGTCTCCTCATCGCTCGCGAGCGCGAAGCACCCCTCCGGTAGTGGGGGGAGCGGGTCCCCCTCAGGAAGGCCGGAATCTTCGAACCCGAGCCACACGTGTTCCACGCCCAAGGCCTTCGCGGCATTCGCCATCTCCTGCTCGCGGACCTCGTGCAGGTTCGCGAGCGTGTAGGCGTCGTGCTCAAGTTTTGGGTTGAGGATGTCCCCCCGCTCGCCGCCGGTGCAGGTCACGACCCGCACTCGGTGGCCCTGCGCAGTGTAGCGCGCCATCGTCCCGGCGCCCTTGGAGGACTCGTCGTCTGGATGGGCGTGCACGGCCATCATCCGCATGGTCAGTCTCCTCGCCTCAACAGTGTCGTCTCAATCTGAGGTGATCCTATCCCGCTAGCGCTCACCCTTCACGCCCGAGATCACTCGGTGGCCGCCCGGTAGGATGGGCGCCATGACCGGCACTGATGACTACCTGCGTGAGCGCTACGGATCCGACGGGGGGAAGAATCGACTCCTCTGGCTGGGCGGCGCAATCGCGGCCTTCATCATCGGTGGCTGGCTCATCTGGCAGGCAGTCTCCCTCACGCAACCGCAGGCGCATGCCGACCTCGTCAACGTCACGACCCACTCTCCCTCCTCCATCTCGGTGCGCTTCAACGTGTCCTCCGACGTCGGCGAGAGTGTGCGCTGCACGATCCATGCTCTGAATGAGCACGGCGTGGAAGTCGGCGTCGCCGAGGTGGAAACTGTGATCTCAAGTCAGCCGATGACCGTTGAGGAGGACATCGTCACGACTCAAGAGGCGGTACAGGCGACGATCGAGTCCTGCCAGGTCATGAAGTAGGGCGGGCGCCCCGCCCCATCCTCGCTGTCCCTCAACGGCGGTGTTATACTCGAGCGATCATCGCGCAACATCCCCGCCGCGGGGTACGAACTACACCTCGGCCGAGCCGAGGTGGTCTTTTATGTCTGGAGGAATGGTGAGCGAGACGACGTGGCTCACTCAGGAGTCATACGACCGCCTGAATGCGGAGCTCGAACATCTGAAGACCGAAGGGCGCGCCGAAGTGGTCGCCCGAATCGAGGCGGCTCGCCAAGAGGGCGACCTGAAGGAGAACGGTGGCTATCACGCTGCCCGCGATGAGCAGTCGAAGCTCGAAGCCCGGATCGCACACCTCAGCGAGCTGCTACGCGACGCCGAAGTCGGTGAACCACCGGCAGACGACGGCGTCGCAGAACCGGGGATGGTGATCCACGCCGAGGTCTCCGACCGCCCCATGACGTTCCTCATCGGATCGCGGGAAGCCGCTCGTGATCTCGATTCGGACCTCGACGTGTTTTCCGAATCCTCCCCGATCGGCGCGGCCGTGATCGGCGCCAAAGAGGGGGATACCGTCACCTACGAGGCCCCGAACGGCAAAACGATGACGGTGAAGATCACCGAGGTCAAGCCTTACCGCGCCTAACACACCGAAGTATCGAAAAGAGCCCCGGCCGGGTATCCGGCCGGGGCTCTGCTATGCGGTGCTCCCCATACTGGGGAGAGCGTGCCTCGGGGTCCGCTGCGACCTGCGCTCGTGCGGCCCTCCACGGAGTGCGGGCCGGCGCGTGTGCTCAGCCTCGGTGTTCCGCGCCTGCCTGATCGCCGCCTAGCTCTCGCTCGATTGCGGTGTCGGCCCCTCGATCGGACCGTCTACCTTGGGCGTGACTTCCGCCTGCTGTGCAGGCTGGTCGAGCAGTTCGGTCTCGGCCCCCACGACGACGGGCTCATCGTCGGCCTCGATGTCGGTGCTGGAGGCGTAGCTTTCTTCAATTTGCTGCCCAAAGGCTCCCGGAGGACCTCCGGGACGCGATGGTGAGGTCGCGAGTTCGGGGAACTTGTCGTGCCCGTGGAAGTACAGCACCACGGTGTTGAGGAACGCGATGATCGGGACGATAAACAGGGCGCCGACGATCCCCGCAATATAGGTGGCGCCGGCCACCGCGAGCAACACGGCGACTGGGTGTAGCGAGACTGCGTGCCCCATGAGGAAGGGCTGCAAGACGTTACCTTCGATCTGCTGGACGGCGAGCACCACGATGAGCATGAGGACCGCCGTCGACATGCCGTGCGCGACAAGCGCGACCAGCACGGCAACCGTCCCGGTGACGAGCGCACCGACGATCGGCACGAAGGAGCCGAGAAAGACGAGGACGCCGAGCGGCAGGTAGAGGGGGACACCGAGCAGCCATGCGCCAACGCCGATACCGATGGCATCGACGAACGCGACGAGAATCTGCGTGCGGGCATATCCGCGCAGGGTGATCCAGCCGCGAATGGCGGCCTCATGGGTGCGCTCGCGCGCGCTCACCGGCAGAAGACGCACACACCACAGCCAGATTCGCCGCCCCTCCATAAGGAAGAAGAAGAGACAGAAGATCGCGATGAGGGCACCCGAGAGGATCTGGCCGACAGACGTCGTTACCGTCATAGCACCCGAGGCGATCAACGAGGTGTGGTCCTGCATCTGGGAGACCACCTGGGAGCGTGCCTCTTGGATCTGCTCCTGGCCGATCTGCAGGGGGCCGTCGGCGAGCCAGGTCATGAACGTGTTGAACCCGTCGACAGCGGACTCGGCGATATCGGAGAACCCGTCGATGAGGGACTGGCCTGCGAAGATCAGCAGGCCGAGGATCGCGGCGAGCGTGCCGACCACCGTGGTGATGGCGGCCAGCGCCCGTGGGAAGTGGAAATAGCGGCGTAGGAACTGGTTCACCGGCTCGAGAAGCACGGCGATCAGGGTGGCCACGAGGACCGGGACCACCACGATCTGCATCCAGTACATCGCGTAAACCAGCATCGCTAAGGCAATGACGATCACAACGGTGCGCCATGCCCACTCGGCGGTGGCGCGGACCGACCAGGGGACGACGGCATCTGGGTCGTCATCGGCCTTCGCGGCGAAGGAGACGAACTCTTCGTCCGGGTGGCGGTTCGCGTTACCGGCTTGGCGGAGCCGTTCGGCGGACTCGGCCATCCTGGCTCGAGAGGTGCGTGCCACGCGCCTCAGCCATGCTGGGGTTGCTGACATCGACGAGACCCACTTTCCTGTGGTCATAATGGCGGTAAGACGGAACGTACTTTACCGTCCGAAAGGTGGATTAACCGTATGAGCAACGATGCGGGACAGGGCCCCTCACAGAGCATCGGATTGGCGCTCGGTTGCTTTTGGGGTGCACAGAAGCTCTTGGACCAGATTACCGGGGTTCGCGAGACCACCGTTGGTTACATGGGCGGTGACACATCCCATCCTTCCTATCGAGAGGTCTGTACGGGTCGCACGGGCCACGCCGAGACCGTGTGGGTCACCTACGATCCGGATCGCGTCGATGTCGCCGAGATCCTGCGGGTCTTTTTCGAAAACCACGACCCCACTCAGGGCAACCGCCAGGGCAACGACGTCGGTTCCCAGTACCGTTCGGTGATCTTCCCCACGACAACGGCACAGGCAGACGTGGCCCGACGCATCATGGCGGACTACGGTCCGCGTCTCGCCGAGGCGGGCTATGGGCCGATCACGACGACGATCGAGCCGGTTGGTGCGCACGAGTTCTACGCCGCCGAAGACGAGCACCAGCACTACCTGGCCAAGAACCCGTTTGGTTACTGTCCGGTGCACGCCACGGGCGTGCGCTGCACCTAAGCCTCCAGAGGCGGCCAGGTCGACGTATCGGCGGGCAGGGTGGTGCCGGTTGGGACGGGGTCCGTCGCGAGCCGACCGTAGGTGCGCACGTCGACGCGCTCTCCCTCGATCCGCAGCTTCTTGCGTTCGAGTCCCTCCCCCACGAATCCTGCGGCGAGCGCAACGCGCCCTGACGCCGGGTTGTTCACGCGGTGACCGAGCTCGAGTCGCTCAAAGCCGCCCTCGCTGAGTGCCCAGTTCGCGACGGTGCGTGTTGCCCGGGAAGCGAGGCCCGCACCGCGGTGATCGGCATGCGTCCAATACCAACACCAGGCCAGTCGGTTCGGCGCATCGACGGTGAGCCCGACGCAGGCGACAACCTGGCCGTCCACCTCGACACCGAAGGCGTAGCCCGAGCTGAGAGCGCGCTCGAGGTAGGCACGCGCGTCGGACTCGGAGGTGACTGAGCCCTGGCGTTCCATGTCGTGGTGGGAGGCGAAGGCCGCGAAAATGTCGGCGCTGTCCTCGGCGCGCAGTGGGCGAAGATAGGAGTCAGTCATCACCCTATTGTGCCTGACGCGGTACGCGATCAACAGGGGTGCAGCACGGGTCGAGGGGCTGGGCCGGCGAATGGTGCGTCGCAGGCCGGGCGCTCGCGTTAGTTTGGGAGACGTACCGGCGACGCTGGTAAGGAAAGGGTCCGACATGGAGCACCGCATACTCGGGGATTCGGGACTGAAGGTCTCCGAGATCTGTTATGGAAATTGGCTGACGCACGGCTCACAGGTGGAAAACGAGGTGGCGGTCGCATGCGTGCACGCCGCACTCGATGCCGGTATCACGACGTTCGACACGGCGGATGTCTATGCGAATACCGTGGCCGAGTCTGTCCTCGGGGCGGCACTCGCCGGGGAGCGGCGCGAGTCGCTCGAGATCATGACGAAGGTGTTCGGGCCGACCGGCCCGAAGGGACCGAACGACATGGGCCTGTCACGCAAGCACATCCTCGAGTCGATCAACGGCTCGCTACGACGGCTTGGTACCGACTACGTCGACGTCTACCAGGCGCACCGCTATGACAAGACGGTGCCGCTCGAGGAAACGATGCAAGCCTTCGCGGACGTGGTCTCCGCCGGCAAGGCGCTGTATATCGGCGTCTCCGAGTGGACCGCCGATCAGATCACCCGTGGACACGCGATTGCCCGCGAGCTCGGCTTCCAGCTCGTCTCCAACCAACCTGAATATTCGATGCTCACTCGCATCATCGAGGCCGAGGTTGTCCCCACGTGCCGGCGCCTGGGCGTGAGCCAGGTCGTCTGGTCACCGCTCGCACAGGGCGTCCTGACGGGGAAGTATCTGCCGCACCTCAGCCCACCGGAGGGCTCCCGCGCGACTGATGAGGCGGGCGGCGCGGCCTCGATCCGACCCTGGCTGGAGCAGGAGGACACGCTCCTCGCCGTGCAGAAACTGAACCCCATCGCCGCGGACCTCGGCCTCACCATGGCGCAGCTCGCCCTTGCCTGGGTGCTCGCCAACGACAACGTGTCGGCGGCCATCATCGGGGCCTCGCGCCCCGAGCAGGTCAGTGACAACGCGAAGGCCTCCGGTGTCCGCTTGGAGGGCGACGTGCTCGCCGCGATCGATGAGGCACTCGGCGACGTCGTCGTCACCGACCCGGCACTCACCGCCGCGCGCGCCCCGTCCTCACCGCGCGACTGGCTCTAGGTGCGCACGTGGCAAAGCTCTATTTCCGCTACGGGGCGATGAACTCCGGGAAGTCCACAGCGCTGCTGCAAGCCGCCTACAACTACGAGGAGCGCGGCCAGCGGGTCCTCCTCGCGAAGCCGCAGATCGACACGAAGGGGGCGTCCTCGATCGTCTCGCGCCTCGGCGTGCGACGCACGGTAGATTTTCTGCTCGGTCCCGAGGACGAGGCCCGCCGCACGTTTCACGCCTACGCGCACGGACAGCCGCCCGGCTCACTCCTGCCTGCCGAAGGGCTGCCGCCGGTGGCGTGCCTGTTGATCGACGAAGCTCAGTTCCTCACCCCATCGCAGGTCGATGACCTCTTACGGATCGCGATCATCGATGGCGTGCCGGTGCTCGCCTACGGGATCCGCACCGATTTCCAGACACGAGCGTTCCCGGGAGCTCGCCGTCTCCTTGAGCTCGCCCACTCCCTGGAGGAGCTGAAGACGATCTGCCGCTGTGGTCGCAAGGCCATGTTCAACGGTCGCAAGGTCGGCGAGACGTTCGTCTTTGCCGGCGATCAGGTCGCGATTGACGGTGTCGCCGTCACCTACGAGTCACTGTGCGCCGCGTGCTACCTCCACGAGTCCGGGGGGCAGCTGACACCGTAGGGAGAGCGTGGCCTGCCCCCTCAAGGGAGCGTGGCCTCGCCCCTCAAGGCTGACGAGAGGAGCTACCCGGCGCGGGCGTTGGCGCGCGGCAGTTTAGGCGGCGTCGAGAATATCGACCACGAAGACCAGGGTTTCGTTCGGACCGATCCCGGCCTGGGGGACACCGGCCGGGCCGTAGGCGAGGTGGCCCGGGATAGACAGCAGCAGGCGGTCGCCGATCTGGCGCCCGACGAGGCCCTCGTCCCAACCGGCGATCACCATGCCGACCCCGATGGGGAAGTCGATCGGTTCGCCGCGGTCGTAGGAGTTGTCGAATACCCCGCCGTCCCACGTCTGGCCCAGGTAGTTCACGGTGATCGTCTGGCCGGAGGCGACGGTGCCTCCCTTGCCTTCTTCCAGCACTTCGACGACGAGTTCACGCGGGGCGGGACCGCCCGGGAAGGTGATCTGGGGCTTGTCCCCAAATGCTCCGCTGGCACTCGGCAGGTTCTTCTCAGTCATGGTTCTCCTTGACGGGTACGGCAGGTAGACGCGACGCACGGGTCGCAGGGGTTTCGTGCGTGCGGCTGCGCTAGTCTCGCAGGATCGCGAGCAGGCGCAAGAACTCGAGGTAGAGCCACACGAGCGTGACGGCAAGCCCGAAGGCCGCTGCCCACGAGTAGCGCTGCGGCACGCCGCGACGCACACCGCGCTCGATGGCGTCGAAGTCCACGATGAGGGAGTAGGACGCGAGAATGACCGCGCCCACGCCGATGATGACGCCGAGCGGAATGCCCATGATCGTCATGCCGCGCAGGCCCCACGGGTCGGAGCTGATCCCCGTCCACATGAGGAGAAGGTTCACGAGCGAGAAGGCCATGTAGCCGAGCATCGCGATGAGTAGGATCCGGGTCGATTTGGCGGTCACGCGCACCGTCCCGGACCTGTAGAGCCCGAGGCAGACGAGGAACGTGATCGACGTGGCGAGCACGGCCTGCATGACGATGCCGCCCCACTGGGCCTCGAACGCCGCGGAGATCCCGCCAAGGAAGAGCCCCTCGGTGACGGCGTAGCCCATGATCAGGACCGGGCTGGGTTCGCGTTTAAACGCGTTCACGAGGCCAAGCACGAGGCCGCCGATCAGCCCGAGGAACATGAGCCCCATCGAGGGACCGATGAGGAACCAGTGCACCGCGGCGGTAAGGACAATCGTCCCGATGACGAGCACGCTCTTCACGATTGCGTCGTCGTAGGTCATCCGCCCCATCTCGGTGGGGCTCGCGGAGCGCTGGGCGTAGGTGGCGTTCAGTTCCTCGATGCTCGGCGCTGGATACGCGGACGCCGCGGGCTCCGCCGAGCGCCCGTCCGGGTTCGAGGTTGCCGTCGCTCCCGGCGTGTACCCGGGCATCGCCGGGTAGCCGTTCGGAGTCCGGTCGAGCTTCGAGCGCTCCGAAAAGACCGGATTGGATGAGAAGTACGGGTTGGACATTGATCCTCCTGGTCGGCGCGCCCCGGTGGCGTTCCGGCTCTTGAGAGCATCCTACGGGCCCCACGCACACCTCACCACCCTGGTTTTCCCTTCCGGCGAACAGCCCGGTGTTCTCCCCCTCGGGGTCGGCCCGGCCCTCCCCCCGGCGGAGGACGACACGGCGTGCGGCCCGTCCTGACGGCGGAGCGGGGCCCGCGCCGCTCACTCGCGCGACCGATCCGCAGCGTGCGGGCCGCCACTAGCGTGAGAGTCAGAAAGGAGCGCCCCATGATCGAACTCACGCATCTCACCAAGAGGTTCGGCCCCGTCCGGGCCGTCGACGACGTCTCGGCGATCATTCCGCCGGGCAAAGTGACTGGATTCGTCGGCCCCAACGGCGCCGGCAAGTCGACCACCATGCGGATGATCCTCGGGCTCGATACCCCCACCTCCGGGGAGGCCCGAATCGACGGCGCCAGCTACGTCTCCAGCCCCGCGCCCCTCACCACCGCGGGAGCGCTCCTGGACGTGCGCGGCGTCCACCCGGGGCGCCGCGCCCGCGCCCACCTCCAGGCCATCGCCGACACCCACGCGATCCCCACCTCCCGCGTCGATGAGCTCCTCGATCTGGTGGGGTTACGGTCCGTCGCCCAGCAGCGCGTGGGCACCTTCTCCCTCGGGATGGCGCAGCGCCTCGGCGTCGCCACCGCGATGCTCGGGGACCCACCGACCTACCTCCTGGACGAACCCGTCAACGGCCTCGACCCCGAGGGGGTGCGCTGGATCCGCCAGCTCACCCGCCGGTGGGCCGCCGAGGGGCGGACCGTTCTCATCAGTTCCCACCTCATGGGCGAGCTCGCCCAGATTGCCGACGAGGTGCTCGTGATCGGGAGGGGCCGGGTGCTGGCGCACACGCCCATCGAGGAGTTCGTGGCCGAACGGGGTCGGCCCCGCACCCGAGTCGTGTGCCCCGACCTCGACCGCCTGGTCGCGGCGCTCGGCAATCCCCCCGTGGAGGACGGGATCATCGAGGGGCCGTCCGCCTCGCAGATCGGGGAGACCGCTGCACGCGCCGGCATCGCCCTGCACGAACTCACGCCGGCGCACCCCTCACTCGAGGACGCGTTCTTCTCCCTCACCCATGACTCCGTGCAGTACACCACCGAGGAGGTCTCGTGATGAGTGCCGTACCGTCGAATACGACGCTGTTCCCCGCCGCTAGGACGAGCACCGCCACCCGTCTGCGTTTTCTGGGAGTGGTGCGCTCGGAGTGGCGTAAATTCCTTTCGTTGCGCTCGCTTCTTAGCACGGCGTTGGGGACCGCAGTCCTCGGCATCGCGATGGCAACCCTTTACACGCAACTGCTCGGCTACGCGGAAATACCCACCGAGACGCACCTGCCGATGAGCCTCAGTATCGCCCTCGGCTTCCAGGGCATCCTGCTGCTCGCCCTTGGCGCGGTCATCGTCTCCTCCGAGTTCACCAAGGGTGCGGCGGTCACCACGTTCACGGCCGTGCCGCGCCGAGGGTGGGTCTTCGGCGCGAAGCTCATCGTCGTCGTCGTGCTCGCGCTTTTCGCCTACCTGATCAGCCTGGCAACCACGCTCATCGGGATCACGGCAGCGAATGGGGGCGCTGCCCTGGAAACAGCCCACTGGCCCGACATTGCGCGGCTCACGCTCGTGCCCCTCTTCTACGCCCTGTTCGGCTTCTCGTTCGCGTGGATGCTGCGCTCCTCCGCGGGCGCCATCACGGCGGGGCTCGGCACCATCTTCGGTCTGCAGATCCTCGTCGCCATGATGACGAGCGCCGCGGAGGTCTTCGACACCATCCTCACCTACCTGCCCATGAGTCTCCTCGCGAGCCTCACGAGCGACGCGGGAGGCGGGACCGAGGTGAGCGTCACCACCGCCGCCCTCGGACTCACCGCCTGGATTATCGTGCCCCTGGCTATCGGGGCGGTCACTCTGCGACGCCGAGACATCGCGTAATCTGCCTCTTATGAGGACACCTCGGCGATCCCTGTTCGCCCATCCGTCCACTCCCGTCGTGGGCGGGATGGGTGAAGACGGCGCGCTCCCCGCTCGGCACGGCCGCGTCCGGCGCTACCTGCGGGCCCACCCGTGGCTTACCGACATCACGATCGGCGCGATCTACCTCACCCTGTGGGTGGCGGACTCTCCCGCGCTGCTCACCTCATCCCCGCTCATGACGGTGCACGTCCTCATCCTCACCACGCTCGTCGTGTTGCGGCGCTGCTACGCGGAGTGGGTTCTCGCCGGAGTCGTCGTCGTGCCGATCCTTACCCGGCTCGCCATGACCGCCTGGCAAATCTCGCCCACCATGCCAGGAGACACCCATTTCACGGTGGAGATAGCGGGCCAGACGCTCCACCGCACCACCTTGCCGTTCATCGACGTGCTTGCCCTCATGATCGCGTGCTACACGGTCGCCAACGAACGGCGCCTGCGCACGTCACTGCCCGTCGTTGGGCTCGCATTAGCAGCCAGCCTCGCGGCGATCCTCACGTGGGCGCCCAGCACGGACGTGGGGAGCTGGGCCACGCTGCTCACCCTCGTGGTCTCACTTGCCTTCCTGCTCGGCTCTAACGTGCGCTCCTCCCGCCAGCGGATGGAAGCCCTCGAACGGCGTGCTCTCCAGCTCGCGCTCGAACACGAACAGCGAGAGCAGCTTGCCGTATCCCAGGAGCGCACCCGTATCGCGCGCGAGATGCACGACGTCGTCGCCCATTCCCTCTCCGTCATGGTGACTCTCGCCGAGGGGGCCGCGGTCGCGCAGGACCACAACCCCGAAATGGCGAAAAAGGCCGTCACGCAACTCGCCCAAGTCGGCCGGGACTCCCTCGCCGATGCGCGTCGCCTCGTTGGCGTCCTCCGGCAGGAAATACCCGACCAGCCGGTGCCCGGTCAGCCGGATCCGGGTGCCGGACGCGAAGAGGCGACGCGCGATCCCCAGCCGGGCCAACACGACGTGGCGCGGCTCGTAGAGTCCTACCGGCGCGCCGGCATGCCCGTCACGTTCACGACCTCCGGGCCGGACCTCCCACCGGACCAAGGGCTCCATCTCGCGATCTATCGGATCGTGCAGGAGTCCCTGACGAATGTCCTGCGTTACGCGCGCGCCTCCCGGAAAATCGACGTTCAGATCAGCTCGAGTGGGCGCGACGTCATCGTCACGATCGAAAACGAGGCTGGCCCGGGTGAGCAGATCATGCCCGGTTCCGGCAAGGGCCTGATCGGAATGCGCGAACGTGCCGCCGTTTACGACGGGACGGTGCACGCCGGGGCGACGACAACCGGCTGGCAGGTTCGGGCGAATCTCCAGGTCCCCGGCCAGGCCCGGTCCTGGTCGTCTCCGATTTAGCGCCGATACCATGACAAGCAGACGTCCCGCACCGCAGGCGTCACCGCACGTGAAGGAGAAACCCCGTGAGTCGTCCCGACACCGAGAAACCTGTTCGGGTCTTGATCGTCGACGATCAGTCCCTCCTGCGGATGGGGTTCGCCATGGTGCTAGACGGCGCCGAAGGAATCACGGTGGTCGGGGAGGCCGCGGACGGCGGCGCCGCCATCAATCAGGCGCGGGCACTGCGTCCCGACGTCGTCCTCATGGACGTGCGTATGCCCGGGATTGACGGAATTGAGGCGACCCGCGAGATCACGAGCGAACTGCCGGATACGAAGGTCCTCGTTCTCACCACGTTCGACCTCGACGAGTACGCTTTCGCGGGACTGCGGGCCGGCGCCTCAGGATTCCTTTTGAAGGACACGCCACCGGCGGATCTTGCCACTGCGATCCACACGGTTGCCAAAGGAGAGGCGGTCCTCTCACCGCGGATCACACACCGCATGCTGGAGCTCTTCGGAGAAAAACTCCCTCTTGGCGCCGCTGACGACTCCCCGCAAGACGATCGGATTGCGCATCTTACAACCCGCGAGCGGGAGGTCCTCGGCCTCATCGCGACGGGAGCCTCCAACGCGGAGATCGCCCAGCAGCTCTTCGTATCGGAAACCACCGTGAAGACGCACGTCGGCAATGTGCTCGCGAAGCTCGGGCTGCGCGACCGTGTCCAGGCCGTCGTGTTCGCCTACGAGAACGGCCTCGTGAAACCTACCTAACACACCGCCGGATCGCAGGAAACCGGGCGCCCCTGTCAGGCACTCCTACCTGCCCGCGGTTCCGGCCCTCGCCAGCCGTGGCCAGATGAGCGGCCTCGCACCTGCCGCCCTGACCTTGCACTGTGTGCCCCCAGCGGGATTCGAACCCGCACTGCGCCGATTTTAAGTCGGCTGCCTCTGCCGATTGGGCTATGGGGGCGGGGCGAATATTAGCTTAGCGCCTCTACCGTGGGCCGCCGCTCGGTCGTCTCCACCCACGAGCGTGGCCGGGGGTTTACCCTAGAGAGCAACACCTGCCCGCCACCATGTCGAGGTCTGAAGTCATGCCCGATCCGATGCGTCCCCACCACCACTCCGGCCCTGCCCGGGCGGTAGGAACCTCAAAGATCGGCCGCCAAGCAAAGGCCCGCCCCGTGCGAATCCCCATGAAGGGCCAGGGCATCGTGCGCTCGGCACGGTCCAACAACCCTGGTTTTCACGGGATGCAGCGCACCCGAAACCTGGATCAAAAACGTCGCTCACTGCGGCGCTACCAACTCGGCCTGAAGATCGGGCCCAAGGGGATCAAGGGCTTCATGGCCTCGATCCCCGCACGCCTCCATCACGAGCCGACCGCCGGGTCGGTCCTGCTGCTCGGCGCCGTCCTCGCACTCCTGTGGGCAAACTCCCCGTGGCGGCATACCTATCACGCGATCTCCGAATACACGTTCGGTCCCGAATCCCTCCACCTCCACCTGCCCGTGTCACATTGGGCCTCCGACGGGCTCCTTGCCATTTTCTTCTTCGTCGTCGGCCTCGAACTCAAGACGGAATTCGTCTCCGGTGCCCTACGCGATATTAAACAGGCTCTCGTGCCCATCCTCGCCGCGGTCTTCGGCATGATGGGTCCCGCCATCCTCTACGTGGGAATCCAGCTCGCCACCCAGTCCGATGGCATGAATGGCTGGGCTATCCCCGTTGCAACCGACATCGCCTTCGCCGTCGCGCTCCTCGGGATCTTCGGCCGCGGTCTTCCACCCGCTGTGCGGACCTTCCTGCTGACCCTCGCCGTCGTCGACGATCTGCTCGGGATCATCATCATCGCCACCTTCTACACCGAGGAGCTGAACTTTCTCGCCCTCGGGTGTGCATTTGCCGTTGTCGCGCTATTCGCCGTGTTGGTCCACCGCCGGATCATGTCGCCGTTCGTGCTGATCCCCCTCGCGATCATTGCGTGGGCACTGATGCACATCTCGGGCGTGCACGCCACCATCGCCGGAGTCCTTCTCGGGCTGTCGGTACCAGCACACTTGCGCACCGGCGAAGCTGAGGCGTGGACCACCAAGTGGGCCGAGAAGATTCACCCGTGGTCGGCCGGGCTCGTGTTGCCGATTTTCGCGTTCTTCGCTGCGGGAGTGACTCTCATCGACGGCGGGTCCTTCTCCGACGTGATCTTCGACCCGGTCGCACTCGGTGTCATGCTCGCCCTGCCCTTCGGCAAGCTGCTCGGTATCTGGGGCGGCACCGCCATGCTGGTCTCCACCACACGCCTGCGACTCGGGGGTGGCGTCGACCTTGCCGACCTCGTGGGTGTCGCATTCCTCGGTGGTATCGGCTTCACGGTCTCGTTGCTCATCGCGGGACTATCCTTCGGGGAGTCCCCGCACACCGATCACGCGAAGATCGGCGTCATCCTGGGCTCGCTTATCGCCGCGATCCTCGGTGCCCTCGCGCTGCGACGCCGTACCGCCCAGGCCGTCCGCCACTAGGGCGTCAGCGGGCCTACGCGCCCGCGGCTGCGGAGAGCGCGATCCCGTCCAGGATGTCGTGCTCGGAAGTGAGCGCCCCGTCGATGGGGTGCCCGACCTCGCGCGTGCGCGCCGCCACGCGCGCCACGATGCGCGACCAGACGAGCGCACCCGCACCGATAACGTCGGCGCGGCCCGGGTGCATGAACCCGTGTGCCGCCCGCTCGGCACGGCTCTCCGTCACTAGGGCCTGACAAGAGCGGTCGATCTGCTCGATGCTCAGGTGCGCGCCATCGATCCGATCCGAATCGTAGTGGTCTAGGCCGAGCGCGTGCGCGGTTACCGTGGTGACCGAGCCGGCCAGCCCGATCAGTCGCGTCGCCGCTGAGAGATCCACGGTGCGTTCCGCCTCATCAAGCGCGGCGTCGACGTCGTCCATCGCGGCGCGGCGCTCCGCCACACTTGGCGGATCGGTGTGCAGGTGGCGTTCGGTCAGGCGCACACAGCCGATGTTCATTGAATATTGCGCCTGCGGCTGATCTTGCCCGAGGACGATTTCACTCGAGCCCCCTCCAATGTCGACGACGAGACTCGACCCACTTGCCGGCCCCACGACCGAGATGGCCCCGGCAAAGGAGAGCGCTGCCTCCTCCACTCCCGTCACGACCTCGGGTGTGACGCCAAGTCTCGCCCGCACGCCGTCCACGAAGGTCTGCCGGTTGGCGGCATCGCGGGTCGCGGACGTGGCGACGAAACGGATCGCCGTCACGCCGTGCCGTTCGCACAGCTCGGCGTAGTCCTGGCAGGCGGCGAAGGTGCGCTCGAGCGCGGCATCGGAGAGTCGGCCCGTGCGATCGACCCCCTCCCCCAAGCGGACGATACGCATCATCCGGCAACGGTCGGTGAGCGCAGGAGCGGCTCCCTCCGAGATTCCCCCGCCGGGGACGTCGGCGATCAGGAGTCGAATGGAGTTCGTTCCGCAGTCGATGGCAGCTACTCGAGTCACGGGTCTACTGTGCCACCACGGCGCCTCACGCGGGAGCGTTATCCGCGCGGTCCCTCTCACACCAGCAGCCGTTCTGGTCCCACAACCCCTCGCGTGCGGCCTGTTCGAGGGCCGCGTCACCGAGCGGATTCACTCCGGGACCGACGGCGAGGGCGTGCCCGACGACGGCGTGCAGACACTTCACCCGCTCCGGCATGCCGCCGGCCGAAATCCCCGCGATCTCGGGGACCTCTCCGAGACGTGCTCGCCGGCGCAGGTAATCCTCGTGAGCGGCGCGGTAGGCGGCGGCGAGCTCGGGGTCATGCGCGAGACGCGCGTTCATCTCCCGCATGACGCCCCGCGCCTCGAGCGTGGAGCACGCCTTCACGGCGGCCGGGTGAGTGAGGTAGAACGTCGTGGGAAACGGGGTACCGTCCTCCAACCGGGGCGCCGTCTCGACGACGACGGGGGCACCGCACGGGCAGCGGGCCGCGATCGCAACGAGGCCGCGCGGCAACCGCCCGAGTTGGTCGGTGAGCACCTCGCGGTCCCGTGTGGTGACGTCACTCATCACTGTCCTCCACCTGTTGGGCCGCCTCGAGGGAGTCGACAACCATGAGATACCACGGTGGGTCAGCAGGCTCGGTGAGCGAGGCCGAGCGCGGCCCTTCCTCGGGCTCCTCTCCCGTCACGGTGTGGGGATCCACGACGACGTAGGGGGTTTCTCCGGGCAGCACCCACCCGAGCCTGTCACGCGCCTGAGCCGCGATGAAGTCGGGGTTCTGCCATCGTGCCTTGTCGCGTTCGTAGGCCGCGATCTGTTCCTGGACCTCCGCTACTTCGGCCTTCAAGGCCCGCATCTCTTCGCGCTGCTGCAAAAAATGCTGGAGCGGAGACAGGACGATGACGAGCCCGAAAATGAGGACGACGAGCGCGATAATCGTCCGCCACGACAGTGAATAGGTGCCGCGACCCATATTGAGTTGGAGGCCGCTCGGGCGCCCGCGTTGATCGCTCCCTCCGCTGGGTCGGGACGTAGGCCCCTGGGGGCGACGCGCACCCGAGGCGGGCCGCCGTCCAGCGCGGGCGGGGGCGGCGCCGCGCGGGTTCGTGGCGCCGCGCGCACCACTGGGGGTGCGGCGCCGTGGCATACGGGGACGAGAGATCACGCGGTCATTGTCTCCCATCCCGCGCGCGGACCCCAAGCGCGACGCCCGCTCTCCCCACAAAGGAGCGTCCGCCCCCCCCCCCCCCGGGGGGGGGCGGGGGCGGGCGCCCGGGGGGGGGGGCCCCCCGGGGGGTGAGCGGGGGCCCCCCCCCGGCGGGGCGGGCCCCCCCCCCCCCCCCACCGG
>JAUNVA010000010.1:46999-81835 GCA_030537895.1 Bowdeniella nasicola
CACGCGCGACGCCCGCTCGCCCCACACAGGAGCGGCCGCGCCCGCGCCCCGGGATGGTGGGCGGGCGCGGACGCTCTGTTGGGTGCGCCTCCGACGGCGCTTACGGCGCGGTTAGCGGCGAGCGCGAGGGAAGGCGTGGTGGCCGGCGTAGACGGCCGCGTCCTCCAGCTCTTCTTCGATGCGCAGCAGCTGGTTGTACTTCGCGACGCGTTCGGAGCGGGCCGGAGCGCCCGTCTTGATCTGGCCGGAGTTTGTGGCGACGGCCAGATCGGCGATCGTCGTGTCCTCGGTTTCGCCGGAGCGGTGCGAAGTCATCGTGGTGAAACCGGAACGGTGTGCGAGGTCGACCGCGTCGAAGGTCTCGGTGAGCGAACCAATCTGGTTCACCTTCACGAGCAGCGAGTTGGCTGCCTTGGTCTTGATACCGCGAGCGAGGCGCTCCGGGTTCGTGACAAACAGGTCATCGCCGACGATCTGGACGCGGTCACCGACAGCCTTCGTGAGGGCGGTCCAGTCGTCCCATTCGTCTTCGCTCAGGGGATCCTCGATGGAGACGAGCGGGTATCGATCCAGCAAGCCCTCGTAGTACTTCACCATGAACTCGGTGTCGCGAGCCTCCCCCTCAAAGTGGTAGGCGCCGTCCTTGTAGAACTCGGTGGCGGCGACGTCGAGGGCGAGCGCGATGTCCTCGCCGGGACGGAATCCGGCCTTCTTAATGGCCTCAATGATGAGGTCCAGCGCCTCGGCGTTCGAGTCGAGTGACGGCGCAAAGCCGCCCTCGTCACCGAGACCGGTGGACAGGCCCCGATCCTTAATGACGGCCTTCAGAGTGTGGTAGACCTCCGCGCCCCAGCGCAGCGCTTCCTTGAAGGAGGACGCGCCCACGGGAGCGATCATGAACTCCTGGATGTCCACGTTGGTGTCAGCGTGCGAGCCACCATTCAGGATGTTCATCATCGGTACGGGCAGCACGTGCGCATTCGGTCCGCCCAGGTAGCGGAACAGCGGAAGTCCAGCCGAGTCAGCGGCAGCCTTCGCGACCGCGAGCGAGACACCGAGGATGGAGTTCGCGCCGAGCTTGGACTTGTTCGTGGTGCCGTCGAGATCGATCAAGACCTCATCAATAATGCGCTGCTCGGAGGCATCCAGCGTGAGGATCTCGGGGGCGATCACGTCGATGACAGCCTCAATGGCGCCCTGCACGCCCTTGCCGTTGTACCGGGACTTGTCCCCGTCCCGGCGCTCGACGGCTTCAAACGCGCCGGTGGAGGCGCCGGAGGGAACGGCCGCGCGCGCGACGGTGCCGTCCTCCAGATACACCTCGACCTCGACGGTCGGATTGCCGCGCGAATCGAGAATCTCGCGTGCGCCGACAGCTTCGATGCTAGCCACTATGGCTCCTTAGTGTTCGTGACAATGTACCCTTCCAGCCTAGAGCTAAACGGTTCCTCATGGGAGGACGAATGTCACGTGACGCCGGACTGGAGCGGACGTGCCGGCCCGGCCTCGCGCGGCACGAAGAGGAACGCTGTTAGTTGGCGCCCTCAGCGCCAATGAGCCACGGGGGAAGATCTGCGACGCCATCCGCCCCGAAGTCGAGTCCATAGCGGGGACTCACCTCGGCGCTTGAGACTAGGGCGTTCGCCCGTTCGAAAATCTCCGTCGCGTCCTCGGACATCTGGACCTTCTGCTGCACGAGGGTCGCGCCGAGCCCGCGCAAGGTGGCCTCGGAAAGTGTGGCCGGGTCGACGCCGGCCTGCTCAAGGGCCTGGCGGGTCTCGGTCTCACTCACAACAATGCCGTGCTCACCCGCGGCCACGAGAATCGACTCGGCCAGGACCGCGAACTCTGCCGCCGCGGAGACCGAACCGGCTCCACCCGTGATCCCGGGAAGTTCGATACTCAGCTCCGAGATGGCCTGTTCGCTGATCGGGTGCCCGTCAACAACGACGGCGGTGCCCTGCTGGGCACAGCCCGCGAGCGCGGAGCCGGTGATGGCGAGGCTCGCGAGGACCGCAAACGGGCGCAAGGGGATGGACACAGTTGGCCTCCAGTTCCAAGTTATCGACGGTTTCATGGTATCCGGTTCGAGCTACTCCAGCTACGCTACGGGTCCCGAACCGGTGCCCTTGACAATGGCTTCCAGGAGCGCGATGAGGTCGCGCACCCAAGCCAACAATTCGTCGTCGTCGAGTGCACGTTCCCCCAATCCGCGCGATTTGGGCAGCGGCACAAGAACCTGGCGGGTTGCCAGACGAATGTGAGTCCCCGGGTGCAAACGCTTCAGGCGGGCCTGTTGGGATTCTTTCAACTGGAGGGGGCCGATCCGCAGCATCTGGCCCTGCTGGACAATCTCCTGCAGCCCGATGTGCCGGGCACGCTCCCGCAGCGTCGCAACGGTGAAGAGCCGCTCAGTCGTGAGCGGAATCGGTCCGTAGCGGTCGATGAGTTCGGCACGCACTTCCGCGAGGTCGGCGTCGCTGTGGGCGGCCGCGATCTTCGTGTACGCCTCCAGGCGCAGGCGCTCGTGCCCGATATAGTCCTCGGGGACATGGGCATCCACGGGTAGCTCGAGCTTCATCTCCTTCACGGCCTGGTATTCACCCTTGAATGCGGCGACGGCCTCGGCAACCATCCGCACATACAGGTCGAAGCCAACGCCGGCGATGTGGCCAGACTGTTCACCGCCGAGCAGGTTACCGGCGCCGCGAATCTCCAGATCCTTCATCGCGACCTGCATGCCCGCACCGAGGTCCGTGTTCGCAGCGATGGTGCGCAACCGCTCATAAGCGGTCTCGGTGAGCACCTTGTCGGGAGAGTAGAGGAAGTAGGCGTAGGCGCGGTCGCGGCCCCGGCCGACGCGGCCACGTAGCTGGTGCAGTTGTGAGAGACCGAAATGTTCGGCGCGATCCACGATGAGGGTGTTGGCATTCGAGATATCGAGCCCGGTCTCCACGATCGTGGTACACACAAGGACATCGAAGTCGTGGTTCCAAAAGTCGACGATGACGCGCTCGAGCTGGTGCTCGTTCATCTTGCCGTGCGCCACCGCGATGCGGGCCTCCGGTACGAGTTCAGCCAGCCGCGCCGCCACCGAATCGATATCCTCGACCCGGTTATGCACGAAGAACACCTGGCCCTCCCGTAGGAGTTCACGCCGGATCGCCGCCGCGATCTGGCGTTCCTCGTAGCGGCCCACGTAGGTGAGGATCGGGTGGCGCTCCTCGGGTGGAGTTGCGAGGGTCGACATCTCGCGGATACCCGTCACCGCCATCTCGAGTGTGCGCGGGATCGGGGTGGCGCTCATCGAGAGCACGTCCACGTCGGTACGCAGCTGTTTGAGGGCCTCCTTGTGTTCGACACCGAACCGCTGTTCCTCGTCCACAATGAGCAGTCCGAGATTCTTAAAGTGCACATCTCCCGTGATGAGGCGGTGGGTACCGATCACGACGTCGATCTCACCCGACTTCAATCCCGCTTTCACCTCGGCGGCCTGCGTATCACTCTGGAAACGCGACAGAGCCGCGACCTTCACGGGGAAGCCAGCATAGCGCTCTGTGAAAGTCTCGTAGTGCTGCTGCACGAGCAGCGTCGTCGGCACGAGCACCGCAACCTGGGCGCCATCCTGTACGGCCTTAAACGCGGCCCGCACCGCGATCTCGGTCTTGCCGTAGCCGACGTCACCACAGATGAGCCGATCCATCGGGACCGGCTTTTCCATATCGGCCTTCACATCCTCGATGGTGGCGAGCTGATCGGGGGTCTCCACAAACGGGAAGGCCTCCTCCAGCTCCGTCTGCCAGGGCGTATCCGGGGCAAAGGCGTGGCCCTTCGTGGAGGTGCGCACCGCATACAGCCGCACGAGTTCGGCCGCGATCTCACGGATGGCCTTGCGGGCCTTTGATTTCGTGCGCGCCCAGTCGCTGCCCCCAAGACGGTTCACCGAGGGGGATTCCCCGCCCGTGTACCTGGTGACCTGGTCCAGAGAGTCAGTGGGCACGAATAGCCGGTCAGGCGGCCCGCCGCGCCTCGAGGGAGCGTACTCGATGACGACGTATTCACGCCGCCCCTTCTTCGCTCCCACCCCGACGGAGCGGGTGATGAGCTCGACAAACCGCCCGATACCGTGCCGGTCGTGGACGACATAATCGCCCGGGCTCAGGGCCAAGGGGTCCACGGTCTTGCGGCGGCGCGCCGGCATCGACGACTTACCGGCCTGGTGTTCGCGACGTCGCCCAGTCAAGTCCGCGTGGGCGAGATGCGCGAGGCGGGCCGGGCCATCCGTGTAGCCCTCGGGTAGCACGCCGAGACTCACATGCACGACGCCCGGCGTGAGTTCCTCCGGCAGGTCCGGGCTGTAGATGGCGGGAACCTCCACCTCGCCCAACTGTTCACTGACGCGCTTCGCTGGCCCGGGCCCGTCGGTTGTGATGACAACGCGCATGCCCTCGTGCAGCCACGCACGCAAGTCCTTCGCAAGCTCATCGAGCCGTCCGCGATAGCGCTTCGTCTGCTCCGCGCGAAGCGCGATCCTGTCCTCCGCTCCGCTCGGCAGAGACGTGATCTCCCACCAGCCGAGGTTGCGGGCAAGGGCACTCGCGCGCGTGTCCTCAAGGGAGGCGAAGGAGGCCTTGCCGAGCACGAGTGGGGCGCTGCCGCCGGCAGCGGCAGAAGTCCACGCGGCGGAGAGAAACTCCTCCGTCGTGGCCATGAGGTCCGCAACGCGCCGCTCCAACCGTTCTGGATCGAGTGCCACGGCAAGGAAGTCGTCGGGCACTGCACTCACTACGGGGACCATCTGTTCGCACAGCAGGCCCGCCAGCGATTCCATCCCCTCGGGTGCGGCACCGTCTGCGATCTGCTCGAGCAGATCGGAAGCTCCTGGGAAATCGGCGAGGGCCACCCGCGCGCGTTTGCGCACCGCCTCGGTGACGAGGATCTCGCGGGCGGGCGGGGCCCACAGATATTCGCGTTCTGCGATGGAGCGCTGGTCGGCAACGGAAAAGGAGCGGATCTCCTCGACCTCGTCACCAAAAAATTCGAGGCGCAGCGGATGAGGCTCGGTCGGGGGAAAGACATCGAGGATGCCGCCCCGCACCGCGAATTCACCGCGCCGCTCCACCATGTCCACGCGGGTGTAGGCGCTCATCGCAAGCCGAGCAGTGACGTCCTCCAGGTCCGCGTAGTCGCCCACTCGTAGCTGCACGGGTTCCAGGTCACCGAGGCCAGCGACGATCGGTTGAACGAGCGCCCGCACGGGCGCGACGACGACGCGGAGCTCACCAGCCCCGGGCACCCCGTCCTCCGGATGGGCAAGACGACGCAGCACGGCCAGGCGGCGGGCGACTGTGTCGGCGCGTGGCGAGAGTCGCTCGTGCGGCAGGGTCTCCCAGGAGGGGAAGACCGCGATACCGTCCTCAGGTAGATAGCTCGCGAGTGCCGCCGCGAGTTCGTCGGCTTCTCGACCAGTCGCTGTCGTGATGAGGAGCCGCCGCGTCCGGGCCAGCAAGGCGAGGAGGGCAGGCCGCACGCCGGGGGTCGCATCGATGGTGCGCAGGCCACGCTCGGACAGGGCCTCAAGGGTGGCGGAAACTCCCGGATCGGCGGTCAGGAGGGGCAGCAGGGGGCGCAGTTTCACCGCTCGATCCTATCGGGTTGGGCGCGGCACGCGAATCGTGGAGCCAGCGCAGGTGCGGGACGCTTATGCGCTGTGCAGACGCATCTGGGCGGCGGCAAAACCCTCCCGGGCGACGTCTTCGAGGGCATCGGCGCTCTCCTGGATCGTCACGGCCCACTCGGAGCGTTCGGCGCCCGGAAAGTCCCGCAACACGTAGTCGGCGGGGTCCTGGCGTCCCGGGGGACGCCCGATCCCGATCCGTAGACGGGCGTACTCGCGCGAGCTGAGGGCCTGGGAAATCGACTTGAGGCCGTTGTGTCCGCCCTCGCCGCCGCCGCGTTTCAGCCTCAGGGTGTGGGGGGCGAGATCGAGATCGTCGTGGATGACGAGCAGGTCCTCGACGCTCGCCCCATAGAAGGTGAGGAGCGCGGAGGTGGTGCGTCCGGACACATTCATGAAGGAGTTCGGGATCGCAAGGACGGCGCGCGGACCGGGTACGCCTCCCGGGCCCGTACCGAGCCGTGCCTCGGCTGCGAGGGCCCCAGACTTATGGCGCGTGAGGCGTGCGCCGCACCGTTTCGCCAATTCGGCGATCACGAGGTGCCCGACGTTATGTCGGGTGTTGGCGTAGCGCGGACCGGGGTTGCCAAGTCCAACGATGAGCAGGGGTGCCGCCACGGTCGTCCTTCGGGTTGTGCGCGCCGCGCGGCACCCCGCACTCGGGATGCCGCGCGGTCACGTGCGGTACGGTGCGGGCTCCGTGCCGGAGCCTGCACGTGAGTCGGGTTAGGACTCTTCGTCCTCGGATTCTTCCTCGGAGCCCTCGTCGGTCTGCTCGTCCTCCGCGGCCTCGTCCTCGTCCTCGGAGCCCGGGGTCTCGAGGTCGGATTCATCGATGCGCGGGATCTCGACCACGACGAGGGGCTGCTCGTCGTCGAGCTCACAGGTGACATCCTCGGGCAGGCTGAGGTCGGACACGCGCAGCACGGCGCCGTCTTCCAGGCCCTCCACGCTGATGGTGATCTGCTCCGGAATGTCGATAACGGGGGCGTTGACCGGCAGGGAGTTGAGCTCGAGGTAGTGGATCGTGCCGGGGGCGGACTCGCCCTCAACGATGACCGGAACCTCGACGTCGACCTTCTGGCTGCGGGTCACGAGCGAGAGGTCGAGGTGCTCGATCTCGCGCGAGACCGGATGACGCTGCACGTCCTTCACGAGCGCGAGAGAAGTGTTGTCGTCGTATTCCACGTTGATCAGGGCGTTGATGTTGTCCTTGATGATGAGGAACGTCTCGTGGCCCGGCAAGGTCAGGTGGATCGGGGTGTCGCCCTTGGAGTACAGGACGGCGGGGATCTGGTCGTTGCGGCGAATGCGGCGGGCGGCGCCCTTACCGAAATCGGTGCGCAACGTGGCGTGAAGCGATGTTGGCATGGTGTGCTCCTTCGTTAGCTGGTCACGGTGGTGTACCGGCAAGACGACCAGCGTCGCTCGATGCCGAAGAAGCTGGCCGCGTCGATAACGGAGTACGCTCGAGATTCGGGCGCCTCCCTCGCCGAGGCAACGCAGCCCAGCCTAGCGCAGCACCACGAGAGCGCGCCACACGCGTGAGCAGTGCCACGCCCGACGTTGCCCGAGTAGTTCGATGTGTCCGGTGGCTAGGAGTTTCCGTCGAACAGGCTCGTGACCGAGCCGTCGTCGAAGACTTCTCGAATGGCGCGTGCGAGCAGCGGCGCGATCGGGAGGACCGTGAGGTTCTCGAACCGCTTCTCGGGCTCGATCGGCAGCGTGTCCGTGACGATGACCTCGCGGGCCCCGCATTCGGCGAGCCGCTGGGTCGCCGGATCGGACAGGACGCCGTGGGTAGCCGCCACGATGACGTCCTTCGCGCCTTCCGCCATGAGCACCCGCACTGCCTCCGTGATAGTGCCGCCCGTGTCGATGAGGTCGTCCACGAGCACGCATGAGCGGCCTTCGACGTCGCCGACGACCCGGTTGGCGACCGCCTGGTTCGGGCGCGTGATGTCGCGGGTCTTGTGGATGAAGGCGAGCGGCCCCCCGCCGAGCTTCGCCGCCCACTTCTCGGCGACGCGGATGCGCCCGGCGTCCGGGGAGACGACCGTGCAGTTCGACGTGTCGACGCGAGCGCGCACATAGTCGGTGAGGATCGGCATGGCCCACAGGTGGTCAACGGGTCCATCGAAAAAGCCCTGTAGCTGCGCGGTATGCAGATCCACGCTCATCACCCGGTTCGCGCCAGCCGTGCGGAACAGATCGGCCATGAGGCGAGCCGAGATCGGCTCGCGCCCGCGATGTTTCTTGTCCTGCCGGGCGTAGGGGAAAAACGGCATGACCACGGTGATGCGCTTCGCACTCGCGCGCTTGAGCGCATCGACCATGATGAGCTGCTCAACGATCCACTGGTTAATCGGCGTGGTGTGTGACTGAATGACGAAGGCATCGGCGCCACGCACCGACTCGGAGAACCGCACGTAGATCTCGCCGTTGGCGAAGTCATAGGCCGTGGTGGGAAGAACCTCGATGCCGAGTTCCTCGGCCACCTCCTTCGCAAGGCGGGGGTAGGCCCGCCCCGAGATGAGGACGAGATGCTTTTCACCCTGGGAATGGATGCCGGTCATGACTGTGTTTCCTCCTGCGACGCTGCGCTGTCGCGTGAGCCGCGGACGCTGGTGATGTCACTGAATGGGGCGATACGCTCGCCCGCAAGAACCATTGAATCAGGTCCGAGGTGAACAAACGGACCAACGGTGGCCTCATTTTGGATGCGGGCGAGGTTTGCGTGGGTACGAATGACACGAGCCCGCTGCCCCACTTCGGTGTCTTTCAGGGTCGTATCGGGCCCGATGTCTGTGCCGGCACCCACGGTGGTAGCGCCGAGCAGTTGGCAGCCGGGGTGGATGGTGACGTCGGGAGCGAGCGTGACATCGACGTCAACCCAGGTTGAGTTCGGATCGATAACCGTGACCCCGGCCTTCATCCAGGAGGTGAGAGTGCGACGGTTGAGTTCGGCACCGAGCGCAGCGAGCTGGGAGCGGTCGTTGGCCCCCTCCGCGCTCATCGCGTCGGACAGCACATGGGCACCGACGGGACTGCCGGCCCGCGCGGTGAGTGCGATGACGTCGGTCAGGTAAACCTCGCCCTGCGCATTGTTGGTGTCGACCTGGCCGAGCGCGCGGGAGAGCACGTCGGCATCGAAAACATAGGTGGCGGTGTTGATCTCACTGATCGCCCGCTCTGCTTCGCTCGCGTCCTTCTCCTCGACGATCCCCACGACGCGGTCATCCTCATCGCGCACAATTCGCCCGTAACCGAACGGGTTGGGTACGCGCGCGGTCAGCACCGTGATGGCGTTGCCGTCGCGCTCGTGGGCGGCCAGCAGGGCGCTAAGTTCATCGGCATTCAGCAGCGGGGTATCCCCGGCAGTCACAAGGACGGGGCCGTGCAGTTCACCGAGCGAATCCAGGCCACACTGCACGGCGCGTCCCGTGCCCGGCACCTCATCCTGATCGGCGATGATCGCCTCCGGGTCGAGATCAAGGACGTGGCGGACGACGGCGTCACGTCGGTGGCGCACGACGACGCAGAGTCGCTCGGGCTCCAGGGCCCGAGCGGAGGTGAGGACGTGGCCGAGTAGGGAGCGGCCCGCGACGGTGTGAAGCACCTTCGGGGTGTCGGATTTCATACGAGTCCCCGCGCCGGCGGCGAGCACCAATGCTGCGGCGAGTCGGGGGCGAGAGGGCTGTTCAGTGGTCACGAAACCATGGCCTCCTGGGCGGTGTAGTGACGGGCGATCCCCACTGTACCCCGTGGCTCCGCCCCCAGGATTCGAACCCGGACCGCAAGGCACCAAAGGCCTGCGTGCTGCCGTTACACCAGGGCGGATTAACGGTGCCAAGTGTATCCCGAGAGGGCGCGGCACCCACAATCGGGCATGATAAGAGGCGTGGCACCCGATAACCCGCGCCCTGCGCGTTCCCGCATGACTGGCACCCAGCGCCGCGAACAGCTGATCTGCGTCGGCCGTACCCTCTTCGCCAAGAAGGGCTACGACGGTACCTCGGTCGAGGAGATCGCCGCCGCTGCGAAGGTTTCCAAACCGGTGATCTACGAGCATTTTGGCGGAAAGGAAGGGATGTATGCCGTCATCGTGGACCGTGAGGTGCAGGACCTCACCGGGGCGATCATCGGGTCTCTAGACGACGGCGGACATCCGCGGGCGATCGTGGAGCGCACCTGCCTCGCGCTGCTCGACTACATCGAGCAGAACGCCAATGGCTTCCGGATCCTCGTGCGTGACTCTCCCGTCACGCAGTCCACGGGGACGTTCTCCTCACTGATCGGCGACGTCGCTGTTCAGGTTGAACACCTGCTCGCCGATCAGTTCAAGCAACGCGGCCTCAACCCCAAGATGGCCCCCATGTACGCCCAGATGCTCGTCGGCATGATCGCCCTCACGGGGCAATGGTGGCTCGAGGCGCGCAAGCCCGCGAAGGCAGAGGTCGCCGCGCACGTGGTGAACCTCGCCTGGAATGGGCTCGGTGCGATGAAGAAGAAGCCGCGCCTGTCCGAGGAACCACACTCCTGAGAGAGCGGCCCCCGGTCCGCGGGTTTGCGCCGCTCTCGCGTGGGGTCAGCCCCCGAAAATCGATGAGAAGAAGCCCCGCTTCGGGGCGGCGGCCTTTTCGGCGTCCGTGTGCTTGCCATTGCACCACTGACCAGCCGGCACGCCGGCCTTCACCTGCGCGATGTGCTGGCCGCAACCGGCCCAGGTCGTCTTGCCGCACACCTTGCACGTCACAGCTCGGCACATGGTTCCTCCTTGGTAGAGCGTACTTACCATCCGAGACTATACCCCCCGGGGTATGCTGCGTCGATTGTGTGTCACGGCGCGGGCCGGACGTGTCCGGGAGGCGTCGGAGCGAACGCTAGGACAGCCAGGGCGCACCGCTCTGGGCGGTCAGCACCTGGAAAGCCGAAGACGAGATGGCCCGTCACTGCCCCCCAGCGATGAGTGATCGTTCAGCCAACGGGATGATCAACCGTCCACCTCGACCACCTGTGCTCGTGGACCATCTCTCCGATCATCCCTGCGGAGGATCTGAGGGGACGCACGCTCGGTTAGCGTAGATCACGCCATCACCCGTCGTCGTAGGGGAGCTCCTCGACCGCCGCGCGGGCTCTCAACGTGGACGAGCGGAGAGCCCGGGGGCAACGCCGGTAGGCACTCTTCGTTGCTTTGCGCCGCGAGAAAGGACCATCATGGCTGACCTCGTCATTGAGGGGCTGAACAAACGATACGGTTCAGTCCAAGCCCTGAAGGATATGTCGCTCACGGCCCGCGGCGGCGAGATCTTCGGATTCGTCGGCTCCAACGGGGCGGGAAAATCCACGACGATGCGCATCGCACTCGGCGTGGTCGCCGCCGATTCTGGCACCGTGAGCTTCGCAGGGCTGCCACTCGACTTGGCGGCGCGCCGCCGCGTCGGGTACATGCCCGAGGAGCGGGGGCTCTATCCGAAAATGAAGGTCGGCGACCAGCTCACCTACCTGGCGCGGCTGCACGGACTCAGCCCGCAGGACGCCCACACCTCCATGGAACGATGGACCGAACGCCTCGGGGTGGCGGAGCGGCGCGGTGATGAGGTCCAAAAGCTCTCCCTCGGCAACCAGCAGCGGGTCCAACTCGCGGCCGCCCTCGTCCACAACCCCGACCTGCTGATCCTCGACGAGCCCTTCTCTGGGCTAGATCCGGTCGCCGTCGAAGTTATGAGCGACGTCTTGCGCGAGTGCGCCGACGCTGGGGTTCCCACACTCTTCTCATCCCACCAGCTCGACCTCGTCGAGCGCCTGTGCGACCGCGTGGGAATCGTCCGGCACGGCACGATGCTCGCCTGCGGCACCATCGAGGAGCTGCGCACCACCCCCGAGGTCGACGTTGACGTCGTCGTCCGCGGCGCACCCCCCACCTGGGCCGAACGCTTCGCGCAGACGCACCCCACCGTGACGCTGATCTCCCGTTCGGGGGACACCTCGCGCCTGCGGCTTCCCCACGGCGACGACGGCGTGCGCGCCGCACTCGTCAGCGCCGCCACCGCTGCCGGCACGCTGGTCCAGCTTGCCGACCGGCGCGCGAGTCTCACCGAACTGTTCCGCGATGCCGTCTCTGAGGAGATCTCCGCGTGAAGACCACGATGATCGTGGCTCGCCGCGAGCTGCGAACGAACCTGTTCAAGCCGTCATCCCTCATCTCCGTCCTCGTGTTCATCGTGCTCCTCGTCGGCGGGATGATCGTGATGAACTACTTCACCCACTCCGAGGCCGACTCCCCCGACGTGACTATCGGAACCCCCGCGGACTCCGAACTGTCCACCGCCCTGGAGGCGGCCAGCACCGACGTGGAGGTGGAGATCAGGGAGGTCTCCTCCGAGGCGGAGGCCCGCTCTCTCATCGAGGAGGGCGACATCGACGGCTACGTCACCGGGGAGCCTGCGACGCCTACGGTGCTGGTCGCCCCGGGCGAGGGCGAGCGCGTCATCGAGCTCGCGACAGCCCTCAGCCAGCGGGCGGCGCTCGCAGCCCAGATCGAGGACCTCGGTGGCGACATGGCGAGCATTAGCCAGGCGGTCGCGACGGCGGCGCCCAACGTCGTGTTGACCTCCGATGAGGAGGCGGAGATCGACGGCAAAAACCTCTTCTTCGCCATGGTGGCGCTCGGCGTCCTGTTGTTCACCCTCATCACTGGCGGGGCGACCCTCGGGATGGGGGTCGTGGAGGAGAAATCCTCGCGCGTCGTGGAGATCCTGCTCGCCACGATCCGCCCCTCCCAGCTCCTCGCGGGCAAGATCATCGGGATCGGCGCGTCCCTCCTGATCCAGCTCGCCCTGTACGCCGCGGCGATCCTGATCACCGGGAGTGTCCTCGGGATGCTCGACGGCGTCGAGATGGCCTCCCCGCCCTACCTCATCCAGCTGCTGGCCTGGGCGGTGATCGGCTACCTCATCTACGCGCTGCTGTGGGGCTCGCTCTCCGCGACCGTTTCCCGTCAGGAAGACATCGGGGCCATCACCACGCCCATGACGTTCCTCTCCCTCGGCGCCTTCTACCTTTCGATCTTCCTCGTCCCCAATTCCCCGGACGCCACCGCGACGCTGGTCCTGTCCCAGGTGCCGTTCTTCGCGCCGTTCATGATCCCGATGCGCCAGGCGCTCGGAGGTATCGAGACGTGGGAGATCGCCCTCGGATACACCCTGTCCATCGCGATGATCGGGGTGCTGCTCTGGCTCGGGGCCACCATTTACAAGCGCGCGATCCTGCACTCCGGTGGGCGGATGAAGCTCAGCGAGGCCCTGCGGCGAACGCCCTAATCTCTCGACGTCGAGTAATCTGGTGGCGTGAACCAGATGGATGAGGTCGACCGGATCGTCTCGGCGTGGCGCCGCGAGCGCCCGGACCTTGACGTGTCCGCACTCGAGGTGTTTTCCCGGGTCTCGCGACTCGCCCGCCACCTGGACCTCGCCCGCCGGCAGGCATTTAGCCACCACGGGCTCGTGCACTGGGAATTCGATGTGCTCTCTGCACTGCGGCGTGCCGGGAAGCCCTACCAACTCACACCCGGTCAGCTCGTCGCGGCCACGCTCTCCTCATCGGGGACGATGACCAACCGGATCGACCGCATGGTCGACCATGGCCTCGTGGTACGCCTCGCCAACGAAAGCGACCGGCGGGTCACCCACGTGCGCCTCACCGAGGAGGGGCGCACCCGTGTGGACGCGGCCATGACCGCGCTGCTCAGCTCCGAGCGCGAACTCCTTGCCGGGCTCGATGAGGATGAGCGCGCCACGCTCGCCTGCCTGTTGCGCCGGCTGCTGCTCACCTTCGATTAGTCGTCGTCCCGCCCGCGGGAAACGTTGCTGCGGCCGCGGCGCAGCCTGCGTGAGCAGCCGTCACAAATCCCGGTCGGTCTCTGAGGTCTCCTCGGCCTTACCTCTCACCTATGAGGAGCCCGAACCGGAGAAGAAAACGTGGTTCTCATCCGCACCGGGCGCCCAGCCAGAATCTCGGGATTCACCTCGGTCTGGATGGAGCTAAAACGACCCGGGTATCCGAGCTTCATGAGGGCCCTGTTGGTGTTGTCACGCACGAAGGTGGCGACGTCGTCCATGCGGCGGATCATGTCTGCCGCGGTGGGGAGCGCGGCACGTACGGAACAGTACAGCGGAAGGTAGAAACCGGTATAGAGCAACACGGAGGAGAGCCGTGTCGAGCATACCGAGGAGTACGAGCGGGGTGCGGCCGGTGGATCCCCACATCGTGAGGGTGCGCTCCCGCTCGCTGAAGGGTTGCCCTGGCGACAGGTCGTTGGACAGGGCACCTTTTCGGGTAGCCGGAAGTTTGCGGTGAACCGGTTCTAGATCTCGATATCTACGTCATCGCTCACGCGATTGCAGTCAATCGGGCGCACCCGCGCGAGGCGCGTTCCTCACGGGCGGAATACTTGCTCCCGGCACGGGCGCCCCCGACGCGACTAGGTGAGTGGGGAGACCCACACCTGGGCGGCCGCGATTTCTCCGAGCGGCAGAGTCTCACCCGCGGGGAGCACCGTGATTTCGATCGCGTCGGAGTATGGACTGCCCGCTCGCACCTCAACATCGTCGCCAATATCGATGCCCCGCTCAGAAAAATACTGCAAGAGCCCCGGATCATCGTCGGAGATCCGCTCAATCCGCACCCGCGAATTGGGAGCGACGTCGACAAGTGGGAACGCATCAGGCAGCGTGACGGTCCCGTCCGCGGCGGGAATGGGGTCCCCGTGCGGATCCCGCCTTGGGTAGCCGAGATAGCGGTCAAGTCGCTCGACGAGGAAATCGGAGACGGCGTGTTCGAGCGTCTCAGCCTCGTCGTGAACCTGGTCCCACGTGTAGCCGAGCACCGAAACGAGGAAGGTCTCAATCAACCGGTGACGGCGCACCATCATGACGGCGTACTCTCGTCCCTGCTCGCTCAGCGAGATCGCGCCGTAGGGCTCGTGGTGGGCAAGCCCCTGCTCCGTCAGCTTCTTGACGGCATCGGAAGCCGTGGAGAGTCGCACTCCGACTCGGGCCGCGAGATCCGAGGGGGTGACGGGGGCATCGGACCATTCGGTCAGACTCCAGATGGCTTTCAGATAGTTCTGGTGGGAGGCAGAGAGCTCAGATACCGACATGGCTGCACCGTACCAAACATGCAGATACGCCCCGGCGAACTTCCGAGTTCATGCGATACGGTCATCGGCGGGGCTACTGCTCGGCGGTGAGGAGCCATTCCTCTTCGAGCGTGTCGCGTTCATCGTGCAGTGCCTGGAGTGCGCGGGAGAGCTCCGGGAGGTCACCCACCCGGGAGGGGTCGGCGGAGGCTTCGGCGAGTTCACTCTCTGCACTCTCGATCCTCCGGCCGAGTCGGTCGAGCTGGCGCTCAATGCGCTGGAGGGCCTTCGTGCGTTCCCGCTCCATCTGGGCGTTACTCACGGCGGCTCTTCCCGTCGCTTCCACCGCTTCCCGATCCGGGTGCGCAGGGCCCGATGACCCACCCTCGCGTCGATCAGAAAGCCTACGCACCTCGGCAAGGTACTGGTCCACCCCGCCGGGTAGGTCTTTGACCTGCCCGTCCCCATAGAGCGCAACCTGGTGATCCGTGAGGCGCTCGAGAAGGTAGCGATCATGGCTGACCACGACGAGCGTGCCCGGCCAGGTATCGAGCAGGTCCTCGATAGCCGCGAGGACGTCGGTATCCAGATCGTTCGTGGGCTCGTCCAACAAAAGGACGTTCGGTTCGGCCATGAGCAGGCGCACGAGTTGAACGCGCCGCCGCTCGCCGCCGGAGAGCTCCCCGACTGGGGTCCAGGCGCGGTCGTGGGTGAAGCCGAGCTGTTCCACGAGCTGCGCCGCACTCACGTCCTTGCCACCGATCGCGATGTGGGAAGCAACGTCGTTCACGGCGTCGACCACACGGCGCTCGGGGATCTCATCGAGTTCACGAGTGTGCTGGGTGAGGGTCGCCACCCGGACCGTACTACCTCGCTTCACCCGCCCGGAGGTGGGCGTGAGCGTTCCGGCGAGGAGCGCCAGGATCGTCGTCTTACCGGTCCCGTTCGCGCCCACGATGCCGACGCGTTCCCCCGGAGCAAGCCCCCATGTGACCCGATCCAGGATCGGTCCCTCCCCATAGGAGAAGGACACGTCCTTCAGGTCGATCACGTCTTTACCGAGGCGCGCGCTCGCCATCGCCTTGAGTGTGACGGTGTCACGTGGGGGTGGTTCGTTGCGGATTAATTCAGTGGCTGCCTCGATGCGGAATTTCGGCTTCGAGGTGCGCGCCGGCGCACCCCGACGCAGCCAGGCAAGCTCCTTACGCAACAGGTTCTGGCGTTTAGCCTCGGCTTGGGCGCGCATTCGCGCACGTTCAGCCCGTGCAAGGACGTAGGCGGCATACCCGCCGTCATAGGTCTCGACACTACCCGGGATCCTACGGGCGGCCGAGCCCGGCACGACCTCCCACATCCGGGTGCAGACGGCGTCGAGGAACCACCGGTCGTGTGTGACGACGACGAGCGCGCCTCTGCTTTGCGCATACCGGGCATTCAGGTGGTCGGCAAGCCATGCGACAGACTCGACGTCGAGGTGGTTCGTCGGCTCATCAAGCGCGAGCACGTCGGCGTCCTCAATGAGTTGGCGGGCGATCGCCACCCGACGGCGCTGCCCACCCGAGAGCGCCGCAACGGGCTGGTCGAGATCGAGCCCAGCCAACAGGCCGGCGTGGATATCGCGGATCCGGGCACTCGAGGCCCACTCGTGGGTGTCGGCCTGCCCGTGGAGGGCAGTGCGCACGCTCATGCCGGGCGTGGCATCACCCTGGGTGAGGTGGGCGACCGTGACCTGCGAGTCTCGAGTCACCCGGCCGGAGTCGGGTGCACACTCCCCGGTGAGCAGGCGCAGCAGCGTGGACTTCCCGGCGCCATTCCGACCGACAACACCCACCCGCATGCCGTCTTCAAGTCCGAGGGTGAGGTCGGCAAAGAGCGGGTGGGTCGGGACGGAGTAGGACACGTTGTCCAGCGCAAGGAGGTGAGCCACGGCCACTCAGTCTAGTGGCCGGTCAGGACGCTCAGGCGTCATCGTTGGACTCGTCGCTCACGATCCGCAGCAAAGGCCGCACCGGGGCGATCGGGCGGTCCGCGAGCGCGTCGCTGTCCTCACCGCCCACCTGGCCGGGAATGCCACCCTCGGTGGTGGGGCCGCTCATCACCTCGACGCCGCTCACCGGGCCCGTGAGGACGCAGGCGTCGTCGACAGGTTCCATGCGGCGTAGTTCACGGGCAAAGCCGCGACCTCGCTCAACCGATTCGACCTGCGCGATAAGAGTCGGCCCCGAGCCGGAGACCATCGCGTGTAGCGAGTGGTGGCAGAAAAAATCCATGACGGTTCGCGCCCCACGATGCAGCGCGAGTGCCGCGGTCATGAGGTCATTGCGCCCCGCGTAGCCAACCATGTTGGTGTCGCCCTGGGCGAGCGCCTGAAGGAAGGTTTGCGAGATCGTGGGAGGGGTGGCCGAGCGCCCGCTCTCCTGGTCGAAGGCCCGGAACACGGTCGGGGTGGACAGGCCTTCCTTCATCGTGGCCACCACCCACACGAACGTGCCGCGCGCAAATGCCGTCGTGAGCTTCTCGCCACGCCCGGTCCCGATCGCGGTCCCGCCAGTGAGGCAGAACGGCACGTCGGAGCCGAGCTCGGCTCCGATCTCGAGCAGCGTGTCGTGGCTCAGGCCCGCGTTCCACATGAGGTTGCAAGCGACGAGCGTCCCGGCGGCGTCCGCACTCCCGCCAGCCATACCACCGGCGATCGGGATGCGTTTGTGAATGCGCAGCGCCACGCCGTCACTGTCGGTGTCGATCCCACCGGCCTGTGCGACGGCGCGAGCGGCCCGGTACGCGAGGTTCGTCTCGTCGGTGGGGAGGTCTTCGCCAAGGCCCGAGAACGCAAGGGAGATCCCCGGCGCGGGCATCGCCTTAATGTCGTCATACAGGGACACGGCCTGGAAGACGGTAGCGAGGTCGTGGAAGCCGTCCGCACGTTTCGGCCCCACGGCAAGGTAGAGGTTCACCTTACCTGGGGCTCGGACGGTTACCGGAACGCGCATGTCTCTATCGTGCCACCGAACCAGGAGGCAGACACCTCGGGAATCCGAGGTGCGCACCGCCCGCGCAGGCAGCTCCCCCAGAGCACGACTGCCCAAGCGTGGGTGACGCTGGCCGCATCATCCGCCCTGGCAGGCGCGCGGCCCGCCCCACTCAGGCGCCTCGAGCCAGCGCGATCGCACGGAAATCTTCAATCCGCAGCGCCTCGCCCCGAGCACTCGGATCGATGCCGGCCGCACGCAGGAGGCGCTCGGCCTCGACCGCAGAGCCGGCCCATCGGGCGAGGGCCGCACGCAAGGTCTTGCGTCGTTGCGCGAATGCTGCATCGACCACAGCGAAGGTGGCCTCCCGCAAACACTCATCACCGAGCGGTTCGCGCCGCCGCGTGATGCCAACGACGACGCTATCGACGTTCGGAACCGGCCAAAAGACGCGCCGCCCCACGGTGCGCAACCGGCGGGCACCGCCATACCACTGGATCTTCACCGAGGGGATCCCGTAGATCCGGGAGCCGGGTTCCGCGGCAATTCGCTCGCCCACCTCCGCCTGCACCATGACAACGACATGCGTGAGGCTCGGCAGGGCGCCGAGCGCCGTGACGATAATCGGGACGGCCACGTTGTAGGGCAGGTTGGCGACGAGTGCGACCGGCGCGAGCTCTCCCTCGCACGACTCGGGGCGGGCCAGATCTCCCGGCCCCGTGAGATCGAGGGCGTCTGCATGGCGTACTGCGAACCGGCCCGCCGCCTCGGGAGCGAAGCGCGCCACCGTGGCGTCGAGCGCCTCGGCCAGGACGGAATCGAGCTCAATTGCCGAGACGGCCGCACCGGTATGCAGGAGCGCGAGGGTGAGTGAACCGAGCCCTGGACCGACTTCGAGCACGACGTCGCCCCGCCCCACCTCGGCCGCGGCGGCGATCGCCCGCACGGTGCCGCCATCGTGCACGAAGTTCTGGCCGAGGGCCTTCGTGGGGCGGATATTCAGTCGCTCCGCGAGCTGGCGGATGTCAGGCGGTGTCAAAAGCCGATGCGTCACAGCGTCAGCCTAACGAAAAGCCGGCCGGCCCCATGTCCGTGGGGCCGGCCGGTCTCCTGCGCGGTGACTTAGCGCAGGCCGAGCTTCTTCGAGCAGTAGGGCCACTGGCCCCAGCCCGAGCGGGCCTGCAGCATCTTGGCGCGCTTCGTCTGTTCGGCGGCCGAGGCCTGGCTCGGCAGCCCGGAGCCGCCGACGGAACGCCACGTCCCGACCGAGAACTGATAGAGGCCATGGTAGGCGCCGGAGGCTGACACAGCGCGCGGGTTCCCACCGGATTCACACCGCGCGAGCGCCGCCCAGACACCGCCGCTCGGTGCGGCGCCGCCTCCACCCGACGAGGACGCGGCGGGGGCTGCCTTCGCAGCGGGGCGCTTCTTCGTTCCGACCTGGACCACCTTGGTGACCGGTTCGGTGCGCTTCTCGTTTACGAGGGTGGCGTCCTTCTCGACTCCGTTCACGATCGTCACGTCGTAGACGCGCGTGACCTCACCGTTCTTGCCGGCCTGCTTCACCTTGGACTGGCCGACGTACAGGGAGTCGGTCTTCTCCTTCGTGGTGGAAAACGCGAGGGTCTCGGTTTCGGTGCGCTGGTCAAGCACGACCCGGTCGATCTGGATGAGCGGGGCGCCGTCGTCAAAACGGATCCGCACCTCGTCGGTATCGTGCACCTCGATGCCAGCCTGCTCGAGTACGCCCGCATAGGTGGCCGGGCCCTGGACCTCGAGGGTGGAAAGCTTACCCGCGTCGGAAATCCGCACCGTCCCGTTCACGACGAGGGGCATGGTGAGCTCCTGGCGGTCGAGGGAGCGAGAGGCCGCAACAATCGATGGGTGACGTCCCGACTCGGCCAGTTCACCGAGCGCATCGGCAGCGGTATCGGCGGTCGTCCACACGGTCCTCACCTCGCCATCGATCATGACCTCGAACGGTTCGGCGATGCGCACGACGACGGTCTCGCCGTCGCGTAGGGGCGCGTTCGGGTCGGGGGTGATGACGTCGTGCTCGCCGTAGTCAACCTCGCGGGAGGTGAGCAGCGAGTCGACCGACCCGGCGAAAGTGGAGACCTGCTGGACATCGCCATCCACGTCCAGGGTGATGGTCTTATGTGCGTGGGCCACGCCGACCCCGCCCAGTACGAGGGCGGGGACGAGGACAAGGGCGAGGACGCGGGCTCGGCGCCAGCCGGAGGGACGCTCGACCTCGTGGATAGAGATGAGCTGCGGGGTTTCGGTCACAAGATCCTTCTGTTCTGTCAGGCCCGCCGCGCGGGGGCACGGGGAGGGTGGGCTCGTCAGGTTACTTGCTCGACGCTAGAGCGTCACCTGGCGCGCGTCTATCGTTCGTGCCAGATGTCACAGGCGCAAAGACCACCCTGGTGTCGGATTTTTGGGGCCGTTGCCGTGGTGTAGGCCTCACCTTTGGCTGGCGTCGGTGACCGAGGTTTAGTACCAGCCGCGGGCGTGGGAGTGATTCAACGCGCCGCAGGGCGATCCGTACCGGCCCTTAATGTAGCCGAGCCCCCACCTGATCTGAGTCGCGGGATTCGTGCGCCAGTCGGCGCCGGCACTCGCCATCTTCGAACCCGGCAGAGCCTGCGGAATACCGTAGGCGCCTGAGCCCCGGTTGTGGGCCCGCGGATTCCAATGCGATTCGCGCTCCCACAGGGAGTTGAGACAGGAGAACTGGTCTTGGCCCCAGCCGTAGCTGGAAAGCATCGAGCGGGCGATATCGCGCGGGCTCCCCGACGCCACCGGGGCGGCCGGAGCGGGTGCTGACTGGCCGGAGCTAGCGTGGACCGTGGCGCGACGGACCTCCTTCGTGCCCACGAGCACGACTCGGTCCTGCTTCTCTTGGACTGTGACCGTCGCCAGCGCCGTGCGCTCGATCTCCTCGCCGGCGTGCGTCTGCACACGGTAGGTGGTCCGTTCGATGCCTTCTTGGCCCTGAGAGGAGATCTTTGTCGTCCCCTTGGGCAGCGTCGGATCGTCTTTTTCGATGGTCTCAAACGTGGTCACGGTCTCTTCACTGAGCACACCGCTATCACCGCGCTCGATCGTGATCTCCATGCCCTCTTCGACCATGTCAGACAGCGGAACCGACACGTGATCGAAAGCCCCCACGACGATGCCGGCCTCCGCGAGCGCTTCCGCCACGGTGAGCGCCGGAACGCTCACCTCGATGCGCTCGCCGTCAGCGTTGACAGTGATCTCGACCCGCTCGACGTCATCGAGTGCGAGCCGCGCGAGGTCACGAGAGGTCTCGACCCCGCCGTCGGCGAGCGCGGGGGCTGCGTCGAGCGTGATCTCCTCACCGGTGCCGGTGAGGGGATAGGCACCGATGCCAGCGCTCGCGAGGGCGAGTGCGGCGCCGGCGGCGAGCAGGCGCGTGCGGAGCCGTGGCTCATGAAGACGATCGGCGAAGCGCGCGGCAAGGGAGGGCGTTGCGGCGTGCCGGCCGGAGGGCTGACGAGTCACTCAGGGTCCTTCCGTGAGTCCGCACATCGGGGGAAGCGGACTGCCCCTCAGCCTACTGGGGACAGCCCTTGTCTACAAGGACATTCACGACCGCGGAGCTCGCCACCTCAACACTCAGACCTGAAGATCGTAGAGTGTGCGTGTCCGGCGCGCCGTACGCTCCGCAAAGGCGGTTGGGTTTTCACCACGCACCTGCGCGAGCGTGCGCAGGGTCTCGCCCACGCAGTAGGAGGCGTTTGGTCGGCCCCGCCACGGGATGGGGGTGAGGTAGGGTGCGTCGGTCTCCACCAGGATCAGCTCTTCGCGGATCTCACCCGCGGCTGCGCGCAGCTCCTCGTTTGCCGGATAGGTAAGCGGCCCCGCGAAGGAGGCATACCAGCCGTGCTCGTTGCACAGGCGGGCGAGCTCAACGCCACCGGAAAAACAGTGAAAGATCGTGCGCTCGGGCGCGCCGTCGGCCCGCAGGGTCGCGACGACATCCTCATGAGCCTCCCGGTCGTGGATCTGCATCGGCAGGTCGAGTTCCTTCGCGAGCGCGATGTGCGCGCGGAATCCCGCACGCTGTGCCTCTCTGCCGGACTCGCCGGTGCGGTAGTAGTCCAGGCCCGTCTCCCCGATAGCAACGACGGCCTGATCGCGCGCCCCATCGGCAACGACGGCGAGGGCCTCGTCGAGGCTGAGCGCATGATAGTCCTTCACGCTCGGGATCAGTCCGTCGGGGGAGCGGTCCCGATAGCCGGCATGGATTGCCGCCTCATTCGGGTGGATACCGAACGCCCAGCTGACGGTGGGCAGGTCTATGGTCCGGTTCGGCGCACTGGGCTCCCCCGTCACGAACGTGGGGGCATCATCGTCGTCCTGGAGTGCGTCAAGCGCCTCAGCCAGAGCCGCATACATCTCCTCTTCGCAGGCGAGGCCTGGCCCCGGATGGGTGGGGTCACCGGCTGCCCGCCAGCGTTCAATGACCTCGCGGGCGGCCCGGATATCGGGCACGGAACAGGCCGAAGAAATGACGGCCTCGACGCCGAGCACGCGGGCGCGGGCCAACTGCTCTGTGAGTGGCAGTGCGATGCGTTGAGAGTCACGCGGCACCTCGCGGCGCTCCAGCGGGAGGTGGGTGTGATTGTCGATGACCCGGATCGCACGCTCGACATCGACCGGCGGCCACAGACGCTTCTTTCGACGAGCCATGCCTAAGCCTCCGCGCGCGCCAGTTCCTCGTCGACGACCGATGTGTCGAGCTTGGCGAAGATCGGCGTGGGCTTGGCGATCGGCGCCCCGACGGTCACGGGGCGCGGCCCCCATGCGGGCACGTTGTCATAGTCACCGGTGATGATCGGGTAGCCGGGTCCGCCGTCGAGGTCTTCGACCTCTTCGATGCGCGGCAGCGGCGCAATGTCCCCGCTACCGCCGAGCACCGCGTCTACCGCATTCGCCGAATGCGGAAGGAAGGGACTCATCATGACGTTGAGGTCGCTCACCGCCTGCGCGAGGGTGTGCAGGATCGTCGCGAGCCGGGCTCGTTCCTCGGGTGCCTTGAGCTTGAAGGGCTGGGTCTCCGAGACGTATCGGTTGGCCTCGGCGACAACCCTCATCACCTCCTGGATCGCGCTCTTTTGGTGGTGCGTGCGGATCAGGTCGCCAACGGTGTCAAAGGCTGTCGCCACCTGCGCTCGGAGCGCTTCGTCGACGTCCTGAAGCTCGCCGGGTTCGGGAATCTCGCCAAAGTTCTTCGCGATCATCGCGGCCGTTCGGTTCACCAGATTGCCCCACCCAGAGACGAGCTCACCGTTGGTGCGGCGCACGAACTCGCTCCACGTGAAATCGGCGTCCTGAGTTTCAGGGCCGGCCGCTGAGATGAAGTAGCGCAACGCGTCGGGTTGGTAGCGCGAGAGCATGTCGCGCACGTAAATGACGATGCCGCGCGACGAGGCGAACTTCTTTCCCTCCATAGTGAGGAACTCCGAGGAGACAACCTCGGTCGGCAGATTCAGTTCACCGAAGGTTCCCGGCTCACCGCCGCGCTCCCCCTCGCCGTTATAGCCGAGTATCTCGGCGGGCCAGATCTGGGAGTGAAAGACGATGTTGTCCTTGCCCATGAAGTAGTAGGACAGCGCCTCGGGATTGTTCCACCACTCGCGCCACGCCTCAGGGTCGCCACTGCGTCGCGCCCATTCGATAGAGGCCGACAGGTAGCCGATGACGGCATCGAACCAGACATAGAGCCGCTTCGTGGGCTGATCTTCCCACCCCGGAACCGGGATCCCCCAGTCGATGTCGCGCGTCATGGCGCGCGGCTTGATGTCCTTCAAAATGTTGGTGGAGAACCGAATAACGTTCGGGCGCCACGACCCCGACTCTTCACGATCCTTCAACCACTCGCCGAGCGCCTCGGCGAGGGCGGGCAGATCCAGGAAATAGTGGTCGGTCTCGATGAATTCGGGAGTTTCTCCGTTGATCTTGGAGACCGGGTCGATGAGATCGGTGGGGTCCAGTTGATTGCCGCACACGTCGCACTGGTCACCGCGTGCACCGGCGGCGCCACACAGCGGGCAGGTCCCCTCAATGTAGCGATCGGGCAGGGTACGGCCCGTCGAGGGAGAGATCGCGCCATGGGTGCGCTGTTCAATCATGTAGCCGTTGTCCCGCACGGTGCGGAACATCTCGCGCACCACCTCGTAGTGGTTCACGGTGGTCGTGCGGGTGAACAGGTCGTAGGACAGGCCGAGCTCCACCAGGTCTTCCACGATGACGCGGTTATTGCGATCGGCGAGCTCGCGCGCGCTCACGCCCTCGGCGTCGGCAGCAACGAGGATCGGTGTGCCGTGCTCGTCGGTACCGGAGACCATGAGGACCCGGTGCCCAGCCATGCGCATGTAGCGCGAAAAGACATCCGAGGGGACTCCGAAACCTGCGACGTGGCCGATGTGGCGAGGCCCGTTGGCGTAGGGCCAGGCGACGGCGGAGAGCACTGTAGTCATGTCTTCCACCCTAACGCGCGAGCGCCCTCAACCCGCAGTCGACGGGACGCGCGCGGGGTGGTGCGTGCAGGCGGTTGCCGGCCGCCGTGCTCGCCTCCCCCGCATCGCGAACTGCATGACGCCACACCGGTTGCTCCTGCTCACCGTCCTGGCGGTGTGGTCTCTGCGCGGCGGCCGTGATCTGGCCGGCATGAAGCGCGGCCCCGGCTCGACCGGTTCCTACTGTCGCGTGGCCGCCCGGTAGAGCGCATTAACCGCCACCCCTTCGCGAGCAGCGACGTGGCGGGCCGCGTCCTTCAAGCGGAGCCCGAGGTCCGCGAGCGCCCGGACCTCGGCGGCAAGGGAGCGCACACGCGAATCCGAGGAGTCTGCGGCCTTGGGGTGTGGCGATCCCCCGATGATGAGGACCACCTCTCCGCGCACGCCCCCCTCGGCCCAGGCGGCCAGGTCTGCCAGAGTGCCGCGCCGCACCTCCTCATGCAGCTTGGTGAGCTCGCGGGCGAGGGCGGCGCGCCGGTCGGGCCCACAGTGTTCGGCGAGGTCAGCGAGCGTGGCGGCCACGCGATGAGGCGACTCGAAGAGGATCTGGGTCGCGCTCGCCTCGGCAATCTGCTCGAGACGCTCGCGCCGGTCGCGGCCCTTACGCGGTAGGAAACCGTTGAAGGTGAAGGCGTCCGTGGGAAGACCCGCGAGCGCGAGGGCCGTGACGGGGGCGGAGGCTCCCGGCGCGACCGTGATCCCCACGCCGCGACTCGCGGCCGCTGCCACCAGGTGAAATCCTGGATCTGAGATGGTAGGCATTCCTGCGTCGCTCACGACGAGGATCCGTTCACCCGCCTCGGCCCGGTCCACGAGCTCCTGGAGTCGGGCGGTTTCATTGTGTTCGTGCAGGGAAATGAGGTGGGCGCGCAACGCCACATTGAGGCCCGCCGCCAGTGCACGCACCCGCCGTGTGTCTTCGGCTGCGATGACATCGGCTTCGCCGAGAGCGGAGCGAAGACGGAAGGTCGCGTCAGACAGGTTACCGATCGGCGTCGCCGCGAGCGTGATGCCGGGTGGCAACGGCGGCACGGGCGGCCCCTGCGGGGTCGTCTCGGGCGACGGGGCGTCGGCCGAGCGGTGCTGATTACTCATCGAACTCTCCTCATCGTGACAGTTCCCGCCCCATGGTCCCATCCGCGAGTGCCGCGCCGCAGCTCACTGTCGTCCAGATGTGCCTAAACTTCACTCGTGACCGGCCACCACTCCTCGAGTACGTCAGCGGACCCCCGACACGCCACACCGGCGGGGGCGCACCGGCCTCTCTCCCCGGTCCACCACGCACTCGCCCGGCTCGAGACCACCGCCGCCCGCGAGGCGTTCTTGCGAGAACGCCTGCGCCTGCGTCACCCCTCCCCCACGCCGATCAAACTGTGGGTCGGGCTCGGTGCGGTCACACTCCTGGCAGCACTGATCCGACTCGTGGGTCTGTCGCATCCCACTCGCCTGGTGTTCGACGAGACCTACTACGTGAAGGACGCTTTCTCACTCGCACACCTCGGTTACGCGGGTACCTGGCCCGACGATCCGAATCCCGCTTTTGAGCGCGGGGATACCTCGGGTCTGTCAGCCGAAGCCGGATTCGTGGTACACCCCGACGTCGGCAAATTTCTCATCTCGCTTGGCATCCGCGTCTTCGGGGTCGACTCCTCCTTCGGATGGCGGGTGGCAGCGGCCCTCGCCGGTATCGCTTCCGTGTGGCTCGTGGGACGAATCGCGGCTCGCCTGTTCCGCTCAACGCTGCTCGCGACGACGACGGCAGGCCTCCTTGCCCTCGATGGCATCCACATCACCGAGAGCCGGGTCGCACTACTGGACATCTTCCTGTCATTCTTCGCGCTCCTCGGCCTGTGGGCCCTGCTGCGTGATCGCGAGCATTCCCGATCACTGCTCGCCGCGAGGATCGCCGCCGACCCCGACCTGTTACGGGATCCGTGGGGCCCCCACCTGTGGTGGCGCCCCTGGCTGCTCCTCGCTGGGATCTTCCTTGGGCTCGCGATCGGTGTGAAATGGTCGGGCGCCTACGCACTCGCCGTCTTCGGGCTCACCGTCTTCGCGTGGGATACCGCCGCACGCCGCGCTGTCGGCTGCCGTCTGTGGGTCGGTGCGGGCGTCTTCCGCGGAGGCGTGCCCGCGTTCGTGAATCTCGTGCCGGTGGCGGCCCTCACCTATCTCGCAAGTTGGGCTTCCTGGTTCACCCACGCGGGTGCCTACGACCGCACATGGGCGGCAGATCTGCGGGCGAGCGGTGCCGTGGTGCCGCGCGGCTGGCTGCCGGACGCACTGAACTCCCTGATCGAATACCACCTCGCGATGTACCGCTTCCACGTGGGATTGAGTTCTGAGCACACCTACATGTCGAACCCGTGGGGTTGGCTCCTTCAGGTGCGCCCCACCTCGCTGTACTGGCAGACGCGCCCCGGCACCGCATGCGGCGCCGGCGGCTCCGAGTGCGCGGAGGCGATCACGGCGCTCGGCAACCCGGCGATCTGGTGGATCGCGGCCGCGATGCTCCTCGTCGTGGTCTGGGGAGCGATCATGAAAACCGACTGGCGCGCGTGGACGATTCTCGTGGGCTACATCGCCCTATACGTGCCGTGGCTCGCCTATACACACCGCACGATCTTCACCTTCTATACGGTCGCTTTCGTGCCCTTCGTCTGCCTCGCGTGGGTCTACGGGATGGGGGCCTTGACGGGACACTTGCGTCCCCTCGCACCGATCTCCCACGTAACGCCCGACGGCACGATCATGTACCCCGATCGGCCGGACAGCCCGTCGCCCACGCGCGCGGGCCGGATCGCATGGTGGAGTGCGCTCACCGTCGTCGCCGCAACCTTCGTCTTCTTTCTCCCCATCTGGACAGGTCTCACCATTCCGAAATGGCTGTGGCAAGCCCACATGTGGTTCCCCTCCTGGGTCTAGCGGGGATTGCTTCCACTCGCCTGATCCACCGGACCGAGCGAACGGTCAGGAGGCACTGCCCGTATTCGCCTCGATGGTCGTGCGACGCGTGAGGGCAGCTGCGACGGCAAAAGCAACCGCCGTCGCAAGCAAGGCGCCGGTGATGGTGACGGCGAATGCTGGAGGGTAGCCGCCGATCACGTGATCGCCGAGCCGCGCGGTGAGCCCCCAGTCGGCGAGTCGGCCTGCCGTGGAGGAACCCGCCGCGTACCCGAGTCCCGTGGTGGCGGCGAGGATCGTCATGACGACCCCGAGGCGCGTGGGAAGGGTGACGCGTTCGACCACTGTGAAGTTGGTGATCATCAGCGGAGCGATCGCAAACCCCATGATGGCAAGCACGAGGGCGAGCCCCGCAAGTGAGTGGACCGCCAGCAAAGGCGTCGCAAGGACGAACAGCACGATCGAAAAGACCCGCAACCGGGCTGGGTAGCCGAATCGTTCGGGCAGGATCGCGAGCGTGATGCCCGCGATCACCGAGCCCACGCCGAGCAAGGAATGCAGGAGACCGGCCATGCCGTCGAGTCCAGCACTGCGCGCAAGGACCGTTGTACCCGTTTGGATTGATCCGAACATCGTGCCCACGAGGAACTGGCAGATGATCGCAAGGCCCGCCACGGTGGTGATTGCCCGGCCCGGCCGTGCAGCGAGGCCACCGGTGCCGGCAACGAGGCGGGCTGTGGGATGCAGGGCGAAGGCGACCCCGAAAACCAGCATGAGGCCGGCCGCGACGAGGACCGCGACGCGGGCGTCCACGAGCGCGGTGACGACGCCAGCGATTGCGGGTCCCGCGACGAAGCTCGCTTCGTCGCCCGCTCCCTCCCACGAGAAGGCGGTGTTGAGGCGGGAGCGATTGATAACCCCCTCGCTCGAGACGATTTCGCGCCAGCGGATGCGCGCCAACGTACCAATTTGAGGGAGGAAGAAACCGGCGGCGCCAGAAGCGAGCGCGAGGAGCGGCCAGGCGACGTCGGCGTGGGTGAGAACAACGAGGGTGATGAGGAGCAGGCCTGAGGCGAGTGCCTGCACGAGGACGACGAGCCGCTGACCGATCCGGTCCGTGAGCGCGCCTGCGAGCGGGGCACCGACGGCATTGGCGACTGCGAGAGCCCCCGCGCACGTGCCCCCCGCGGTGTAGGACTCAGTCGCTGCGGTGATCATTAATAGTGTGCCCATCTGCGCCATCGCTAACGGGAGTCGCGCAATGAAACCGACGACGACGAACGCTGTTCCTGAGAGGGTGAACAGGTCCCGGTATTGGGCGATCAGCCCCTGGGGCTGTGAGGTGTCAGACACCATCCTCCTTTGCTCGCTATTGGGCAGCTAGAATCCGCAGGATGTCGCGGTTTTCTCCCCTTGGCAGCACCGTGCGCAAAAATTGCCAGGTCATTCGATACCGCCTCCCAGGATCCTCCCAGGTTTGGGCGCCACAGTAGTAATCACAAGGCGGAAGGAAGCCGGAATTCACCGGCGGAGATCCCCTTGAGGGGCCGATGAGACATGGCATCGCCCCGATCGCATGGATAGGCCGTCTGACTGAGGGGAAAGACGGACGGATGGATCGTATCACTCCACGATCCGTCCAGACTGGTGAGGCGCCCCGACCCTTCCTCCCTGGGTCGGGGCGCTGCCATGTTCTCGCGCCGCTCCATCGTTAGACTGACCCCATGGCTTCCACTCTTGACGATCTCGTGAATCGCGCCGCTTTCGTGTCTGCTGAAGCGCAGTTGAAACTCGAGGAGGTCGTCGGATCTTCCTCATGGACGGTGGATTTCTCCGACCAGCCCACCCTCACGTGGGGCGAGCAGCCCTCTGCGATCATCATGACGCCCTCCCTTATCGGGACCGTCTCCACAAAGGCCGGCACCTGGCACTGGGGATGGGATAACATCAACGATTTCCCCGAAGCCGTCGTTGCCGACGCGAAGCGCGTGAAGGCGAAGGCCCGCGAGATTGCCGAGGTCCAGACAGCCGAGCTTGCCCTCGAGGGTGTCCCCCACCTTCCGGTACAACTCATCCTCGCGGCCAAGGCCATCACGGGGACGTGGGCCCACTACGCCGCAAGTGCGGGCCCAGCTACGGACGTGTGGATGCTCCTCGATGCGCAAGAACTGAAGCTCGGTGAGCCCTCAGCTCTGAAAGTGGGGCCGGTCATCGCCCAGGCTCTCTCCACGGCGCCGGTCACCGACCACGGTGCGGCCTTGCGTTACTATGCCGAGCTGCGCGGCTTCCGCGTGAAGGAAGACGGCGCGCAGGTCATCCTCTTCGCATCGGATGGGCACGCCATCGTCACATTTGAGAACGAGCAGATCGTCGACATCAATCTTGAACTCGGCGCCAAGGGGGTTCGCGAGGGTGTGCCCGTGCCCGCGATGGAACCCGCCAGTGTGGAGGCCGCCGAGCGTGCCGAACCGGGCGTCGCCGCCTCCCCCACACTCACCGAACCAGTGTCTTCTCCGCTCCCCGATGAGGCAGCCGTGCCGACGCCCGAGGGCGAGAGCGGCGAGGCCGAGGAGGAGCGTTCGGGCCTGGAAGAGGCCCCCGTGGATCCGACGGACCTCACGCAGCGTGAGGAAACGCCGGATGCGTCGAGTGCGCCCGGCCCGACGCACGAGCAGTCCCGCTCCGAGGCGCCCTGCGAGTCCAGCCTCGAGCAGAGCCCCGACGAGGAGGCCGAGGCCTCTGCGAAGCGGGAGCCGGAAAAGAAGGAGAAGAAGGGCTTTTTCGCCAAGCTCTTCGGCCGGTAGCCCCAGCCGCATAGGAGACCGCCGTGGCCCGCAAGCAGAAGACCCCAGGCATGGCCCTTATCTGGATGGCCATCGCCTGTTTCGCACTCGCCGCCCTCATCGACGTGTGGGCGTTCTTTAGCGACAACTACGGGCGGAATCTCCTGTACTCGGTGCCGTTCTGGGCAGCGGGCATCGGCTGCTTCGCGTGGCTGGGGAAGACGACGAGCGGGGCCGGACGCTGAGCCGCGCCACGGCACACTGAGGCGGTGGCGCGTACGCGCCACCGCCTCGACCGATGGGCACTAGTCAGAGTTCCCACCATTGTTGTCCCAACCGGAGCCACCATCACCGCCATCAGCCGTCGAGGTGTTACCCTGTTCGTCGCCAGCAGTGGAGTCAATGTCGCCGCCACTCATGTTGTTCACCTCCCCCGCGCTTTCCGAGTTTTTCTCGCCTTGTGGCGAGTAATTCGATAGTATTTCCACCGTGCCAACTTGAGAAGACAGAATTCTACGCGCGCGCACGTAGTTTTCTACCAAGGGTGGGGGATATGGCGAAACCGTGGGATCTCTTTCGCGAACAACTACGACTTCATATGAAAAGGCGTGGAGTGAGCGCGCCCGAATTATCACGGCGGTTGAATTACAGGGTCTCCGATGACATTGTGAACAACTGGCGTAAAGGCGCGAGCCGCCCACCACTCGAACTCTTGCCCGAAATTTCGCGGGCACTCAATATGGGCGGCACTGAGGATCGCATACACGACCCCACTTTCCTCTTGAAACGTATGAAACTTTTGCCATACGAGGACGATCACGGGCTATACGAGTTGGCGTACCGCGTGCAAAAACTCGATTTACGGTATCGCCACGCAGTTGAGCGTCACACCACCGGTGCACATCTTTTTGGACTACCTAACCTCATTCGAGAATTACAGGAAACTCAAGAGTATGCGCTCGCAATATTTCCGAGGTTCGAGGGTCCTTTGGGATATGGCATGCATGTCGCCGATCGCCTCGACTTTCGACGCCTCGATGGTCAAGCCTGCGACGACTTTCAGATCATTAACCACCCGAGGCTCTGGACGGCTCTCCGGAATCTCTACGCCTACCCATCCGCACGGCAACCACGCTGGTCGAATCCGGGAGAGGAGCTCACCTCGTGCTGGTCGGTCGCACACATTGGGCGCCCGAAACCCCCATACCGCAAACAACCCTTCGATGGCCTCGACGCGGTCTTTTGCTACGCTCTGACAATCGATACCTGGGTTAACGACGTCGCAAGCTTGCTCGCCACTTCTCTCGGGTATGGCCTTACCACAACGCGAGATCTCGCATTCGAAGTGGTTGAGGACCTCGACCAAGAACAGTTGCTTGCCGAGCGGCGCAAGGCGCACGACACCCTCCTCGCACGCCCGCCACGGCGACGGGTGTGGACCCACCACTGTCCACCGACATCCGACTCGATCGATTTGTTCCCCCTGAAAGAACCCACGATCGCCTCCTTCTGGCTTCGCGAGAGCGACGGGCTTCTCCAGCACGCCGCGAGAAAACAGCACTACGATATTCATGAGCTGCGCGCCGCGCGCACGCGTATCGACGAATATCTCCGCCAACGACCAGACCGCGTCGTGATCCTCGACGTCGACTACTATCCCGATGCGGCGGATCGCTGGCAGCAGGTCTTCACCATCACCGCCACTATGGTCCGCCTCCTGCGCACGCGCTACCCGGAGATTGCCGCCGCCTCACCGAGCAGGGCCGACACTGAGCAGCTCGAACCCCGCACGGGCGCCGTATTTCTCGACTGGCTGGCCGATCACACCGACGTGCAGACGGATTAGGCGCGCGTCATTCCCCTTCGGACTGATCACCCGCCGCCGCTAGGCCCCTCCGATACAGTGACGAGCGCGGGGAGACCGAGCGTGAGACGGGTGCAAACCATGCCCGAAGCCCAACAACCCCCAGCAAGAAGGGCCGCGAGTTCTGTGGGCACGTCACGTGCCTCGACAAGAGAGTGCGGGAAGCACAATGACTCCAGGCGCCGTCGTCAGGGAACTGAAGGCGAGACGGACAGCCCGCTGGCTCCGCCTTACCGAGCCGCACAGCATCGAGGAGAGTGTCCATGTCGGCTGACCCGTTGAACGTGCTCACGTTCGTCCGCTCCGGTGGGCAAACCGGGGCGGATCGAGCGGCGCTGGATGCCGCCCGCCGCCTGTCCATTCCCATTCGCGGATTCGTGCCTCGCGGAGGATGGGCGGAAGACGCCACCACCCCGCCCGGCGTTCTCGCGAAATATCCGGAATTGGTGGAGACCGACTCGGACGACCCTGCCGTGCGGACCCGCCTCAACGTCCGCGACTCACACGCGACCCTCATCCTCTCGACGGTCTCCCTCCGGAATTCGGCCGGCACCGTCCTCACGCGGGAGTACGCGCGATCCATTCATCGCCCCTGCCTGCTCGCCTCGCTCACGGCCGATCCGTCAACCATCACGTCGTGGATCCTTGGCACTGGCCGCGAGCTCACGCTCAACGTGGCGGGTCCTCGCGAGAGCGAGGCACCGGGCCTTTACGAGGGCTGTCTGGACCTGCTCACCGAGGTGTTCGGCCGGCTCCATCACGGCTCGGGCGGCTCATCCGCGTAGCCGAAGCCACCCCCGTCTTCCCACGCTGCGCGGATGCCGCAGCGGCCCTTTCTCGGCTGCCCCGCCGCAAACATGAGAGCCAAAACTCCCGCTCGACCCGGCCGCGTCTACAGCCCGACGTCGAGGAACATCCGGAAGAACAGGTAGTCCTTGGAGGCCTCACGTGCCTGCCTCAACACCTCGAGCAGTAGCTCCGGCTCATCGGTGATGATCGCGTCGAGATCGCGGGTGATGAGCCGGCGCATCTCACGTTCCTTGTTCACGGTCCAAACCATCGCGTCCTTGTCCGCGAGCGAGAGCGTCAGCAACCGCCAGCCCGTGGCCTCCCCTTCCTCGAGGACGATCGCGTCCCCGTGCAGGCGGGTCACGTCACCGATCGACAGGAAGTAGACGAATCCCGTGTAAGCCTCGGGGTAATTCTCGGCGATGTAGGTGATGAGGTCGTAGTCCAGGCTCATCAACATCGTTTGGTCGAACATCCCCAACTCGTCGACCAGGCCAACGACGTCGTCGGCCATCTCCTCATCGGCCGTGTCGCCCTTGAGCTCGATGATGACCTTCATTCGCCCGTTCGCAGACTCGAGGAATTCGCGCAGGGTGGGAACGCGTTCCGTGCCGTGATCGCCGCCAATATCGAGGCCCCGGACCTCCTCGAGCGTCAGTTCGGAGACGGCCCGCTTCTCCCCCGCCACGCGCGTGAACGTGTCGTCGTGGTTCAGGACGTAGTGGCCGTCCTTCGTGCGCTGCACGTCGATCTCCACCCACTGCGCACCGACATCCGCCGCATAGTCGAGACCCGCGATCGAGTTCTCCGGATAGTGCGCCCCGCCAGCGCGGTGCGCAACCACCTCGATAGTGCGCGACGGGCGGTAGATCGAGTCGAACTGCCAACCCACGAAGAGGGAGACCAGACCGATCCCGAGAACGACGAGCCCGGTGATCCGCCACGGATGCGCGAGGATCCGGTCAAGCCAGGTACGCCGGAATTTCGTGCGGACCTCCGGGTAGGCGGTGGCATACTCCGCGAGCTCGTCATCGTGCTCGATCGCCCGATAGAAGGCGTGGGTCACGAGGTTCACGTAGTAGGGCATCTGGATGAAGAAGATGCCGAAGATCACAGCGTTTTGGATTGAGACCAGTGCGGCAAAGAGCACGCGCGTCCAAAAGGTCTCGACCCCGACGTTCTGCAGGAGCGTATAGATGCCGTACCACCAACCGCCGGCCAGGACCGCGAGCGCCAGGAGGACGATCCCGAGTTTCACGACGACGCCAACGATGAGGGGACGCGGCTGACCGAGGACCAGTCGGATAGAGGTGCGCATGGCGCGGCCCGCACGCATGTCGGTTAAAACCACGAGATGCACGGTGTAGACCAGCAGGATCGACAGCGCCACGAGCAGTGACATCGCCCCCACGTAAGCGATCGCGTAGACGGGCGTCGTCCAGATTGTCTCGGTGATGAACCGGGGCAGTTTGAGATCCGAAAGGAAGGAGACGTTCACACCCACCCGTGTCAGCGGCACGACCACCACCAGGTAGACGATGAGCGCGATCCCGCCAATACCAATGAGGTTCTTCAGTCGGGTAAAGCCGTAGCGAACGAGCGCGCCGTAGCTGGCCTCCGGCTGGTCGGCACGGGCGCGAGCGGTGAGGGCAACATAGCCAGTCAGTTCGACGGCGAAGCCGATGAGCAGGAGCACAAGCGTAATGCCCGCGAGGATCATGCCGCGCCGGGTGGTGAGGAACGAGGCGATCGTCGCGTTCGTGACGGCCCCCTCGGCGGAAACGAGGAAGAAAGTCGCCACGAGGTAGATCGGCAGGATCACCAGGAGCATGAGGGTTTTGGTGAGCACCTCGTACTTCAGCAGCCTGGGTGCGACGGCGAAGAAGTCTCCCGTGAGCCAGCGCATAGGCTCACGCTATCGAGCTGATCTCTCCAGAGCACTGACGCCTCGGCCACCGGACGGACCCCGCCCAGGAGTCGGCCAGCGGCGGGCCGCTGGCAAGCCGACCCGCGGCGTTGGTGCGGTGCCCTCTGCTCATCATCCCCCATTCCGGTGCCCCGCCCGCCTCCCGCCGGCCGTGGCCCGTCCGCCGTTCTACGGCAGTGGTGTTCACCCCTGTGCGGTACGCTTCCGGCGTGTGACAGAGGGGTTTCGATGCCACG
>JAUNVA010000030.1 GCA_030537895.1 Bowdeniella nasicola
TCTTAGGCGTCCTGCAGCCGACTGAACGGAGAGCCTGACCCGGACAACGCGATGCGAGGCTGCTAAGAGCAGGCCCAAAAGGCCATACGAGAGCGGTTGCCTCCCCCGAAGTGCATAACGGGACGTTTAAGACACAGACGAAGTGCGTTTATGACAACTCCGCTGCATCTCAACACGGGTCTCGGGGGTGTTCAGACGGCTTCGGAGTCGGCCTGGTGAATGCCGATGGTGTTGCCCTCGGTGTCGAGGTAGTAGCCCTGCCACGCCATGCCGGACAGGGCCTGCTTCGGCAGCGCGACCTGGCCGCCGGCCTGAAGAATGTGGGCCTCGGTGGTGTCGTAGTCCTGGACGCCCATCGTGCAGACGAAGGCGTTCGTGCCCTGCTCCGGAGCCGGTGCGGACGCCGGGCGCTTGAGGAGGCCGCCGTTGATCCCGGGCTCGGCCTCATCGCCGGTCACGATGCCCCAGTAAGGCGCTCCGATGAACTCGCTGTAGTCCTCGAAGGTCCATCCGAAGGCGGTGGCGTAGAACGCCTTCGCTCGCTCGATGTCGTCGACCTGGATTTCGAAATGAACGGGACGGGGCACGGGTCTCCTCGGGTTGACGTGGGCGGTCGTTCGCGCGTCGCTCGATCGGTGGTCTTTTCGATGATGCCCTCGGGCCCGTGGCTCTGCCACCCCCTGGCGCGAGAATGCCGTCATGATCTCGCGCCCACCCCGTCCGAGCCGTGTGAACGAGTTCGGCCAGCCGATCGGCGAACCGCTCACGTATGCCGGGGCCGCGGCACCGCACCCGGTGACCCTGGTCGGAACGACGTGCATCCTGGAGCCCCTGCGAGCGGAGCACACCACTGAGCTGTGGGAGTCGCTTCGGTCCGTCGCGGGTGACGAGCAGTGGACGTACATGGCCTTCGGGCCGTGCGCCGACGCAAGCGAATTCGCCGAAATCGTGACATCGCTCAGCGAGGATCCGGAGACGGTGGCCTTCGCGATTCGCACCAACGGGTCCACGGCGTGCCGGGTTGCCGGGATGGCGAGCCTGCTACGGATCGCGCCGGCCGCGGGGACGATCGAAGTCGGCTCGATCATGTACGGCGCTGGCCTACGCCGCACGACGGCGGCGACCGAGGCGATGTATCTGCTCGCCCGGCACGTGTTCGATGACCTGCACTATCGGCGCTACGAGTGGAAGTGCGACGCGCTCAATGAGCCATCGCGCAGCGCCGCGCTACGGCTCGGCTTCACGTTCGAGGGAGTCTGGCGACGGGCCGCGTTCTACAAGGGACGCAATCGGGACACGGCCTGGTACGCGATGACCGACACCGACTGGGCGCGGTTGCGACCGAGCTATCAGGCGTGGCTCGCGCAGGCAGCGGGTCCGCGGGCCGCACCCCTGCGCTCCTACCTAGACCCCGAGTCCGGCTGAGCGCGCCAGCGGCGCGCGAATCCACCCGGTGTCATCCCCGTCGCCGCCCGGAAATCTCGGGTGAGGTGAGCCTGATCCGAGTAACCAAGTTCGATTGCGAGCGTGGCGAGTTCGTTACCGGGATCGCGGAGCCGACCGGCCGCCTCGTGCAGGCGGCGGCGCCGGATGAGCCACTTGGGGGAGAGCCCCAGGCGTCGGCGAGTGAGGCGTTGCAGGGTCCGCTCGGGCATGTCGAAGCGCTCACACAGCTGCCCGACGCGCAGGATGTCGGGGGAGTCCTCGACGGTGGCGACGATCGCGTTGATGAGCAGGCCCTCCTCATCGACGGGCAGCAGCGGTCGCAGGGAGGATTCGATGAGCCGGCGAGCCGCCGCGTGGGCTCCCGAGTCGCTGGGGTCGGGTGTCATGGCGTCGCGGACCCCGCCCACGAGGTCCGACCCGAGCGCCTCGATGGCGCCGAGATCGACGTAGCGGTCGGTGTACTCCCACAGACTCCCCCCGCACAGGAGGGCTCCGGCCGCCGGTTGCAGCATGAGGCCGACGGCCCACCCGCGCCCGCTCAGCGTCGTCGTCGACAGCCCGGAGACGACCCCGTAGAAGCGGGCGTAGGCATCGGAGATGACTATGAGGCAGATCGGATACTGCAGCACGTGTTGGGGTGACTCCACGCCCGCGGGTACCTCCCACACCGGGATCCAGAAGCGGCGCGCGAGCCCGGCCAGATCGTCG
>JAUNVA010000031.1 GCA_030537895.1 Bowdeniella nasicola
GACGCCCCAGAGGGGTACCGACGCCTCAGCCCCCATCGTTATGTGTCCCGGGAGCCGTCGGCACATATGGAACATATAGAACGGGCTCCTCCCGTCAATGACGAGAGGAGCCCGTGCGGATCACGTTGGCGCACACGCCGATGGGGCGCAGCGCGAAGTGAAATCTCGAGTTAACGCTTCGAGAACTGCGGAGCCTTGCGGGCCTTCTTGAGGCCGGCCTTCTTGCGCTCGGTCTCACGCGAGTCGCGCGTGAGGAAACCGGCCTTCTTCAGCGAGGCGCGGTTGGCTTCCCGGTCGATCTCGTTCAGTGCGCGCGAGATGCCAAGGCGTAGCGCGCCGGCCTGGCCGGAGGAGCCACCGCCGTTGATACGGGCGATGACGTCGAAGCGGCCTTCGATGTCCAGGAGCGCGAACGGAGAATTCACGAGCTGCTGGTGCAGCTTATTCGGGAAGTAGTCCTCGAGGGTGCGACCGTTGATGGTCCACGATCCGGAGCCCGGGATCAGGCGGACGCGAGCGATCGCTTCCTTGCGGCGACCGAGGGCCTGGCCCGGGGCGGTCGCGGATACGCCCGACCCGGTGTTGACCTGCTCGGTCTCTGTCGTGTAGGTGCTGGGGGCGTCGTCCTCCAGCTCGATGTCTGCGGTGGTCTCAGCCACTGTTCTCCTCAGATCTGGTGAATGGTGCCAGCCCGCGAACGGTTACTGGGCCACCTGGTCGATGGTGTAGGGCTGGGGCTTCTGCGCGGCATGCGGGTGCTCGGACCCGGCATACACCTTGAGCTTGCGCATCTGGGCGCGACCCAGCGAATTCTTCGGAATCATGCCGCGAATCGCCTTCTCGACGGCGCGCTCGGGGCGCTTCGCCAACAGCTCGGCGTAGGAGGTGGCCTTCAGACCACCCGCGAAACCGGAGTGGCGGTAGGCCATCTTCTGCTCGCGCTTCGCGCCGGTCAGCGCGACCTTATCCGCGTTGATGATGATGACGAAGTCACCAGTATCAACGTTGGGTGCGAAGATCGGCTTGTGCTTCCCACGGAGTAGACGGGCTGCCTGGGATGCCAGGCGACCGAGGACGACGTCAGTGGCGTCAATGACGTGCCACTTCTTCTCAATGTCCCCGGGCTTCGGAGTGTACGTACGCACGGACTCTGCCTTCATGTCGTTCTTCGGCGGTCGCGGCGGCCCCTCCCCGTGCGGGCGTCGTGGTCACAGCGCGCACGCAGGTGGAGCACTTCTTTATCCGCGATGATCGCCAGAATGGTCAATGCTCGCTGTGCTCTCCGCGAACCACCGGCGAGTGGGAGGCACCGGGTGCGGTCGCACAACAACAACCAAGGCTATCGCGCAGGAGCGGGCTGGGTCAAAGGTGGTCGCCACGATGTGCGTGACCCCACATGAATGGCTCTGGGGTGGCAGACTGGAGCTATGAAGACGCCACATGCTGAACCAGACCCGAACGAGGACGTTGAGGTCGACACCTTCCACGGCGTCGGCAACACGTTGGATGACCGACTGCGTTCCGAAGTTCCGGAAAACGACCGGCCCCGCACTGACATTCCCTATGACCGCTCCCCCGGCGGCGTGGGACAGATCGTCGCGGAACCCGACGACGACGGCCCCGAAGACCTGCCCGGCGAAGAGCAGTCGGTGCTGGCGCGCGCTGAGGGCAAGCCGCGTCGAGATGCGGCCCCCGAAGAGGCGGCCATGCACTACTCCGACACGTACGACTCGGTCGATCTCTACGACGGCGACGGCGACTATTCCGCCGACGACGACGACGAAGACGACGTCGAGAAACGAGACGACTCTGCTGCCGACTTCGCCTTCGACGAAGAAGAGGAAGACGAACTCGCCTAACGGGACAGCAGCGCCGCGCTGACTGCGACTGGGGACTCATCCAACACGTGAGCACCGGCCCCCGCCCAGCACGTGAGCATCGGGGACCCCATCCGACACGTGAGCACCGGCCCCCGCCCAGCTCGTGCGAGCTGCGAGCCCGCCGGCACGTGAGAGCCGCGAGCGCGCTGCGCATCACCGAATTGTCCAGGAACGGGGTTGAGTTGCCGGAAGCGGCACTCCCCGCCCCCGTT
>JAUNVA010000002.1:0-26046 GCA_030537895.1 Bowdeniella nasicola
GCCTGCACGGGCCCCGTACCGCCCAGATAGAACAAACCGGACAAACCGACAATAGTGGCAAGAAACAGTAGGAGATGTCGACGTATGGCGGTGCCTCGCTGCTCAGGAAAAACGCGCGCCATTACACCAGAAAACGTCGTGCCGCTCATTTGACGAAGGCCCTTCTGCCGCTCCGGATAAGCCAGCGTCAGTATATAGAGAATTCAATAGATCAGAAGAAGAGCTCGAAGGTTGAGAAGGCATAAAGGGGAGCCGCTTTATACCACTGTTCATCCTGCCGTTGCGTCCGCCTTCTGGACAAAATGTGTCGGAAAGACGACCCCTAAGGGTCTCGCTCGTTGCCGCGCCGTTGGCTCGGAGCGTCTCCCGCCTCTGCCGGCTCCGGGGCCATGTTCGGCGTTGAGATCCAGGCGGCGGTGGGCGGACAGCCCGTCACGCCGCGCGGCTGTATGCCTTCATCATGGCGGGTATGACGGCGAGGCTCGCTCCGCTAGGTGGGGGGGTAACGAGGCAGAAGGGCTTCGCAACCGGTGGTTGCGCAGTCGGGGTGAAAGTTCCAAGCCGACATGGTTGAGCGCAACTGGCTGTGCGAAGAAGATGGAGATTGTCGAAGATGCCTCTTCGGCGCAGGCACCTTCAGTAAGAGGAGAATATCGTCATGATCATGGCGGACAAGATTAGCGAGCTGCGTAAGAAGTGCGGGTGGACCCAAGAGTCTTTCGCACATCGCCTGGGAGTGAGTCGTCAAGCAATCTCTAAGTGGGAAAGCGCTCAATCTGTTCCAGATTTGAATAACTTGGAAAAGATGAGTCAGCTGTTTAACGTCTCTACTGACTTCCTCATCAAAGACGAGTTAGATATGGATGACTTGGTTCCAGGTCGACAGGATCTGGAAGCGGATGCAAACGTGCTTCGTTCGGTTTCGCTCCAAGAAGCCAATGACTTCCTGGCCTATAAAGATGACTCCGCTCCCAAGATTGCGTTAGGAGCGGCTCTATGCATAGTGAGTTTTGTGCCGCTGAGTGTGCTCGGCGTTCTCTCAGAGGTGCCGCAGTTAGGAATTAGCGAAAACCAAGTGGCGTTCGTGGGTGGGGCCCTATTGTTTGTTTGTGTCATCCCAGCAGTGATGATATTCATCATCTTCGGTTTGAAAGCAAATCAATTCAAGTATTTGACTGAAGAGGCGATTGACACAGCCTACGGGGTAAGAGGGATGGCTAAAGAGCACAAATCTCAACTGCAGTCACGGCTAATAACCCACGTGACTACCGGTGTCGCGTTATGTGTCCTTGCTTTAGGTCTACTTATCACTAGTGGACCACTGGCGCAGATGTGGGGAAAACAGTGGCAGGCGCTGTTTGGTTTATCTCTAGTGTTAGCCGCGAGTGCAGTGTATTTGTTTGTCTCTATTGGTATCCGGTGGGGAGCAGTGCAGCTTCTACTGCAAGAAGGCGACTGGCATCCGACCCAACGTAAAATTGGAAAGCGCATGGCTCCGATTGCGGCTGTCTACTGGCTGGCAGTGATTGCCATCTACTTGGCTTTCTCACTGCCCACGAACGACTGGGAGCGTTCCTGGGTGATCTGGCCGGTAGCAGGCGTGGTCTTCGCGATCATTTACATAGTGGTGGAAGCCCGGTTAAAAGCCACATACCACCAGTGAAATCGTGTGCCCCAGGTCTAGCATTCTAGAGATCAGATTAGCCACAGAGGCGTTGAGACAACTCACTTGTGAGACTGAACCACCACACGCCACCGAAACCGCCGAACGTCAGGGGACAATACGAACCCGCCAACGCGAGCCGAAAGACATACCTCCCCTAGCCTCAATCTTCCGACGTCACTAGGGATCGATCAAATGTGATGTCATAGTGGAGCGGGTGACGGGAATCGAACCCGCGCTACCAGCTTGGGAAGCTGGAGTTCTACCATTGAACTACACCCGCGTCGCCGCCCGAAGGCGGCTCGCAACAGTATAGCGTGAGGGGCTCATCGTCTCCACACGGCCCCGCGGCAGGGGCAGCTCGGCTGCGGCGGGGGAGCCGGTTACGCGCCGCGCTCCATGCCGACCCACGTCTCTACCCCCAGCCAGCCCCCGTGAGAGTGCGCGTGCGGGCGGGCCCGGCGCCTCGAGTCGGCTGCGTCGTCAGTGGGCGAGGTCGATCACGAGTCGCGCCGGTTGGCGCAGTTCGAATACCCGGACCTCGTGTTCCTTGTCCAGGCCCAGCGCGATTTGGCTCATCCCCTCGAACGGGCCGACCGGGATCGCCTCCTTGATGGCGCCGGTGGTGCGCACTCCCGTGAACGGGTAGGAATCTGCCCCCTCCGGGTAGGCCACGCCGGAAAGGCGAATGTCGAGGACCACGTCGCTCGCGACCGGTAGGGCGTCGCCCTTGGCGTCCGTGATGGCTTCCTCAACGTAGTCGAGGCTGTAGGCCGGCAGCGCGTCGAGTCCCTCCCCGCTGCCGGACTGGTCCGGGGAGAACTCGACGACGAGGCGCGTGAAGTCCTCGTGTTCCCCGGTGCGAAGGTCCTCAATCGTGCGCGACGTCGCGGTCTCGGGGAACCCCTCGCTCTCCAGCGGCGGCATCGCGAAGGAATCCGCCCACTCGGGGTCAACGTCGTCGCCCTCACCACCCGGCGCGCTCGCGTCGGGGCTCGGCGCCCCGCTCTCCCCCTCGGCGGCAGCGTCGGGCGCGGGGGTTTCGCTGGCCTCCGCCGCGGGAGCGCTGGAGTCCTCAGTATCCGGGGCGTCTCCGTCACCTCCGCCGCATCCACTGAGCGCGAGCGCCGCGGCGGCACAGGTGACGGCAACGCGAGCGAGCGGGCGGCCAGGACGGCGGGCATGAACCGGTGTGGGTGTCATGACCTCAGTGTAGGGAAACAGACTCAGCGAAAGGGGGCTGCCGCGGGTCCCGTTTCTCTTCCCATGCCCCCGGCTCCGCCCCAAACCTGGCAGAATCGGGGGCGTGCTTCTCTCCGACCGCGACATCCACGCCGAGCTTGACGCTGCCCGCATCCGACTCGAACCCCTGGACCGCGAGATGGTCCAGCCGGCCTCGATCGACGTGCGCCTCGACCGCTACTTCCGTCTCTTCCACAACCACAAGTACCCGGTCATCGACCCGGCCGACGAACAGCCGGACCTCACACGCCTCGTCGACGTTGGCGCCGACGAGCCGTTCGTCCTGCATCCGGGGGAGTTCGTCCTCGGCTCGACCTACGAGCACCTGACCCTGCCCGACGACGTCGCCGCCCGACTCGAGGGAAAGAGCTCGCTGGGGCGGCTCGGCCTGCTCACGCACTCGACCGCCGGCTTCATCGACCCGGGTTTTTCCGGCCACGTCACCCTCGAGCTGTCAAATACGGCGACGATGCCGATCCTGCTCTACCCCGGCATGAAGATCGGCCAGTTCTGTTTCTTCCGCCTCACCAGCCCCGCCGCCGCCCCCTACGGCCAGGGCGCGCACGGCTCGCGCTACCAGGGCCAGCGCGGCCCGACGGCGTCGCGCTCCCACCTCGGCTTCTCGCGGGTGCGAGTCGAACGGGAGGACGGCGCACCCGGCGAGGATATCCGGCAGCCGTGATGCGCCTCGCGCTCGAGGCGGCCGCGGCGGTCGACCACCACGTCCTCCTCCTGCGGGACGAGGTCGACCTCGCGACGATCGAGGCACTCATCCGCTCCCGCTTTGGCGGCGCCTGGCCGCAGGACGAGTTCACGATCGCGGCGGGACCGGAGACGAGTTTCAGCGGACCCTACGACGTCGATGAGGGCGTCCGAGGCGCCCTCGGTCTGCCGGCCTGGGCGGAGCGGGCCGTCGTGGCGCACGTGCCAACGGTTCGAGGCGGGCCGCTCCCCGAAGGGCTGGCCGGCGTCGACCCCATCTTTGACGCCTACCCACGGGCGCTGCCCGAAGGCGTGGAACTTGAGGCGCTCCGCTTCCTCGTCGCGGCCGCCCGGCGCCTCGCAGGAGCGGTGCTGTGTGCCGGGGCGGGGCTCGTGGTGCCACGCCCGAACCAGGACTGCGACCTCATCTGGTTCTCGCCGATCTGGCTCGATCCCGACGCCCTACGCGCGCAACTCGCGCCGGTCCTCGGGCCGGTACGCAGCTCCCTGCAGGACGCCGACGCGCTCGGCGTCGAGGAAACCGTCATGGCGTCCTACGCCCTGTACGGGCTGGACGTGCCGCTCGACGTTCACGTGGAAGCCGCCGACCTCGTGCCCGCGGCCGTCGCGGCCTTCGATTGGGCTGCAGACGGCGCGGTTGCCTACCACGTGCGCTACGCGGGAGACCTCGAGACCGACCTGGCGTTCGGTCCACTGAGTGACGTCGAGGCGGCCGAGATCGCGCAGGCCGCACTCGCAGCGGCGCGCGCCTGCCGCGCCATCGGGGACCTCGCGCCGGGCGTCGTGACCGACGACGACGGCTTCTTGCTCGAGCTCGCCACCGAATAGGGGCCGCGGCGAGGCCTACGCGCTCTTGGGCCGAGCCGCACGACCGTCCCCGGTGCGCACGAACATGCGCGCCGCGATCGGAAGGACGGCGATGGCGCCGAGGACTGAGAGCCAGGCGAAGCCGGCCACCGCCATGATCGGGCCGGAGATCGCGGCGGCGAAGGCGGCGCCCGCGTTCATCAGCATGTCGCCGAAGCCCTGCACGTAGGGGCGCTCGGCGGGCGTCACCGCGTGGGTGAGGAGCGCCGCCGCGGGGACGGTCACTGCCGACCAGCCGAGGCCGAGCAGGAACAGGCCGACGCCGACGGCGATCGGGTCGTGCGGGGCGAGCGCGCAGATCAGGCAGGAGGCGAGCAGGATTGCCGATCCGCCGATGATGGTGCGGCGCGGCCCGAACCGGTCCGAGGACCAGCCGAAGATCGGCGCGAAACCCCACATGCCGAGCACGTGGATGGAGATGGTGATGCCGACGATTGTGAGGGAATGCCCGCGGTGGTGCAGGTGCACCGGGGTCATGGTCATGATGACGACCATGACGATGTGGGCGAGGACCTGGGCGAGCAGCGCCGCCCGCGCGGTGGCGTGGACGGCCAGGGCCCGCCAGGCGTGGGCGTAGGCGGCGCGCCCCCGCGGCCGGGTGGTGTGACCGGCCGCGGAACCGTCGTAGCGCTGGGCGAGCAGGAGCGGGTCGGGGCGCAGCAGGAAGAACACCAGTGCGGCGCTCGCGGCAAGGAGGACCGTGGCGAGGGTGAACGCGCCCGCGTAGGGGTGCCAGCCAAGTCCGACGGCGATTCGTGCCCCCGGGGCGGCAAGGCTCGGCCCGAGGACGGCGCCGACGGTCCCCGCCCACACGACGATGGACAGGGTCCGGCCCCGTCGGGCGGGCTCGGCGAGGTCCGCGCCCGCGAACCGCGCTTGCAGACCGGCCGCAATTCCCAGTCCGATTGTCGTCATTCCGATAATGAAGAGGACGGCGGAGAGGACCTGCGCAGAGACGGCGACGACGGCGAGGCCCGCGCTCGTGCAGGCGAAGGCGAGCGTGAGTGCGGCACGTCGGCCATGGGAAGCCGCGAAGGAGGCAAGCGGTAGCGCCACCAGGGCGGCGCCGATCGTGGAGGAGGCGCGCGCGATCCCCGCCCAGGCCTCGGAGTGGGTGACCTCGGCGGCCAGGAGCACGCCAACGCTCGGTCCGACGCCGGCGCCGAGGGAGGAGAACATCTGTGCGAGTGCGAGCGTTCCCACGCTGCGCCGACGCACGCGCGAGATGTCAGGAAGGCGCTGCCAAGGGACTTCGCTCATGGGAACTCACTTAAGAGGGGAGATTGAACCAACGCGGCTGGGACCAGTGTATGCGGTGGGTTCCGCTCCCCTCCGGACGGGGGCCTAGCGGCCGCCGGTAGGGGCTCGCCGGCGACGGGTGAGTCAGCGCCGTCGAGCTCGAACCGCTCCGCGGAGCCCACCGGCGCGGCGTCTCACGGCGCGGGGGAAGAGGCCTCGTCGTCGGGTGACTCCGGGGACGTGCCGGGTTCCGGTGTTGGGGGTGTGCCCGCGCCCGGGGCGGGACCCGGGTCGGTGACGGCCTCGGGGTCGAGGGGAGCCCGCGGGTCGGGATGCGCGTCGAGCTCGGCCGCGCGCTGCACCGATTCCAGCATGAGGGTCGCGACGTCGCGGACCTGCAGATTGGTGCCGTTGGAGGCGCTCCCATCACCAAGCATCTGGGTGCAGAACGGGCAGGCGGTCGCGACGACGTCGGCGCCCGTGTCCGCCGCCTCCTGGGCACGAACCCGATTGATTCGCGAGCCGGTCTTCTCCTCGGTCCACACGCGGGCGCCCCCCGCTCCGCAGCACATGGCCATCTCGCCGTGGCGCGGCATCTCGACCAGGTGCGCTCCGAGCTGGGCGACCAGTTCGCGCGGCGGGCTGTAGATCCGGTTGTGTCGCCCGAGGTAGCAAGGGTCGTGGTAGGTGATGGTCCCATCCTTGGGTGGGGCGAGACGCAACCGGCCTTCGCGCACCAGGCGGTTTAACAGCTGCGTGTGATGCACGACCTCGTAAGAGCCGCCAAGATCGGGGTACTCGCGCCCAATCGTATTGAAACAGTGCGCGCAAGACACCACGATCTTCGTGGCCTCCAGCTCATTCAGGACCTCGATATTTTGGGCGGCAAGCATCTGGAAGAGCAGCTCGTTGCCCGCACGGCGCGCCGGGTCGCCCGTGCAGGATTCACCGTCGCCGAGGACCGCGAAGCGCACACCTGCGGTATGCAGCAGCTCGGCGAGGGCGCGCGTCGTCTGCTGGGCGCGGCTCTCGAACGCGCCCGCGCAGCCCACCCACAGGAGATAGTCGACCTCAGCCAAAGACTCGACGTCGACCCCGGCCTGCGGCACCTCGAAGGGCAGGTTCTTCGCCCAGTCCATGCGGGCCCGGGCGGGCCGGCCCCACGGGTTACCGCGCGTTTCCATCGAACGGAACACCTTGCCGAACTCGTTGGGGAAGGCGGACTCCATCATGACCTGGTTGCGGCGCAGATCGATCACGTGGTCGATGTGTTCGATGTCCACAGGGCACTGGTCGACGCACGCCCCGCACGTGGTGCAGCTCCACAGGATCTCCGGGTCGACGACGTCCCCGATGAGAGCGGCCGCCTCGAAGACGTCGGTGTCCGCGTGGGGGTCGGCGCCCTCCCCGTGACCTGGTGCCGAGGCAGCCTTCGCCTGCGCCGCCCGCAGGAGCGGGAGCGTGGCGGCGGCCTCGTCGCGCAGTGTCGTGATGAAACCCTTCGGCGTGAGCGGCTTTCCGGTGTTCCACGCGGGGCACACGTCCTGGCATCGACCACACTCGGTACAGGTCGAGAAGTCGAGCAGCGCCTTCCAGGAGAAGTCCGCGATGGTCCCGACGCCGAGCGTCGCATCCTCGTCCATCTCCTCGATGCTCTCGGGTGTGAAGGCGGTGCCGTCCACGATGAGGGGATGCAGCGGCCCGAGAGCGCTGCTGCCGTCAAGCCGCCGCCGTGCATAGACATTCGCGAGGGCGAGGAAGCGGTGCCAGGCCACCCCCATGGTCGGTTGGAGCCCGACGACGACGAACCAGGCGTTCGAGATGAGGATTTTTGCCAACGCCACGAGCGTGATCGCGCTCGCGAGCCCTGCCGGGGAGGCGCCCGTCAGCAGTTCGCCGAGCCAGGCGGTCAGGGGGAAATGCCAGGCGCTCGCCCAACTCGCCCCGGCGGCGCTTCCCCAGGCGTACTCGAGGGAGCGTAGCGCAATGACACAGGTGGTGACGCCCACGATGATGGCCTCCACGAAGAAGGCCTGCCACTGCACGGACCCGAAAAAGCGGGAGCTGCGATGCCGGACGGGATCGTCGACGTCGGCCGCCGCTGTCACGGGGGCCTCATCCGTGGGCCGGCGGCGCAGCCGGATCACGATGAGCGCGCAAATGCCCGCGAGTGAGAGCCAGGCGATCGTTTCGATCAACCACTCATACAGCACCCAGTGCCCGATCAGGGGGAGGGCGTAGCCGGGATCCATGAGTTGCCCATATCCGGCAAGCAGTGTGGCAACCAGGAGGGGGAAGCTCACCATGACGAGCCAGTGGGCGACGCGCACGAGCGGCATCTTCTTGAATCGCTCGTGACTCAGGATAGAGGTGAGCGTGAGCCACAGGCGCCGTCCGATCGGTCGTGCGCGGGTGGAGTCAGTCGGGCCACCGAGACGGATGGTGGAGATAATCCGCGTCAGGCCACGGATAAAGATGAGGAGGCCGGCTGCGGTCGACAGGAGCGCCACGGTCAGCGCGACGGGCTGGAGCACTTAGGCTTGCTCCTTTTCCGGGCGAACCCATACGGCTGCGGCGGCCGCGCTCGAGAGGGTGACCTCCCGGCCGGAGACTTCGGCGCGCATGAGCTGCGCGGAGCAAATCCGCTCCACCACTTGGACGTGGGCGCCGAGCGTGAGGCCCTCACGGTCGCAGTAGCGCAGCAGTTCGGGGACGGCGTCGGAGACTCGAACGACGACGGCGTCCACGCCGGTGTCGAGGTCGGCGAGCGTACGACGCTTGTCGTTTAGTGCGGCGTTGGGGAGGGATCCGTCCGCCCGGGGGATCGGGTCTCCATGGGGATCGACATCGGGGTAGCTCAGGGCGGCGTCCATCGCGTCGATGAGCCGTTCGGAGGCGCCGTGTTCCAGATTCTCGGCCTCGTCGTGGACCTCATCCCAGCTGTAGCCAAAAAACCGGACCAGGTAGGTCTCAAGGATACGGTGTCGGCGCACGATACGGACGGCGGCCCGTTCACCATCGGTGGTGAGACGAATGCCCCCGTAGGGCTTGTGCTCGACGAGCTTTTGAGCCGTCAAACGCTTAATGGTCTCCGATACCGACGACGGCGCCAGGCCGAGCGTGGTGGCAAGTGCGCCGATCGTGATGTCGTCGTCGTTCCACTCATTGCCGGCCCAGATGACTTTGAGATAGTCCTCGATCGTCGACGTGAGTTCTGAAGAGACCATAGGGCGATTCTAGTGCGTCGTCGTGCGGATCCACCCGTTGAGCATGAGGTGCCGGGTGGCTGGCCACCCCCTACACTAGTGGCTGACACTCACTCGGCCGGGGCGAGGCCTCCGAGCACTCGGCCCTCCCCGTTGAGGACCTTCATGACCGTCATCCTTCTTGCGCATGCGCTCGCTGCTCTAGCAGCGCCGCTCGTGATGCGCTTAGGGCGGCGCGGCTTCCTCATCCTCGCGTTCGCACCCGCAACCGGGGCCATGTGGGTCCTCATGCACACGCGTGAGGTGTTCGGAGCGAATCCGCCGGTCGAGTCGGTCAGTTGGATTCCCGCAATTGGGCTGCGCCTCACTACCCGTCTCGACCCGCTCTCCTACGTGATGGCACTGCTCGTCACAGTGATTGGCACGCTGGTCCTCATCTACTGCTCGCCCTATTTCGCGAAACACGCCCACCGGCTCGGCCAGTTCGGCGCCGTCTTTGTGGCATTCGCGGGGGCGATGCTCGGCCTCGTCACGACCGACAACACGCTGGCCCTCTACCTGTATTGGGAACTCACGACCGTCTTTTCGTTCCTGCTCATCGGCCACCACTACGAGCGGCAAGCCTCGCGCCGTGCCGCGCACCAGGCAATGATCCTCACGACGGCGGGCGGGCTCGCGATGTTGGGTGGGTTTGTGATCCTCGGCTCCATGCCGGGCGGGTCCTACTCACTCGAGGGACTCCTTGAATCGGCGAACCGGGGGCTGCTCGGGGACGGAGCCACCTCCCCACTCGTCGCCGTCGCCGCCGTCCTCGTAGCCTTTGGGGCGCTCTCAAAATCGGCCCTCATCCCCACGCATTTCTGGCTTCCTGCGGCGATGGCGGCCCCGACACCGGTATCCGCCTATCTGCACGCTGCGGCGATGGTGAAGGCCGGCGTCTACCTCGTGGCGCGCCTCGCGCCCGCATTTGCGCCAATCCCCGCGTGGACGGGACTGCTCATCACGCTTGGCTTGGCCACGATGGTGCTCGGCGGATACCGCGCTCTGCGCCAATACGACATCAAGCTCCTGCTCGCCTTTGGCACAATCTCCCAGCTCGGCATGATGATCGCGATCCTCGCGATGGGCAATCGGGCCTTCCTGCTGGCCGGCCTCGCGATGGTGCTTGCCCACGCCCTCTTTAAGTCGGCGCTCTTCCTGATCGTCGGCGTCATCGACTGGTCCTACGGCACTCGTGACCTGCGGGAACTGTCCGGGGTGGGGCGTGACCTGCCGATCATGGCCACGGCCGCCACCCTCGCGGCGGCCTCCATGATCGGGCTACCGCCATTCGTGGGCTACGTCGCCAAGGAGGCCGCCCTCGAGTCCTTTGCACACGACCTGGGCTCCGGCGCGGGAGCGGCGACGGGGGTCGCTCTCGCGGTGTTCGTGCTCGGCGCGATCCTCACCTGCGCCTATTCGCTGCGCTTCTTGTGGGGAGCATTCGCCTCAAAGCCCGGGGTGAGCGCCGTCGAACCGGCCACGCCCGGCGGACTCATTCAAACCTCCCCGGTCCTGCTGGCACTCGCGGGCCTCGTGGGCCTGTGGCCGGGCGGGATCGAGCGCTTGCTCGCGCCGCATCCGAGTCTGCTTGACGGGGAGGCGGGGCACCTCACCCTGTGGGGTGGTGTCGGCTTGCCGTTCCTGTTGACTCTCGTGATCCTGACCGCGGGCGCCGCCCTCTTCGTTGGGCGGGAGCGCGTCTCGGCCCTGCAGAACCGGCTCGACACGGTGCCCGAAGCCGAAGAGAGCTTCCGCCGCTTCGAGTCCCTCCTCGAAGACGGCGCGGCCTTCCTCACCTCGCACACCCAGCGCGGCTCGCTGCCGTTCTACCTGGCGACCGTACTGCTCTCGGTGCTCAGCGCCGCCATCATCGTCGTCGTCCGGACCCCGCCGAGCATCGGTACCTGGCGCGCCTACGACTACGGTGTGCAGGTGCCGGTGGTGATCGTCGTGGTAATCGCCGCAGTCCTGGCGGCGCGGAGCCGACGCCGCCTCAAGGCCGTGCTCTTCCTCGGCGTGAGCGGCTACGGTGTGGCGCTGCTTTTCGCACTACACGGCGCCCCGGATCTCGCCCTCACCCAGGTGCTGGTCGAGACCGTGACACTCGTCGTCTTCGTCCTCGTGCTGCGCCGCCTGCCCGCCTACTTCTCCAACCGGCCGCTGCGCAGCTCGCGGTACTGGCGGGCGGCGCTCGGAGCGCTCGCGGGCGCCGTCGTCGCCTGGCTCTCGCTCGCCGCCGCGACCGGGCGGGTGGCCGAACCGGTCTCCCGGAATTTCCCTGCCGAGGCGCTGCACTTCGGCTACGGGCGCAACATTGTGAACGTCACGCTGGTGGACATCCGCGCCTGGGACACGTTTGGGGAGATCGCCGTCGTGCTCGTGGCCGCCACCGGGGTGGCGTCTCTGCTGTTCCTGCGCTCGCGTACGGGCACCGTCGACCCCTCGCGCAACGTACGTTCGGACGACACCGCTCGCGTGTGGGACACTCGCACGCTCGATCGGGCAACCGCGCTGCACGAAGCCACCCGACGTACCGCTGCGGCGCGTGCCGCCGAACTGAAGGAACGCGGTCTCGACCTGCGTCAACCCGGGCGCGGGCGGCTGTGGCTTCGCGGCTCACTGACGCTCGCACCGCGCCGACGTTCCGTGATCTTCGAAGTGGGGGCGCGCCTGATCTTCCACACCATGGTGGTGGTGTCTCTGTTCTTCCTCTTCGCCGGCCACAATGCGCCGGGCGGCGGGTTCGCCGGTGGTCTCATGGCGGGTACCGCGCTCCTCGTGCGATACCTCGCTGCGGGTCGCTACGAATTGGGTGAGGCGCTGCGGTTCCACGCGGGCCACATCCTCGGCACGGGCTTGGCCCTCGCGGCGCTCGCCGCTGCGCTCCCCCTTGCGTTCGGCGGCACGATCTTGCAGACCACGGTCTTCCATTTCACGCTTCCGATCTGGGGAGAGGTCCACCTCGCGACTGCTCTCCTGTTCGACGTCGGCGTCTACCTCCTGGTCATCGGACTCGTCGTCGACATCCTGCGCTCGCTCGGTGCGGAGATCGATCGCCATGGCGAGATCGAAGGAACCGAGGATGGTGAGGGTGGCGAGGACGCCTCGGCCCTGCTCGAGGACGACGCCGCTCATGCAGACGAAGTCGCTGACGACGATTTCAGTGACGCCGGCCTCGCGCCAGCCGCGAGGGATGGGGAGGCTCTCTAAATGGCCCCCACGCTCGTTCTCATTCTCGGTGCCGCACTGCTCGTAGCCGTGGGCGTCTACCTACTGCTCGAACGTTCCCTCACGCGGATCATCATCGGGTTTGCGCTCCTGTCTAATGGCATCAACCTCACGATCCTCGCCTCCGGAGGCGACGCCGGTGCTCCGCCCCTCATTGGGCGCAACGATCCACGTGCGATCGCGGATCCACTTCCGCAGGCCTTCGCGCTCACCGCGATTGTCATCACCCTGGGCATGACGGCCTTCCTTCTTGCGATGGCCTACCGTGCATGGCAGCTGAACGGCCATGACGAGGTCCAAGACGATCTCGAGGACCGTCGAATCGCGAACCGGGAGCTGCGAGAAAAGATCGCCCAGCGCCGCCTCGACGACGACGGCACGCCCGTCGAAGACGACGCCGCGGCGCAACGCGACGAGACCTCCGGAGTGGGGGGAGGAACCTCATGACCGTAACGTGGATGGTCCCGCTGCCGGTCCTCATTCCGTTGCTGTCGGCCGGGGCAGCGCTCGCGTTGGGGCGGCACCCGCGAATCTCTCGCGCGATCGCGCTCGCCGCGCTTACGGCATCTCTTGCCGTGGCGGTGGCACTGATCGTCGTCGTCGATTCGCGTGCCCTTGCCCTCGATCTTGGATCCTGGGCCGCCCCCGTCGGGATCACGCTCGTGGTGGACCGCTTCTCTGCCCTCATGCTCACGGTCTCGCTCGTGGTCACTCTCGCCGTGCTGGTGTATTCGACCGCCCAGGGGGTAGCCGATGAGCAGGAAGGGGCGCCCGTCGCGGTGTTCTACCCCACCTTCTTGGTCCTATCCGCGGGGGTATCGAACGCCTTCCTTTCGGGCGACCTGTTCAACCTCTATGTGGGTTTTGAGATCCTGCTGGCGGCCTCGTTCGTACTTATCACGCTCGGTGGGTCACGAGACCGGATTCGTTCGGGGACGATCTACGTGATCGTCTCGCTTCTCTCCTCGGTCCTCTTTCTCCTGTCGATCGCTCTCATCTACGCGGCCACGGGGACGGTCTCCTTCGCGCACCTGTCCACGCGGCTCGCCCAGATCGATCCAGCGCTCGCCACCGTCTTACATCTCATGTTGCTGTCCGCCTTTGGGATTAAGGCCGCGGTCTTCCCACTGTCGGCGTGGCTTCCCGACTCCTATCCGACGGCTCCCGCTCCGGTGACCGCCGTATTTGCGGGCCTGCTCACCAAGGTGGGCGTGTACGCCATCGTGCGGACCGAGACGCTGCTCTTCCCGAGGGATGATCTCACCACGCTGCTGGCTTGGGTGGGGCTCGCCACGATGGTGGTGGGCATCCTCGGTGCCGTCGCTCAAAACGATCTCAAGCGGCTCCTGAGCTTCACCCTCGTGTCGCACATCGGGTTCATGATCTGGGGGATTTCCACCGGCACCCAACAGGGACTTGCTGCCGCGATGTTCTACGTGGCGCATCACATTACGGTGCAAACGGCGCTCTTCCTGGTTGCCGGTCTCGTGGAACGCTACGGAGGTACAACGTCATTGATCCGACTCGGATCCCTTGCCTCCGCAGTGCCGTTTGTGGCCGCTCTCTACCTAGTGCCCGCCCTGAACCTGGCAGGAATCCCGCCGTTCACCGGTTTCATCGGCAAGGTCGGATTGCTCCAGGCTGCGGCGACCGGGGGCACGTCCCTGGACTACACGATGATCGCTGGCGCGCTCATCACCTCGCTACTCACGCTGTATGCCGTCGTGAAGGCCTGGAATATGGCGTTTTGGCAGACGGCTGAAGAAGAACTGCCCCGCCGCGACCTTCCGCTGCCAATGATCGGATCAGCGAGCGCACTCGTGGTCTTCTCCCTCATCCTCACCTTTGGGGGTGGCCGGCTCATGGATTACACCGAGGCGGCTGCCCAGAACCTGCGCGCTCCTTCCTACTACATCGCGGCCGTGCTACCGGATGGGGAACGGGGCGGCGGCATATCCGATGAAGAGGTAGACGCGGGTGAGTCCGGCAACTCGCCGGAGGCGCTGGCGCCCGCCGACACTCGCGCAGAGTCTGCCCCGTTGTCCGCCTCGGGAGCCGTCTCGCTCGCCACATTCGGGTGGGAGGCGAGTCGTGATGAGTAATCCGAAGCGTCCCTGGCATGGGCGGGGACCCGCCTCGATCTTCCTGATTGGCTGGCTCACGCTCGTGTGGGTGCTGCTGTGGGGCACCGTGACCTGGGGCAATATCGTCAACGGCCTCGTGATTGCACTGCTGGTCACGACCCTGCTCCCGCTGCCCCGGTTGTCCTCCACACATCGGGTGCGTCCGCTCGCCGTCGCCCATCTGGTAGCGCGGTTCATCGCCGACGTCGTACGTGCTTCGTTCCAGATTGCGGGGATGGTGCTCGCGGGCCGTCAGCCGACGTCGGCCGTAGTGCGGGTGCAGCTGCGCGGACACAATGACACCTACCTGGCCACGACTGCGGGCTTTACCTCACTCGTACCCGGCTCTGTTGGTGTCGAGGCTCTGAAGTTCTCCGGAGTGCTGTATGTGCACGTGCTCGACGTCGACCGGAGTCGACCGGAGGCGTCACTACGCGAGCATGAGCTCACCGTCCTCGCCCAAGAGGAACGCATCTTGCGGGCCTTCGCCTCGGACGCGGAGCTGCTCGACGCCGGCTACGACGTCGGTTGGCGCTGCCAGGGGCCCACCTACCTGCGTCCGGACGCGGTACGACTCGAGACAGATCGGAGGCACAGGCATGCGGCTGACTAACGCGCTGGAAACCGTCGTCTCGGGACTTGAGGTCGCGAGCTTTCTCCTCATCGTCGTGGCCGCCGTCGTCGTCCTTATCCGGATGATGCGCGGCCCCTCCATGCTCGACCGCGCCGTCGCCATGGACGTGATCACCTCAGCAATGATCGGGGCGGTTGCCGTCTGGTCGGCACTGCGAGGACGCACCGACCTCATCCCCGCACTCATCGCGCTCGCGATGGTGGGATTTATTGGAACGACGACGATCGCACGGTTCGTGGTGATCGATAACCCCGAGGAAGCGCGCATTCTTTCCGAGTTGCAAGAAGAACACGAACGTGACGAGCCGCCCATCGATGATGAGGCCGAACCCGTGCACGACCCCGACCGGGTCCTCGCCGAAGACTCGAATCCCAACCGAGCGGAGGGGAGGTCGCTATGACGTGGACGGCGGTTAGCCACCTCGCGGGTGCGCTCCTACTTGCGGCCGGTTCGTTCTTTATCCTGGTCGCCGCCATCGGTCTGCTGCGATTTGATGACCTGCTCAAGCGGATGCACGCCGCTGCCAAGCCACAAACGTTCGGGACGATGCTCCTCATGGCTGGTCTTGCCTTAGTGCTGCCAAGTCCAGCGACCATCTGGACGTTGCTGCTCGTCGTGGCATTCGTCCTGGTCACGAGCCCGATTTCAGCTCACCTCGCCTCACGTGCGGGTTATCGGACGGGGCACGTGCCCTCCGATCAGCTGATCGCCGACGATTATCGTGCCGATCTGGACCGGGTGATGCAAGGCTCCGGTGGACGTTGTGATGGGGAACCGGAGGAATTTCCTCGGCGGTAATACCTTCCACGGGGCGGATGCAGCGCAGGGATTGGTGCGGCATGATGGAGGCAACGTTGATCAACCCTCAGGGAGGTCCCCCCTCATGGACATTGGATGGAAGGTTGTCTCGGCCGGCGCGATGGGCATCGCGGGCACGCTCGCCTCAAAGGTTGTGACCACCGGCTGGAAGGCCGTGACCGGACACAACCCGCCGGAAGATCCCGAGGACCCAGGAGTGCAGCTCGCTGAGGTGCTTACCTTCGCGTTGATCTCGGGGGCACTGATGGGCCTTGCCCGCCAGCTCGCACTCACCGGAGCGTCGCGGTGGTATGGCGGAGCGAATAATACGCACGACGCCTGATCTGATGACCAGGATTTGGTGCGCTTCTGCTAAGTGAAGAGCCAAGCTGGTCATCTAGGAGTGAGGCATTCTCGCCGCGTACACAGCCCGGGTCTCCTCGCGTGACCCGGGCTGTCGTATATCCTAGGAACTACAAGACAGGGGAGCGCCACACGGCGCTGAGAGTGCGAACGCAGACCCTTGAACCTGCTCCGGTTAGGACCGGCGAAGGAAGTCGCTCTCCGGGACTCACATGTGCGTCCCGCACCCCTCCACGTCATGTAGGAGGACGTTTCTATGACCACCCACCGCCCATGGCTTCGTGCCCTTGCCATCGCCGGCGCCAGTGCCCTTGCACTTGCCGGATGTTCCACTTCGAACTCCTCGGATGGCGACGCCGACGCGCAACAAAACACATCCGAGGAGAGCGCTGAGTCGCCCGACACCACCGACGGAGCCTCGATCGTCGTCCTGTCTCACGACTCTTTCGATTTTCCGGAGGAGCTGCTGGACAAGTTCACCGAGGATACCGGTATCGAGGTGAGTATCCAGCAGGTGGGAGACGGTGGTGAACTGGCCAACCAGCTCGTGTTGACCAAGGACGCGCCGCTTGGCGACGTCGTCTACGGTCTGGATAACACCGTCTCTTACCGCCTGTCCGGTGAGGGAGTAATCGCTGATGCCGGCGTCACCTCCCCGAATGCAGAGCTCGATTTTGCGGGCGAACCTGGACTCATCCCGATCGATCAGGGGGACGTGTGCGTCAACCTGGACAAGACCTGGTTCGATGAGAAGGGGCTCGAATACCCCGCAACGTTTGAGGACCTCACCAAGTCGGAGTACAAGGATCTGATGGTGGCCATGAACCCCGCGTCCTCGACCCCTGGAATGGCGTTCATGCTCGCCACGATTGAACATTTCGGTGAGGACGGTTGGGTCCAGTACTGGAAGGACCTGAAGACCAACGGCGTGAAGATCACCAATGGCTGGTCGGATGCCTTCAGCGTCGACTACTCCGCCGGTGAAGGGGAAGGCCCCTACCCGATGATGGTGTCCTACGGCTCCTCTCCCGCCTACTCGGTGACCGAGGATGGAAACGACACGACGACGACTGCCCTCCCGGAGACCTGCTACCGACAGGTGGAATATGCCGGTGTTATCAGCGGCTCCGAAAACGAAGCGGCAGCCGCCGAATTCGTGGAATACATGCTGACGGCGCCCGTCCAAGAGGCCATTAGTGAGGTCACCTACATGTTCCCGACGACGAACGATGCGAAGGCGCCCGAGGACCTCACCACATTCGGTCCTCTCGCAGACAAGATCCGCCAGCTTCCCGCGGACCAGATCGCTGAAAATGCGGAGACCTGGCTGCGCACCTGGCAGTCCGAGGTCATCGGCTAACCAGGTGGGGAACCCCTCACAGGCGGATACCGCCGCACGCCCCGCCCATCCCAGCCTCGCACTGGGACGGGCGGGGCTCCCGCGACGAAGCCCCGTCGTTATCGCGGCGATGGTGCTCGGCGCGGCGATCCCTCTCATCTTTCTTTGTCTGTTCTTCGCCTGGCCGGCGACCACCCTCGTTCTTCGGGGATTCACCGCCCCTGATGGGAGCTGGGATCTCTCCGCCTTCTCTGAGGTTTTCGCACGCGCTCGCACCTGGCGGATTATCGGCCTCACCCTCGCCATGGCCGTCAGTGCCACGGCCATCTCGGTTATCCTCGGGGTTCCTGGTGCCTACGCCCTCTATCGTTGCCGCTTCCCGGGGCGGATGGCGGCTCGCGCTGTCATTGCGGTGCCCTTTGTCCTGCCTACCGTCGTCGTCGGCGTAGCCTTTCGCTCCTTGCTGGCACCCGGGGGATGGCTCGACTTCCTCAATTTAGACGGCACCGTCACCGCCGTCGTCGCGGCGATGGTGTTCTTTAACTACTCCCTCGTCGTTCGTAACGTGGGAACCATGTGGGCGCGCCTTGATCCCCGCCAGACCGAGGCGGCCCGCTCACTTGGCGCCACGCGGTCGCGTGCCTTTTGGACAGTGACGTTGCCGGCTCTCGCGCCTGCCATCGCGTCGGCCGCGTCAATCGTGTTTCTCTTCTGCGCGACCGCTTTCGGGATCGTCCTGATCCTCGGTGGCGTGAATCTGCAGACCATCGAGTCGGAGATCTACACCCTCACCACTCAGTTCCTCGACCTTCGTGGTGCTGCCGTGCTCTCCATCGTGCAGCTGCTCGTCATCGCGCTCGCCCTGTGGACCGCCGGCCAGGCGCGACGTCGCTCCGAGCGGACCCTCCATCTGCGGCCCGACCCCGTCTCTCACCGGCCCACTCGCGCGGATATCCCCGTCCTTGCGATGAGTGCCGTCGTCGTCCTAGGGCTTATCGTGATGCCCGTCGCCCAACTCGTGTGGCGGTCGTTGCATCGACGCGGAGAGTTCACCTTCGACAATTACCGCGACCTCGCCGATGCTGGCGCGACCCGCGCGGTACGCGTTTCCGCCCTGCAGGCAGTAGGAACGTCGGTTCAGGTGGCACTACTCGCCGCAGGGATCGCCCTCGTGATCGGCGTGCTCGTCGCACTGCTGGTGACCCGACGTCCGGCTACGCGTGGCGGTAGGCGCGCTCTCGCCTTCCTCGACGCCGCCTTCATGCTGCCACTCGGCGTCTCCGCGGTGACGGTCGGATTCGGCTTCCTCATCACCCTCAACCGTCCACCGCTCGACCTGCGTTCCTCCTTCTGGCTAGTGCCCATCGCCCAGGCCGTCGTGGCGGTCCCGCTGGTGGTTCGGATGATCTCACCAGTGCTGCGGGCCATCGATCCGCGTCAACGGGAGGCCGCCGCCAGCCTCGGCGCACCGCCGTGGCGTGTCCTCGCGACGATCGACGGCGCTCACCTCGTGCGGGCCGGGGCGGTGGCCGCTGGGTTCGCCCTCGCTGTCTCCCTGGGGGAGTTTGGCGCGACCGCGTTCTTGGCACGCCCGGAATCACCGACGCTGCCGGTCGTGATCTACCGGCTCATTTCGAGACCCGAGGCGGTCGACCAAGGCATGGCCATGGCCGCATCCGTCCTCCTGGCTAGCCTCGCGGCCACGATCATGGTGATCGTGGAGCGCGGTCGGCCCGCAAGCGCAGGAGCACTGACATGAGTCAAGGACTGAGCATCCGCGACGTTGACGTTCACTACGGCACCACCCATGCGGTACGGGGTGTCTCATTTGAGTTGGCGCGCGGAGAAATTGTCGCATTGCTGGGACCTTCAGGTTCGGGAAAGTCATCGCTGCTCCGTGCCATTGCAGGACTGGAGCCCCTCACCGCTGGAGATGTGCGGTGGGCAGGCGAGTCCGTCGTCGCGACGCCGGTCCACCAGCGTGGCTTCGGACTGATGTTCCAAGATGGCCAGCTGTTCGTCCATCGTTCCGTTGCGGGCAACGTGGCCTACGGACTGGCTGGACGACCGAAGAAGGAGCGGCGGCGGGTGGTTGAGCACATGCTCGACCTGGTGGGCATGTCGGATTATGCCGACCGTGCCGTCACTTCCCTGTCGGGCGGTCAGGCCCAGCGGGTGGCCCTCGCGCGAGCTCTCGCCCCCAATCCCGCCGTCGTCCTTTTGGATGAGCCGCTCTCCGCTTTGGACCGCTCGCTACGTGAACACCTCTCAGCAGAGATCCGGTCCATTCTCGTGGGATCCGGGTCAACCGGAATCTACGTGACCCATGATCAGGATGAGGCGTTCACCGTGGCAGACCGGGTGGCTGTCATGATCGACGGCGAACTGGCGAGGCTCGGCACCCCCGGTGACGTGTGGTCTGACCCGCGGCGGTGCGACGTCGCTACTTTCCTCGGTTACGGCCCACTCATCGAGACGGCGAGTGGTACCCGCGCCATTGCGCCGCAGGCGCTCCGCGTTGTGGGCTTCGGCAAGAGACACACGGACCGTCCGGACGTGATGCCAGAGGGCTTCTCGACCACGCGCGTGGAACACCCTCATAGTGGGGGAGACACTGCGGAGCTGCGCCGACGGGTCGAAGTGCGCGACATCCGGGTGCGGCGCGGCTATACCGACGTGACGGTAGATTTCGAAGGCCAACACGCTACCGCTCGGATGCCGGGCGTAGTCGAGGCACCCGAGGACCTGGTGGGGAGTCAGATTGAAGTCTCCTTGTCGCTCGCGTCCTGCCCCATTGTGCAGGCCTGACCTGTCTTGCAGCAGGTGATGGATCCCGCCGTGTTCGCGTGAGGGCGTGTGCCGGGAGCCGGCGGACTGAAGGGGCCGGGGCGTCTGCCATTCAAAGTGGCGTAGATCACTTTTGATCACAATGGAGGGCTAAACCGATCAAGGCTGCAGACTGGGCAGTGCGACTGAATTAGGCTAGAGCCGCGAAATACGCTTGAAAAACCGCGGCCCTTTGCCCTTCGCGCTCGCCACCGTCGTCGAGCGAGGCGCGCCGCGGCGGCTGGCCGTGCCCCTATGTCTAATAACAAGGGGATAAAATAGATTGCTTGAAAAACTCCAGCGACACCACTAGTGTAAGGCCCGAGTTATCACCGGATGGCCCACGTGGTCACGCCACGCTCCTGCACTGCGGAAGCGTGCCCCTACGAACGGAAAGCGCACACCCCATGCGTCCTGAGTTTCTTCCTTCGAAACCAACCTCCCCTGCACTGTTACGTTGGCGTCGCCGTGAGCGCTCCCGGCTGTGGGCATCCATAGCGGGCCTCGCCGTCGTTCTCGTTAATGCCATAGCGCCCGCGGGACTCGCCGCGAATGCTGCTGCCGCATCAACGTCGGCGGCTCCGTTGGCCGGGGGCCACAGTCCGCATGTCACTGTTGGTTCCGCTGCGGGGATCGTGCCGCTCACGACCGGGGAATCCTCGGATGGGCGGCTTTCGTTAACCAAGACCGCCGATCGCACTGAGCTGCCGCCGGGCGGGGGCAAGGTGACCTATACCTATGAGGTCACCAACCTTGGTGCCGCGGATCTGTATTTTGTCTCTAAGGTCGACGACAAGTGCGGAAATCTCGAACAACAGTCCGGGGATGATCCGCTCGAGCCGAACGCCTCGGCAACGTGGACGTGTTCCACTGTCATTACGGAAACCACGACGAATACCGCGACAATGGTGTTTGCTGACGCTGGGAACAACGAGTCGACCGTAACTGCGCAGGAGACGGTGACGGTCGATGAGGGATCGTCCGTGACCTGTGACCAGCTGTGGTGGGTTGGTGCGACTGCGCAAGGTGGCCCGTGGAGCCCCAATGAAGGACACGGATGGATCGGGACCCTGAGTCAGGATGGAGAAAGCCTCAGCCCCGAATATCCGATCGATGACAATGGATCGGAGAACGGCGCGGGTTCCACTGCCGCTGCCATCGACCCGACCGATCCCGATTGGATCTACTATGCGCCACGACAGTCCCCTGACGGGAACCAGACCCTGGGGGTCTACCGGCGCAACGCCATTACCGGGGAGAAGGAAAAGATTGTCGGAGTGGCCAGCACCACCGACACAAATGCTGCTCGGACGAATCGCATCGCGTTCGATCCCGATGGAAATTTGTGGAGCTTTGCCACGAATGGTCACATTTATAAGCTGGACATGTCCCAGACCCCGCGTGCTTGGGAAGATAAGGGAGTTCTCAAGAACACGAGTGCGGCGGGTCCGCAGCCAGAGGATCTCGGATCGGGAGACATTGCGTTCGATGGCCTTGGCACCATGTACCTCATTGCGAGCACCACATATGGCGCATCCGGAGGCGAAAAGGCGCACTTGTTCTCCGTAAGTAAGGACCAACTTGCCGCTGGGGACGGGGCGCAAGTTGAGGGGAACTACGTTGGCGTCATGGGAGAGGTTGTCTTCAATGGGCTAGCCTTTATTCCTAATGGGCAACTATTTGCTAGCTCATATTCAAATAACGACGAGAAATCTCGACTCTATCTCGTTGACATCAATACCGGCAAAGCGACGCCCGTAAAAGAAGACATCCCTCAGACGTACGGGCGTATCAGTGACTTTGGTTCATGTGCGCTACCGAAGCCCGAACTCCGGGTGGAGAAAACCGCCGATCTCGAGTACGTCACCGGAGACGTCGAGATGGTGTTCACGATCAAGATTGAGAACATCGGGACCCTGCAAGCTACGGGCGTCACGCTGAAGGATGCTCTTCCCGACAGCGTGGAATATGTGAGCTCCAAGCTCAACGGGGAAGAGATTCCCGGAGCGGATGACCCGTGGGTAAATCCGCGCCCCGTCAACGGGAAGACGGCCACGTTGGAGGGGGTTATCCCCGCTGGGGATCAGGCGATCATCGAAATGACGGTGAAGGTCAAGCCCCAACTGACCGACGACAAAGTCTGTAATCAGGCCGAGGTCAACGTCACCGGTCTGGACGTCGTACTGACCGACAATCCCGACCAGCCCGGCGGCACCGATCCGACCTGTATCCCGGTCGCGAAGCCCGGAATCAACGTCGACAAATCGGTTGATAAGCCCATCATCAAAGACGGTGACACCGTCACCTACACCTACAAGGTGACGAATACCGGAAATGAGCCCTTGAGCGACGTCACCTTGAGTGACGATAAGTGCCCGGATCCGCAATTGGACGAGGCCGATAACGACGCGCTGACGGGTGACCTCAACGAAGATCAGATACTCGATCTGCGCGAGACCTGGCTGTACTCCTGTACCCAGGCCCTCACCATCGCCGAACACGGCGACCTCGTGGTGAACACGGCAGACGTTCTCGGGACAGGAACCAAATCCGGAAATCAGGCGGAGCACACCGATCAGGCAACCGTGAACTTCGACAAGCGGCCTGAGCTGACGCTTGTGAAGTCTGCGGATAAGTCTGTGGTGGTTGCTGGTGAGTTGGTGACGTACTCGTTTGTGGCGACGAACTCGGGTAATACGACGCTTGAGAACGTGACGATTGTTGATGATCCGGCCCGGTTCTCTGGTACTGCTGGTGGGTTGTCTGAGTTGTCGTGTACTCCGGGTCAGCCGGCGGTGTTGGCTCCGGGTGAGAAGTTGACGTGTTCGGCGACGTATACGGTCACGCAGGCTGATGTGGATTCCGGTGGTGTCTCTAACGAGGCGAAGGCTAATGGTGATGGGCCGGATGGCCCGGTGCCCGAAGCCACCGACGACGAGACGGTGAATGCGAACCAGGCCGCGGGGCTCTCCCTCACCAAGTCCGTCGCGACGGACGATGCTGGCGGTCAGAGGATCCGGGATGTTAACGGTAATGGGATCACTGATCTGGGTGACACCGTGGTCTACGACTTTGCTGTGGAGAACACAGGGAATGTGACGGTTGAGGATCTTGCGATCTCTGATGCGATGTTGGCGAAGTCGGGTGTGGTGATTACTTGCCCGGTGACGGAGCTTGCCCCGGGTGAGAGCACGGTTTGTACTTCTGGTGAGTACACGATCATCGCTGAGGACGTGGTGGAGGGCAACGTTCACAACGTGGCCAAGGCTGAGGGTTCGGCGGGTTCTGGTGAGGGCTCGACGGTGGAGTCTAATGAGGATTCTGCTGATGTTCCGGTTGTCGAGCGTGCTCCTGGGTTGACGCTGGTGAAGGGTTCGGAGATCTCCACTGATGGTGGGGCCCCGGGTGTGGCTGATGTGGGTGACGTGATTACGTACACGTACACGGTGACGAATTCGGGCAATATTCCGATCAGTAACATCACGATGACCGACACGATGTCGAATGGCGCCAAGCTCACCTTTGAGCCGTCCGTGTTCGAGGGGCCCTTGGCTCCGGGCGAGCAGGTGGTGTTCACCGCGACGTATACGGTCACGCAGGCTGATGTGGATTCGGCCGAGGGTGATCTGATCAAGAACACTGCGGTGGCGACGGGTGAGACTCCTGATGATCCGGATGATTCGGATGTGCCCTCGAATGAGGATGATGAGGAAGTTCGGGTCCCGGCCGCTGATCCCAAGCTGACGCTTGTGAAGTCGGTCGCCACCGATGAGGGCGGTACTGCCCTCATCGAGGACGCGAACGGCAACGGCATCACCGATATCGGGGATACCGTGACCTACAAGTTTACGGTGACCAACGACGGCAACGTCACGATCTCCAAACTCGCGATCAACGATGCGATGCTGGCGAAGGCGGGCGTGGAGATCGACTGCGCCGAAAAGTTGCTCGCCCCGGGCGAAAGCACGGTATGCACCTCGGGCACGTACACGATCAACGCTGACGACGTGGTGGACGGAAAGGTTCACAACGTGGCGACGGCGACGGGTAGTGACCCCGACGGTAATGAGCAGACGTCGAACGAGTCCGACGAGGACATCCCCGTGAAGGATCGCGCTCCGGAGCTGTCGCTCGTCAAGGGTTCGGAGATCACCACCGATGGGGGCGCGCCGAATGTGGCCGACGTGGGTGACGTGATCACCTACACGTACACGGTGACGAATTCGGGCAATATTCCGATCAGTAACATCACGATGACCGACACGATGTCGAATGGCGCCAAGCTCACCTTTGAGCCCTCCGTGTTCGAGGGGCCGTTGGCTCCGGGCAAGCAGGTGGTGTTCACCGCGACGTATACGGTCACGCAGGCCGACGTCGACTCGGGTGCGGGTCAGATCAAGAACGAGGCGGTAGCCACCGGTGAAACGCCCGATGATCCGGATGATCCGGATGTGCCCTCGCCTCCGGACGAGGAGACCGTCCCGGTCCCCACGCCCGAGCCGGCCCTGCACTTGGTGAAGGCCGTCCACGAGGTGAAGGACGTGAACGCCAACGGGTTCAACGACGCCGGTGACACGGTCATCTACCGCTTTACCGTCACGAACAACGGCAACGTCACCATCAACGACGTCGCCGTGACGGATCAGATGCTGGCGAAGGCGGGCGTGGAGATCGACTGCGCCCAGACGTTGCTCGCCCCGAACGCGCAGACGACCTGCACGGCTACGCCGTACACGATTACGCAGGCCGACGTCGACAAGGAAACGATCCACAACGTCGCATTCGCGACGGGGAAGACGCCGCCGATGACTCCGCACTGGGAGCCGCCGGAGGTCCCCACTTCGGTGGATCCGGAGCCGAGCGTCCCGGGCCTCAAGCTCGTGAAGTCCGGCGCCCTGAACGACGCCGACGGCGACGAATACGCCGATGCGGGCGAGACGATCACCTATACCTTCACGGTGACCAACACGGGTGACGTCGACCTCACGCCGGTCACGCTGACCGACGAGAAGCTCGGCCTGGACGCCGTGACCTGCGTCGATACCTTGGCCGCCGGCGCGAGCGCCGACTGCGCTGAGACCGTCACGTACACGCTGACCGACGAGGACGTGAAGCAGGGCTACGTCGCGAACACGGCCACCGCCGTGGGAGATGACCAGGATCCGGATACGGACAATCCGTCCGACGCCGACCAGGCCATCACCCCGACTCCGCCCGAAGGACCGGGAACGACGCCCCCGCAGCCGGTGAAGTCCAACGAGGATGAAGCGGACGTCCCCACGGACATGCCGCGTCCCGGCCTGGCGTTGGTGAAGACCGCCCAGGACGAGGACGGCGATGGTATCGCCACGGCGGGCGAGCGTATCTTCTACAGCTTCGTCGTCACCAACACCGGGAACGTCGAGATGAGCAATATTGCCATCAACGACCCGATGCTGACCGAGGCTGGAGTGGACGTGACCTGTGATCCGACGGTCCTCGCACCGGCGGAATCCGTCACGTGCCACGGCGAATACACCGTGACGCAGGAGGACGTTGACTCGGGTACGGTGCACAACGCGGCCACCGCGACCGGCACCACCCCCGACGACACTCCCGTGCCCTCCGACGAAGACGAGACGGACACCCCGACGCCGACGAACGGCAGCCTCACCCTCGAGAAGAAGGCGGAGCTGGCCAAGGATACGAACGGAAACGGCAAGGCCGACGAGGCGGACGAAATCAGCTTCTCCTTCGTCGTCACCAACACCGGA
>JAUNVA010000002.1:26146-186455 GCA_030537895.1 Bowdeniella nasicola
GGATCGATGTCTACTGCCCGTCCTCCGACCTCGCGGTCGGCGCGGACATGACCTGCACGGCTGCCAGCCCGTACGTGGTCACTGCGGCCGATGCCGAGGCCGGCCACGTGCACAACGTGGCGACGACGTCCGGCACGACGCCGGGGGGCGATACCCCGGGTGACGAATCCGAGACCGATACCCCGGTCGAGCCGACGCCGAAGGTGCCGGGGGTCAGCCTGGAGAAGATGGCCGAGCTGAGTAGGGACATCAACGGTAATACCAAGGCCGACGAGGCGGACGAAATCAGCTTCTCCTTCGTCGTCACCAACACCGGAGCCGTGACGCTCTCCGACGTGTCGGTGTCCGACCCGATGCTGGCGGAGCTGGGGATCGATGTCTACTGCCCGTCCTCCGACCTCGCGGTCGGCGCGGACATGACCTGTGCAGCAGCCACGCCCTACATCGTGACGGCGGCAGACGCCGAGGCCGGGCACGTGCACAACGTGGCTGCGGTGAGCGGCACGACGCCGGACGGCGATACGCCGACGGATACGTCGACGACCGACACCCCGGTCGAGCCGACGCCGAAGGTGCCGGGGGTCAGCCTGGAGAAGAGTGCTGAGCTCACCAAGGATGCCAACGGTAACGGTGCGGCTGACGAGGGTGATGAGATCACCTTCTCGTTCCTGGTGACCAACACCGGTGAGACCGAGCTGTCTGACGTGTCGGTGTCCGACCCGATGCTCTCCAACCTCCGGATCGACGTGGTCTGCCCGTCCTCCGACCTCGCGGTCGGCACGGACATGACCTGCACGGCTGCCAGCCCGTACGTGGTCACTGCGGAGGACGCAAAGGCCGGTCACGTGGTGAACGTGGCTGCGGTGAGCGGCACGACGCCGGACGGCGATACGCCGACGGACACGTCGACGACCGACACTCCGGTGAAGCCGACGCCGAAGCCCCCGCTGCCCTCGCCGGAGATGCCCGAGACCGGTGCCACCGGCGCCGAGCTGGGCGGCATGGCCGCGCTCTTGCTGCTCGCGGGTGGAGGATTCTTCGCCCTCGGCTACGGCTCGCGCCGGCGTGCGGGGAGTCGCTAAAGGTCACGCGACCTGCGAGGTCCTGCCACACAGCGACGGGTGGGGGATGGAAGCTCCGTGCTTCCATCCCCCACCCGTGCCCAACCTAAGGGTGCAGACGCGATACAATGCAGCACCATCATCGAGGAGAGTTGATGAAAAACCTCTACACCGCGGCCACGGCCGGAATCCTTGCAGCGATGCTCACGCTCAGCTCCTGCTCGACCACCAACTCCGACCCGGACCCCACCCCCTCACAGGAGGCTCCGACCGCGGAGGCGACGAGTGAGCCGAGTGAGACCGCCGAGACACCCACCCCCGAAGAGACCCAGGTTGGAGAACGCGACGCAATCGCGAGCTTCGAGGGCGAGACCGCCGGGATCCGTGGCGACGTCGACCTGGCTGAGTGCACCCTCAAGGCAGGCGCCGCCAAAGCCGTCGGTACGGTCACGAACTCCGCGCCCGAAGACCGCGACATCTCCGTGACGATCATCTGGATGCAACCCAAGGGCAACAGCTCTCTCGCGCGCAAAACCTTCAGCCGGGAGGCCGTCAAGGCAGGCGAGAGCGTCGAGTTCACGATCGAGACCGAACTACCGGAAGATGCCCGCCAGTGCGTCGTGAACGCGCGCGCCGGCACCTTCGCGAAGTAGACCGACCCCATGACTCGTCTGCGCTTCCGGGTGGAACTCGACATCGAGGTCACCGACCGCACCGCCGCCGAAGACCGGACACGCCGCTATTGGACCGCCCAGGTTGACCGGACGACCCTGCAGGGCGGTAGCTTCTCCTTCGACAGCGACGGCACCCCGCATGACGCGATCGAGGAACTAGTGCGCTCAGACGCTGCACTGTCCTCCAGCCTGATTGCCGCCACGCTCTCCGCGGGGCAGAACGCTCTCGGGTGCCTACGCCTCACGAACGTCTCGATTTCCCCCAGCGTCGCGGAATAACCACCAGCACCGGAGCAGCGCAATCAGAGCCCCCACGGATCCGAGGCATCGGATGATCGCAGCGGCCGCCACCCCGACGGTACGGCCGATGCCGCAGCCGCACAGCGCACGCTCGGCCGAGCGCGCCCCGAGCCGGCCGTCTACTCTCGCCCTGCCGTTGACCGGGTCGCGTCCCACCAGATGTTGATCCCGGCATCGACCGCGTGGCGGTCGATAGCGTCGAGCTCCTCACCAGTGAAGTCGAGGTTCTTGGTCGCCGCCAGATTGTCCTCGAGCTGCGCCACCGACGAGGCCCCGACCAGCGCCGACGTGACACTCGCGGCCCCCTGGTCGCGCAGCACCCAGGCGATGGCCATCTGGGCGAGGCTCTGCCCGCGCTCGCGTGCCATGTCGTTCAGGGCGCGTACGTGCTCGAGCGTCTCGGGCTTCAGCATGTCTTCACGTAGCGAGACTCCGGCCCGTGAGGAGTCCAACCGCGAGGCGGGATCATCCACGAGGTACTTGTCGGTCAGCATGCCCTGAGCGAGCGGAGAGAACGCGATCACGCCCATGTCCTGTTCGGTGCACGCCTCCAGCAACGACACGTCGTCGTCGCCGGGCTCTTCCACCCAGCGGTTCAGGATGGAGTAGGAGGGCTGGTGGATGACGAGCGGGGTCCCGAGCTCACGCATGATCGCCTGCGCCCTGCGGGTCTGATCCGCCGAGTAGGAGGAGATCCCGACGTAGCGGGCCTTGCCCGAACGTACGATCCGATCGAGGGCCCGGCACGTCTCCTCGAGGGGAGTATCCGGATCAGGACGGTGCGAATAGAAGATATCGACGTAGTCCATCCGCAGCGAGCGCAGCGAGTTCTCGAGCGACCCCATGAGGTATTTCGCCGATCCACCGAAACCGTGCGGGCCCGGGAACATGTCCCAGCCGGCCTTCGTGGAGATGATGAGCTCGTTTCGATGCCGGCGCAGGTCCTCATCGAAAATCCGCCCGAAGTTCTTCTCAGCCGAACCGGCCGGTGGGCCGTAGTTGTTCGCGAGATCGAAGTGGAACATCCCCAGGTCAAAGGCCCGGCGGATGATGTCCCGTTGGATCTGAAGTGGGCGGTCGTCACCGAAATTCCACCACAATCCCAAGCTGACCGCGGGCAAGACCAGGCCGCTGGCTCCCACCCGACGGTGGGACACGTGCTCAAAACGACTCGGATTTGCGGCATAAACGGGAGTTGGTGACAAGGGTGCTCCTTTGCTATTTCAGGTCTCTATCAGCGACATAATTCAAGCATCCAACCTGCGGCGTGCACTCGGCTCCGACCAGGATGCCGTCGGCCAAACGTGAGCGGTTTTCGAGGAGGGCAGCGGTCGCGCGTCGGGCTAACTGATAGGGGTCGATGGTGTTCACGTTGATCTTCGTGCCCCCCTCAAACCCCGCGAGTGTCGAGACCCGCCATTTGACGAGAACCCTAAACGGCATGGCGACGTCGATCCCCGGCGGGCGGTAGTACCACTCCTCGTTCGTGGCGATTTGCGTACCCGTTGCCACGTGGCAGGCGTGGATGAGATCAGACATCCCACGAACGGCCTCCGGGTGGTGGCGCCACGGCAGGTTCGCGGAGGCCTTGGAAAACACCTCGAGGGTGGGGAAGCGGTGGCCAAAGCCGGCAAACGCAATCGCGTGCTCGTTCTCGGCGAGGACGAGGCCGTGTGCGATCGCGTAGTCAACGGCGAGCCGGTTGTAGATCTGTGGGTCTGCGGAGACAGCGGCGATTTCGCGTTCCGCCTGCGCTCCGTACTCATCGATCGTGACCAGCTGCTTATGCAGGTGATCAAATGAGGCCCCCGCCGGGCGCAGCCAGTTCTGGAAGGCCGCCACGTACTGCGCCCGCGGGTACTTGCGGTAGAGGTCGCGCAGTCCCTCCACCGTCATGAGGACGTAGTAGGCATGCTCTTCGGGAGTGAGGGAGGCCGACCCGGCGAGCTGATCCGTCGTGGTCGCGCCGTCCTCGAAGTGGCGCCGGGCCACGATGACGTCGTGGCCCGAGGCGAAGAACGCATCCGCATAGCCAATGAGGTCGCGTTCGGGTAGGGCCTCAATCTCCTGCGCGGTGAGCCCCGAGGCGAGGAGCTTGGTGCGAATCATGGAGAGCACATGGTCCCAACCCTCTTCCTCGAGGAGGTAGGAATCTCGACGGTCGAGGACAGCGCGTGGGATCTCGTAGTCGTAGTTCGCCTGCCAGTACTCCAGCGAGAGAATCTCAAACAGGTTCGGGATCCGTCGAAACTCGGCAACCGTGTCGTCGAGCTTCGTGGCGGGTAGGGCGATCAGGGTCTCCCACCCCTCGTCGGTGCGCACGATACGAGCCTTCTCGGGCGGCGTCTGCCGATAGTTGCCGGGACAAAACGCGCAGTGGCGCCCGTCCTCGTCGTGATTGATGGGCAGGCTCTCTCCGGTCGCCGGGCGAAGGGGGCGATGGCCTCGGCCTGGAACGGTCCACACTTCCGTGCCCGAGAGGGGGTTCACCTGCTTGATGGTGCCGTCCGCCATTCGGGTGATCGGAGCGGATTCGGGCAGAGACTGCGTGGCGTCGTTGTGCACTCTCCTACCTTAGGCCGGAAGTGGCGCACCGGCAGGAAGGTGCGAGAATAGACCCGCCATGTCTAGACCGCACCCGGACCGAGCGTCCCAGCCCGCCGACCCAGCGCATGAGGTGTCGGCTGCGGCAGCACCCACACATGTGACGCCGCCGGCTATTCCCGCCGAACTCTGGGTGATGGTCGGCGCCGCCTTCGTGATCGCCATCGGTTTCGGCTTAATTGCTCCCGTACTGCCCCAATTCGCGCGGTCCTTCGACGTATCGGTGACCCTTACGACCGTTGTCGTCTCGGCTTTCGCGATGACTCGCCTCGCGTTCGCGCCCGCGGGTGGGGCCTTGGTCAATCGGTTCGGGGAACGCCCGATCTACGTCATCGGAGTGATTATCGTGGCGGTCTCCACCCTCATGGTCGCGACCGCCGACGCCTACTGGCAGCTCCTTGTCTACCGGGCCTTCGGCGGTATCGGTTCGGTGATGTTCACCGTCTCGGCGGCGGGACTCATTGTGCGACTCGCACCGCCCTCCATGCGGGGGAGGATCTCCTCGTATTACGGCGGCGCATTCCTCATTGGAAACGTCGTCGGTCCGCTCGTGGGGGGTGTGCTCGCCGAGATTGGACTGTGGGTGCCGTTTGTCGCCTATGGCATCGCCCTACTCATTGCCGCCGCGATCGTCGGGATTTTCCTCACCGGCACCACCCTCAGGCGCGATCCGGGCACGCCTGAGGCTGTAGCTATGACGGTGCGTGAGGCATACCGGGATAGTGCGTACCGCTCGGTACTACGTTCCGGCTTCGCGAACGGATGGACTAACCTCGGCGTTCGCGTGGGGATCCTGCCGCTGTTCGCCGCGAGTATCGCCACTCAGTCGTGGGTGGCGGGCGCCGCACTCACCGCATTCGCACTGGGCAACGCCTCAATCCTTCCGCTCTCGGGCCGTCTCGCCGACCGGATCGGTCGCAAACGTCCCATGATGCTGGGCCTTGCCATCGCCGGTGCCCTAACCGCGGTACTCGGATTCGCTGGAAACGTCCCGCTCCTGCTTGCCCTGTGCGCACTCGCTGGACTCGGCTCCGGCCTGTTCAACCCGGCCGCGCAAGCCACCCTCGCGGACGTGATCGGTCCGGAGCGCGCCGGTGGCAAGGTGCTCGCCTCCTACCAGATGATGCAGGATCTCGGCTCAATCATCGGCCCCGTACTGGTGGGGCTGCTCGTTGACGCCACCGGATACAGCTGGGGATTCCTCCTGTCGGGCTCCATGCTGATCATCGCGTGCCTTGGGTGGATTCCCGCCCGAGAGAGCGCCCCGCTGATCGCGGCACGCGGTGACGGAGAGTAAACGACGCACCAACATCCAGCAAGCCTGTTACGAAGGTGCAACCCGCCCGTAGCCAATTTGTAATCAACGTATCAAAATTTGGCTCAACTCTATTCTTCGGCTTGGCATCCTGATAAGTTGCAGAACATCCGAGCCACGCGGCTCGACCACCGACAGGAGGCACCATGGCTCGTCATTCTCACGTCATGAAACTCGCGGCACTTGCCGCAGCATCGGCGCTCGCCCTCAGTGCGTGTGCTACGAAGTCCGGTGAATCCGGATCATCCGAGGACGGCGGTGATGCGAAAACCACAGCGGGCGCCGTCATCACGATCGGTACGACCGACAAGGTGACGAGCCTCGACCCGGCCGGCGCCTACGACAACGGATCGTTCTCCGTGGCCCTTCAAGTCTACGGATTCCTCTTCTCCGCGCCCTACGGCGAGTCGGTGATGGAACCGGATCTGGCTGAGTCGGCAGAGTTCACCACGCCCACCGAGTTTGAGGTGAAGCTGAAGCCAGACATGAAGTTCGCCAATGGCAACGACCTCACCGCCTCGGACGTGAAGTTCTCCTTCGACCGCATGGTGGCGATCAACGACCCGAACGGTCCCGCCTCGCTGCTCTACAACCTGGAGTCAACTGAGGTGAAGGACGACACGACCGTCGTCTTCCACCTGAAGGAAGGCAACGACCAGGTCTTCAAGCAGATTCTCTCCTCGCCGGCCGGCCCCATCGTGGATGAGGAGGTCTTCGATGCCGAAGCCCTCACCCAGCCCGATGCGATCGTCTCCGGCAACGCCTTCGCAGGGCAGTACCAGATCAAGCAGTTCGATCTGAACAGCCTGATCCAATACGAGCTCAACCCGAACTACATGGGCTCGCACGGTGAGCCAGCGAATGTGGGCGTGCGCGTCAAGTACTACGCGGATTCGTCCAACCTGAAGCTCGACGTGCAGCAGGGCAATATCGACGTCGCCTACCGCTCGCTATCCGCCACGGATATCGAGGACTTGAAGGGCAACGACGATGTCAAGGTGGAGACCGGCCCCGGCGGCGAGATCCGCTACATTGTCTTCAACTTCGACACGCAGCCTTTCGGTGCGAAACAGGCTGACGCCGACCCGGCAAAGGCGCTCGCCGTCCGCCAGGCTGTGGCCGACATGCTCGACCGTGACGCACTCTCCGAGCAGGTCTACAAGGGCACGTTCACCCCGCTGTACTCCTTCGTCCCTGCGGGCCTCAAGGCCTCGATTGAGCCGCTTAAGGATCTCTACGGTGACGGTTCTGGCGGCCCCGACGTGGCCAAGGCGAAGCAGCGCCTCGCCGACGCGGGTGTGTCCACTCCGGTGGAGCTCAAGCTGCAGTACTCGCCCGACCACTACGGCCCGTCCTCGGGTGACGAGTACACGGCGATCAAGACTCAGCTCGAGACCGACGGCGTCTTTTCGGTTGACCTGCAGTCCACCGAGTGGGTGCAGTACTCGAAGGACCGCACCGCCGACGTCTACCCGGTCTACCAGCTCGGCTGGTTCCCGGATTACTCCGACGCGGACAACTACCTCTCGCCCTTCTTCCTGAAGGACAACTTCCTGGCCAACCACTACGAGAACCAGGAAGTGAACGACCTGATCTTGCAGCAGGCCGTTGAGGTTGATGATGCGAAGCGCGTGGAGCTCCTGAAGGAGATTCAGGAGAAGGTGGCGCAGGACCTGTCCACCGTGCCCTACCTGCAGGGCACCCAGGTGGCGGTCGTAGGGAAGGATGTGACGGGCATCCAGCTCGACGCGTCATTCAAGTTCCCCTACGCGCCCATCGATAAGCCGAATGACTGAGCAGACCACAACGGCTGAGCCGGCCGGGGCCGAAACCCCGGCCGGTTCGGCCGTGTCCGAAACCGCGAAACCGCAGGGAATCTCCCTGTGGCGCTACATCGCGATTCGGTTCGTCCTCATCATCCCGACGGTGCTGATTCTCGTGACGCTCGTGTTCATCCTCATGAGGATGACCGGCGACCCGATCACCGCTGCCCTTGGGGGACGACTCACGCCGGATCAGCTCGCCGAACGCATCCACGAAGCCGGCTACGACCGGCCCCTCATCTGGCAGTACCTCGACTATCTCGGTGGCGTGTTCACCGGGGATTTCGGGACGGCTCTATCCGATGGGCGCCCCGTTGTCGAGATGCTGGGACAGTTCGGCACCGCAACCCTGGAGCTCACCGCATACGCGCTGGTGGTCTCCTTCATCGTCGGCATCCCGCTCGGTATGATCGCCGCGCACCGTCGCGACAGCCTGCCCGACGCCGTCCTGCGGATCTTTGCAATCCTGTGCTACGCGACGCCGGTCTTCTTCTTCGGATTGCTCCTCAAACTGATCTTCGCCGTCTACCTCGACGTCCTGCCCGTCTCGGGGCGCGTCACGACGGGCAGCGAAGTGGCGCTCTCCGATCTCGTATCCCCGAGTGGCATCAACTTCATCGACGCCCTGCGGCTCGGTAACACCGAGGTGCTGGCCGACGTCGTTTCGCACGCCGTCCTGCCCGCCCTCGCGCTCGGTCTGCTCACCGCTGGCGTGTTCTTGCGTCTGGTGCGCACCAACATGATCGGCACCCTGTCGATGGACTACGTTTCCGCCGCGCGCTCGCGCGGGGTGCGCGAGCGTCGCCTCATCTCCAAGCACGCCTTTCGGCCCGCGCTGATCCCCATCATCACCGTCATGGGGATGCAGATCGCGATGCTGCTCGCCGGCGCGGTGCTCACCGAAACCACCTTCGAGTGGAAGGGGCTCGGATTCATGCTTGCCCAATACCTCGTGGCGCGTGACTTCGTGGCGGTGCAAGGCATCGTCATCATGCTGGCCGTCATCGTGGCCGTCACGAATTTCATCGTGGATATCGTCGCCGCGCTGATCGACCCGAGGGTGAGGTACTAATGTCGCACGACACCAGCACCGATGCGCTGACGGCACCGCCTCCAGCTCGCCGCAAGCGCGCCTTTCCACTGCTCGCAATGGTGAAACGATCGACCGGGTGGCAGCGCGTCATGCTTGTTGCGGGCCTCACGATCGTCACACTGTTCATCCTGACGGCCGTCTTTGCCTCAGTCATTGCCCCCTATGGGTTCGCCCAAACGGGCGATGAGGCGGGGCCGTTTGGCACGCAGCAGCCTCCGAGCGGAAGAAACTGGCTCGGGACCACGGTCTCCGGTTTCGACGTCGCTTCGCGGGTCGTCTGGGGTACCCAGACCGCCCTCATGGTGATCATCATCGCGGTGATCGCCTCCGCGATCGCGGGCGTCATGATTGGTCTCATCTCGGGATATATCGGAGGGTGGCTTGACCGCATCATCGTCGTCGTCGCTGACGCGATCTACGCCTTCCCCTCCCTACTGCTCGCAATCGTCATGTCAATCGTGATCTCCGGCGGGCAGTCCAGCCTGTGGGGCGGCGTCCTCGCGGCGGCCCTGTCCATCACCGTGGTGTTCATTCCGCAGTATTTCCGCGTGGTGCGCTCCGAGGTGGTGCGGGTGAAGAACGAGCCATTCGTTGAGGCCGCCAAAGTGGTCGGCGCGAGTCACTGGCGCGTGATGTTTAAACACATCTTGCGTAACTCGATCCGGACGCTGCCGGTCATCATCACGCTCAACGCCTCCGAAGCGATCTTGACTCTCGCGGGGCTCGGCTTCCTCGGGTTCGGTATCGAGCCGACGAAGGCAGCGGAGCTCGGCTACGACCTCAACCGCTCCGTTGCAGACGTGACCTCTGGGATCTGGTGGACTTCCATTTTCCCGGGTGTCGCGATCGTACTGATCGTCCTCGGCGTCACGCTCGTGGGCGAATCGCTTAACGATCTGGCGGATCCGCGTCTGCGCGGTCGGCAAGCCGCCGCCGTGTCCGGGGGCGGACAAGCGGGCGACGTCGTCGTCGAAACCAACGACAACCCTGATGAGGACCTGTCATGAGTGACCCCACGAACAAGAGCGCGGCCGTCGCCTCCATCTCCGATCTCGAGGTGGCTTTCGCGACCGACGGCGGCGCCGTGCAGGCGGTGCGCGGTATCTCCCTTGATGTGCGCCCCCGCGAGGTGCTCGCCATTGTGGGTGAATCCGGCTCCGGTAAATCGGTGACCGCCAAGAGCCTGCTCGGGATGCTCCCGGCGACGGCAACGGTGAATGGGACCGTCGTCGTGGGTAAGGACACCAGCCACGCTCTGACCGTGACACAGGCATCGGCGAGTGAACTGCGCCGGATGCGTGGCGCCGACTGCTCCATGGTTTTCCAGGAGCCGAGCACCGCGCTCAACCCGGTCTATACGGTCGGCTGGCAAATGGCAGAGATCTACCGTGCGCACCAGGCCCAGCTTCAGGAGCGCGGGTGGGGGCCGGAGGACTTCAAGAAGTCGGCAATGCGCGAACGCAGCGTTGAGCTGTTGAGCCGCGTCGGTATCCCGGACGCCGAGGAGCGGGTCGACTACTACCCGCACCAGTTCTCCGGCGGGCAAAAGCAGCGCATCATCATCGCGATGGCGCTCGCGCTCGATCCCGGCCTCATCGTCGCCGATGAGCCGACCACTGCGCTCGACGTGACCGTGCAGGCGGAGATTCTCCAGCTGCTGCGCCACTGCCGTGACGAGTTTGGTGCCTCCGTCGTGCTCATCACGCACAATATGGGCGTTGTCGCCGATCTCGCCGACCGGGTGGCGGTCATGTGGCAGGGCGAACTGGTGGAGCAAGCGGATGCCGCCGAGCTCTTCGCAAACCCACGCCACCCCTACACCCAAAAACTTCTCGCGGCCGTGCCGAAGATCGGGGAGCGCGTGAAGGTCGATCCGCGCGACGCCCAGGCGGCCCGCGAGTTGGGTTCGGCCGATTCGGAGAGTCCCCGTAGCGCGGTCGCCGCCTCGTTCTCGGTCAGCGAGCCCAGTCCCGACGGTCTGGGCCTGATGGCAGCCGAAGAAGGAGATACCCAGGACCCTCGTTTCGCCGGCCGCCCCGTCACCGTGCGCGCCCGCGATATGCAGGTGCGCTACGAGGGGCGTTTCGGTCGCGAGGGCTTCCTCGCGGTGAAGGACGCCGATTTTACGATTCACGCGGGTGAGGTCGTCGGCCTCGTCGGTGAATCGGGATCCGGTAAGACGACGACGGCGCGCGCGGTCGCGGGGCTCACCCGCGTCACCGGAGGCTCGCTGAACGTCCTCGGTTGCGAGATGAACGGCGCTCGCGAGAAGGACTTCCGTCCGGTGCGCTCCCGCCTCGGCTACGTCTTCCAGGACCCTGCGGCGAGCTTCAACCCGCTCATGACAATCGGTGAATGTATCGCCGAGCCGCTCATCGTGCACGGTGATGTTCGCGATGCTCAAGCGGCGCGGCCGCGCGTGAACGAGCTGCTCGACGCCGTCGAGCTTGCCTCGTTCTATGCCGACCGCTACCCCCACGAGCTCTCGGGTGGCCAGCGTCAGCGCGCTTCGCTCGCGCGTGGCCTCGCACTGGGGCCAGAGCTCCTCGTTGCCGATGAGCCGACCAGCGCGCTCGACGTCTCCGTGCAGGCGACGGTGCTCGATCTCTTCTTGGAACTTCAACAGGAGTTCGGATTCGCCTGCCTGTTCATTTCCCACGATCTGGCCGTTGTGGACGAGGTCTCACATTCCATCTTCGTGATGTACAAGGGTGAGATTGTGGAACAGGGGGTGGCGCGCGACGTGCTGCTCAATCCGAAGCACGCCTACACGCAGCGACTCCTCGCGGCACTCCCGGTTCCCGACCCCACGGAGCAGGCCAAGCGGCGCGAACAGTTCGCGAAACTGCCGGTTTTCGAACTGTAAGGCAACCTCCCCGGAGCGCCGGAGCTACCTCGCCGGAACGTGGCAGCGCTCTACGGTACGTCCGCCTGGACGAGGACGCCGCTGCCCTTGGCACGCACCTGGCCATCGGCGGCACGCACAAACACCGCCTGACCGCACTTGAGGCGCTCCCGCGAGCCCGATTCGTCGGTGAGCGTGATGTGCCCGTCGACGCACAGGATCACGCGCGGACCACGGCCGCGCACCACCTGCTGGCCGTGGGCCTCGCGTAGGCGCGTTACCGCGAGCTCGAAGTCATCCACGGGGGCATAGAAGACCTCCGTGGCGGCTCCGAACATCTCGGGGGCGAGTCGGATCGGGGGTGCGGCCACGAAGTCCACGCAGCTGAGCATTTCGTCAATATCCACGTGCTTCGAGGTGAGCCCGGCGCGCAGAACGTTGTCCGAGGAGGCCATGATCTCGACACCTAGGCCCGACAGGTAGGCGTGCACCGTCCCTGAGGGAACGAACAGGGCCTCGCCGCCGCGCAGCGTGACGGGATTGAGCAGCAACGCCGCGACGACGCCGGGATCGCCCGGGTGTTCGCTCTGCAGCAGCTGCACGATAGAATCCGCTCGCGGGGAGGGCGAATGGTCGCTCTCCACGCGGGCGGCGCAGGCCTCGGCAACCGCCGTGACCTCTTCGGGGGTGGGCCGACGTGGCCCAGAAATGAGCAGCGCGAAGGCGCGGCGCATACCGTCGGCGGTCGGGTCATCGCGCAGGACCCGGATCAGCCGCTCGGCCAGGGCAACGTCGAGATCTTCGAGGAGTTCGATCGCACGGCGCGGCGCGCGGAAACCACACATGGTTTCAAGCCGAGTGAGCGCGATGACGAGTTCCGGCTTGTGGTTCGGATCGCGGTAGTTCCGGGTGGGGTCATCGACCGGGACCCCGGCGGCGTTCTCCCGTTTAAAGCCCTCGCGGGCCGCTTCGAGATCGGGATGGACCTGCAGTGAGAGTGGTTTCGCGGGGGCGATGAGCTTCAGCAGGAAGGGGAGTGAGTCGCCGAAGCGGGAGCAGACATCCGCGCCAAGAGCGCCCTCGGGGTCGGCCGCAATGAGGGCGGCGAGGTTTTCGTATTCACTCTCGGGGAGGCCCGCCGGACCCGAGGGATGCACACCAAACCACATCTCGGCCACCGGCTCCCCGCTCGTGTCCTGCCCCATCAACCAGGGGATGGCATCGGGCGAACCCCACTCGTAGTGTCTCGCGACACCGCTGATCCGTTCCATGGGCTAAGCTCCTTCGCTTCACGCATCCACGTCGCCTCACCAGTGTACGAGGCGTGCGGCGATCGAGGAAAGACCGCCACACTTCGTTAGCTTGAGTCGAGGAGACTCAACTTTTACGCTGAGGGCGATCCCAGTAGCCGTCTGCGGGTGTAGCGGCGGACAATTGAGACGTAGCTGGCACCGGCCGGAGAGACCCGGTCGGTTGGAGCCCCCGAAAGTTTCGGGGATGACGCTGTGGAGGTGTATTGCGATGGCTACTCGATACGATCCGTTCCGCGAGATGGAGCGGCTAATGAACACGACCATGCGGCAGGGGCCTCTCGCTCCTGGCATGCCGCTGGACCTGTACCGCGATGGCGACCGGTTCGTCGCGGAAATCGACCTGCCCGGGGTGGACCCCTCCTCGATCGACATCGACATCGAGGACCGGACCCTCACGATCCGCGCTGAGCGCCGCTCGGTCTCCGGCGAGGGGCTGGAATGGCTCACCCACGAGCGCCCGACGGGCACATTCGCGCGCCAGATCGGACTCGGCCTCGGCGTCGCGCCCGACCGCATCGAGGCGGACTACGCCGACGGCGTCCTCACGCTCACCATCCCGGTGGCGGAGGAGGCCAAGCCGCGCAAGATTCAGGTCTCGCACTCCAAGAGCTCGACCATCGAGCATGAGGACAAGGACTCGATCGAAGAAGACTAAGGCTCCCGAGCCTGGCCCCGCGTCCAAAGGGCGCGGGGTTTTCTCGTGCATGACGCGGCGTGAAAACCGCGCGCGTGGTGCAGTGCGCACACCCGCGAGACGTACGGCGTGGCCCCTCCACCCAAGGGGCTGGCTGCCGGTGCTCCACGGCTTTCGGGTATGCAACGGAACTGCCGGGCACGAGGGTGCACCTACCCGGCGCCCGATCGCAGGGGACTGGGCGAGGCCCGCGCGCGGTGAGAGACTGGGAGCATGAGAGAAAACCTGTTGCGTCCCGAACCGACCTTGCTGCCCCCGGACCCAGCCGCGAATCTCCTCGACGGTGGGGCTAGCGCCGAAGACGCCGCCCGCGCCCACCCGACCTCCTCGCTCGCCTGGGCGCTGCTCGCTGAAGCCGCCCACGCCGAGGGTCGCGATATTGCGGCCTACGCCTACGCCCGTACCGGCTACCATCGCGGTCTTGACGCCCTACGGAAGGCCGGCTGGCGCGGTGCCGGCCCGATTCCACACGACCACATCCCGAACCAGGGCTTCTTGCGGGCCCTCATGGTGCTCGGCAAGGTCGCCGCCGCGATCGGAGAGAACGACGAGGCCACCCGCATCACGGAATTTCTGCGTGACGCCGACCCGGATCTCGCTCCGAAGGACGACTCGTGTCAGAGCTCCTAAGGGGCGAACCCTCCTGGGTGCGTCACGCGATCTTCTGGCACGTCTACCCGCTCGGCGCGCTCGATGCCCCCGCGACACGCGAGGACGCGGACCCCGAGGCCGGGCCCGACGGCGTCGCCCACCGGCTGCCTCGCCTGCACGCGTGGCTGGACCATCTCCTCGAGATCGGCTGCAATGGGCTGCTGCTCGGCCCGGTGTTTTCTTCCTACTCCCACGGCTATGACACGTGGGACCATCACGCGGTCGACCCCCGTCTTGGGACGGAAACCGACCTCACGGACCTCATCTCGGCCTGCCACGAGCGTGGCATCCGGGTCGGGCTCGACGGCGTCTTCAATCATGTGGGGCGCGAGCACCCCCTAGCGAAGCGCGCCCTCGAGCGGGGGAGCGCCACCTATTTCGAGGGCCACACCGGGCTCGTCAACCTGGATCACGAAGACGACGCCGTACTCGACCTCATCATTGACGTTCTGCGTTACTGGAGCGCGCGTGGCGTGGACTGCTGGCGGATGGATGCCGCCTACGCGATGGCGCCCGAGGTGTGGCAGCGCATCCTGCCAGCCGTGCGCGCTGAATTTCCGGACCTGTACGTCTTCGGGGAAGTGATCCACGGTGACTACCCCGCCATCGTGGAATCCTCGGGCTTTGACGCGGTTACCCAATACGAACTGTGGAAGGCCACGTGGTCGGCCCTCAACGATGCGAATCTCTACGAGCTCGACCACGCTCTTACCCGACACGCCAAGTTCTCGGAGACGTTCATCGCGCAGACCTTCCTGTCGAACCATGACGTCACCCGGATCGCTTCGCGTCTGACCGATCCGCGACACCTGCGCCACGCCGTCGCCCTCCTCACCCACCTGCCGGGTACCCCCTCGATCTATTACGGCGACGAGGACGGATTCACCGGTATCAAATACGAAAGGCTCGGTGGCGACGCTGAAATCCGCCCGCCCCTACCGGCAAACCCGGCAGAGCTTTCGGAGCTTGGAGCGAGCACGCGCGCGATGTATCAAGAGCTGGTGGGGTCGCGTCGGCGTCACCCGTGGCTACACGAGGCCTACCTCGAGACGAGCGACCTCACCAACACCACTCTCGCGATCCGCCTGACGGCCCGCGATGGGGTGGGCGCCGTGACCCTCGCCCTCAATATCGGGGATGAGGACGCGCGCGTTGCCGACCGGCGCGTTGCCGCCCACGGGATCAAGATCTGGGAGGAGACCGGAAGATGAGCACCATCCCTCACTACGCACTCATGCTCGCGTCTGGCTATGCCGCGGGGGTGGCGTTCCGTGACCGCGTCTTCGTGCGACGCCCCGACGGCACCTTCATCGACACGGCCGGCCAGATCGAACTGCAGCAGGGGGAAGCTGAACTCACGACGGTGCGGCCCCTCGAGCTCGTCTACGGCGATGCACTCGCGGACCTCGACGATTCGCTGGACCCGTGGGACCTGCGTCTTCAGCTGCGCTCGCTCGCGAACGCGACCGTGACCCGGCAGGCGGAACGCCACGCCGCCCTCGCCGAGCACACGCCACCGCTCGCCACGCCACGCTGCCTGGATGCCCCGACAAACCCGTGGTTCGAACCCACCTGCCCAAGCGATGACCGCTATCTGCCAATCCTGCGTGCCGGCTATCACGGCATCTGGCGGGGACTGGGGTGGCGGGTCCGCATGATCCCGAATAGCACCGACTGCGAGCTCATCGCCTACGCCGATCCCACCGCCCAGGTGCGGGCGGCCGGCGGCCTGACGGAGGGACGCGAGGTGCAGGCAAGCAGCGACCCGGACGCGCCCTACACGCTGCGGGTGGCGAGTACCGAACTCGACGCCCTCTACACCGTGGAGGGGCGTGCTCTCGTGGACCGGCACCTCGTGACAATCGTCGCGACTCGCCCGTTTGTCACCTTCGTAACCGAGCAGGAGGTACCCGAACATGAACGGGCCCGCCAGATCGCGGCCGCGGCCCGCTTCATGCGCGGCGAAGAGGACGGCGAGGCGAGCCCTCTGGAACTGCTCGGCACCGACGTCGCCCAGCCCTGTTCAGTGGCGGCTTCCCGGCCGCTCCCACCAACGCGTGAGGTCGACAACGCGCGCCTGCGCGCCATCCGGATGGACCGCATTGACTTCGTGCGAACCGCCACCGGGTGGCAGGGCGACTGGCGGGAGCGGCGCCCACCGATCTATCTGCGGCGGGTGGACTCCCCGACGCGCGACTAGCGCGAGCCTCGCGCGGGCGCTAGGCGCGCCGCGGCCGCGGCACGGCCTTCGTGGGGGCGGGGCTCGGCGGCTCCGGTTCGGGCCCGCTCGGGCCGAGACGATAGATCTCCTCAACCAGGTCGCGGACTTCCGCCGAGTCGAAGGCGAGCGGGTCGGGTAGGTCGATTTGCGGTCGCGCCGGCCGGTCGAGACGCACGTGCGCCCACCCGATCGAGGCCAGGCGTCCCATACGCTCACACGCCTGCACGAACGGGCCGCGGATGGCGGCACGAGTGCCCGCGGGTGGGGTCGTCGTCGCCCGCTCGATGTCCTCGTCGGTGATCCAGCTGGCCATGAGCCCCGCCCGGCGTAGCCCGGCTGCGAGGCCGGAACGTGCCGAGATGTCGTGGTAGGCGAGCTCCGTGCGGGCGACCCTCGGGTCTGCCCAGCCCCCCGGCGCCGCGTCAGCGACGTGGGAGAGGACCCGGTGCTTAATCGCCCAATCGAGCTCGCGGTCTACGCCGGAGGCGTCGCCTGAAGCCAGCGCGGTGAGGCCACGGCGCGCGAGGTCGTAGGCCCGCGCGGTCAGGGCGTCAGGGCGGAGCCCCGCACGAGACCAGAACGCATCGATCCGCTCGAGAACCTCCCCGAGGATGTCCACGCACGTGATGGTGCCGCCGCCGTCGCGCTCCAGTGCGGCACGCGGGTCCACGTTCCAGCGATTCGTCGCCTCGACCGGGTCGGCTAGCGTGCACTCGGCGAGATCCCAGGCCCCGGTCTCGGCCATCGCGAGAACGGCATCGCCAAGGGCTACCTTGAGGGCGGTACCTGCTTCGCAGACGGCGCTATCGCCGGCGAGCACGTGGAGGCGACGCCAGCGCGAACGGTCCGCGTGGGGTTCATCGCGCGTATTGATGAAAGCCCGCTGTGCGGTGGGATCGGCCGACGTCGAGGCCACCATGTAGGCGGCCCGAGCCGAGTAGCGCATAGGGCCGAGCGGACTCGCCGCTGCGGCATCGGTGTCCCGCGCGTCACGCGCGGTCAGGCGGCCCGAGCCGGTGAGAATCTGGCGGGCAGCGAGGAAGCCCACGAATCCGGCTACGGGGAAGTCGCCGGCGCGCGGCACCTGATAGTTCTCGTGACAGCCGAACGTGTTGCCGTGGGCGTCCGCATTGGACTTCATGAGGTGGATACGGGCGGGGTTCTTGCCGTCTGCGCGCTCGGCGAGGGAGGCGTTCGCGATGTCGACCATGCGCGCGAGGATGAGATCGCCCGCGCGGTCCTGGGCGATCACGTCGGCGAGCGTGCGGCACTCCGGCCCGGCATATTCGGGGTGGGAGCCGATATCGACGTAGAGTCGCGCGCCGTTCGATAAAAAATGGTGGGCGCTGCGGTGACGCTGCGGGGTGTGTCGGAAGATCTCGTTCACGGACTCTTCCGGGGTGAGGGGAGGCCTCGTTCCGTCGTCGACGGGACGCACGTGGGCACTTGCCACCCCGTACTCGGTCTCGATCCCGACCGCGCGGCTGAGCCCCCCGTCCGCGGGCGGAACCTCCCGGGAGCGCGAGGCCTGCGAGGCCTCGGCGATCAGTGGGCGCGAGGCGGGGTTGTCAGCCTCGTTCACTGCCCACCCTTCTGGACGAAGCCCTGCACGAAGGTGAGGGCGTTTACCTCGAGGACGTCGTCGATGTCGGCGAGTACCTCGTCGAGTCCCTGGGCGGTCGGGTTGGCGCCGGCGGGCGTTGGCGGCTCAACCGGATCGGCCGTGTCCTCGTGAGTGGTCTCCTTCTGGATCCTCTTTACCATGATGTCTCCTCCTCATCCTCATTGTCTGTCGCGTACACGCCCTCGTGCCACCCCAGCGTCACCGGGTCCTCCGGGATCGGTGCGCCGAGCCGCGTGACGGTATCGGCGAGCGAGGGCGAGCCCTCGATTGCCTCGGCCATCTCTGCCGCCGTGGGGTGGAGCGGGTCGTTGAGCTCGACCCGCAGCAGGTGTTTGCGGTCGATGTCGACGACGATCGATGTCCAGCCAGCGGCCCACACACGGTCGGGGTAGGCAGCGAGCAGTGCCGCCCGCCCCCCGGCGCGCGTGTCTGCCGGTGCGGTGAACTCCGCCGCGGCCACCTCCTCCGCCGTTACCTGGGTACGTACCGCCCCCGAACGCTCGAGCGCCGACGCGAGCGAGGATGCCGGCCCCACCATGGCGAACTGCAAGTCTGCAGCTTTCAGGCGCGGGTCGCCCCAGCCGCAATCGTATTTGCGGCGCAGGCGCTCCAGCAGCTGATACTTCGCGCACCATTCGATGAGCTGGGACGCCGGCGCGAACGAACCGTTCTGTGCGGCCTGCGTGAGAGCGTCCAGGGCCTCGCCCCACAGATCGAGCACGCGGGCGGTCTCGGCGTCACACGTTGTGCCCGCCGCTTCGCGGATTGCCTCATAAAAGCCGCGCTGGATCTCGAGCGCAGTCGCCTGCCCGCCGTGTGCGAGCGGCAACGGTGCGGTGAGCGTCAGGTCCCGGGAGACTTCGCGCACGGCAGCGACCGGATCCGCGAGCGTGTAGGACTCGGCAAGGGAGCGGGCGATGTCGTCTCTCTTCTCGAGCAGGTCGAGCAGCGCCGCGAGCGACCCGAGCCGTAGGACGGCCGTCGTCGCGAACATCGAGGAGTCCGCGGTGATGACGTGCAGCCGGCGCCACTCGCCGGGTTCGGCGTGCGGTTCGTCTCGGGTGTTCACGATCGGGCGTTCGCGGGTGGTGTGTAGCGAGACGTCGGTCTCAATAAAATCGGCGCGCGCAAAAATCTGGAAGCCGTCGGTCTCAGCCGCCGGCCCGAGGCCGACGCGCCCCGCACCACCGATGATCGGGCGGGTCACCAGGAAGGGCAGGAGCACTGCGGTGATGAGATCCCAGTCGACGTCCCGAGCCATCGCGTAGCTCTCGTGGGCTCCCCATGCCTGCCCCTTGCCGTCGGTGTTGTTCTTCACGACGACGGCGCGTCGGCCCTGCTGTTCATTCAGCGCCGTGACGGCGCGAGCCATGATGACATCGCCCGCCTGGTCGTAGAGAGCAGCGGCTTCCGGGCCGAGGGCCTCGGGGGCCGCGTATTCGGGGTGAGTGTGGTCCACGTAGAGGCGACCGCCGTTGGCGGCATGGGTCGCCGAGCCACGGTAGTAGTGCGATTCGAAGGGCGTGATGCGCAGAACCCACGTGGTTCGCGCGCCCGTAAGAGAGGCGCCGCGCACCTCATCGGTGCGGGCTTCCTCCGGCAGGTCCTCCGCCGTCATCCCACGGGCGTCGGCACGGGGTCGCTCTCCGGAATAGTCGAACCGGCAGCCCGCGCCGGGCTCCAGGGTGCGCCCGTGCGCGCCCGGGACGTGCTCGGTAGCGGCCGTGTGGGGCGCGGCGGCGCGCGCATAGGCATAGAGCAGGTCCGTGGCGAGGGTGTCGGGGTCGGCCGCTGGATCGGCCGTATCGAGGAGGGCGTATTCGGTCTCCACGCCCATGACGCGGCGTACGGTAATCATGATTCCTCCTGCGCGAAAGCGATCGGGACGACGGTGCGGATCGGGTCCCCGCCGTGGCCCCGCCCGACGACGCGTGCCCACTCTTCCGGGTCAGTGGCTCCCGGCAGGTCGGCGCTCTCCGTCACCTCACGGGCGAGGGCGTCCAAGAGGTGAGTGGTCGTGAGGCCGTGGGTTCCGGTGGCCAGGTGAGATTTGATGGCGGCGTTCTTCGCGCGGTCGACGATATTCGCGAGCATCGCGCCTGAGACAAGATCGGCGAGATACCAAGTCTCGCGCCTGCCCGAGCGTCGGGTGACCTGAAGGAGCGCCATCTCGGGCGTGCGCGCGAAGAGGGCATCCAACAGGGTCTCAGACATGTGCGTGATTGCGGCGGCGGCGTCGCCGTGTTCGAGTTCCTCTTCGGCGAGCGGCAGGTCATCGGTGAGGTAGCGCGAGAGGATCTCCGCAGCACCCGCGCGGTCGGGCCGCCCGATCCGGATCTTTACATCCAGCCGGCCGGGGCGCAGGATTGCGGGATCGAGCATGTCCTCACGGTTGGATGCGCCGATCACGACGACGTTCGTGAGCTCCTCAACACCGTCGATCTCGGCGAGTAACTGCGGGACGACCGTCGTCTCGACATCGGAGGAGACCCCCGAACCGCGGGTGCGGAAGAGGGACTCCATTTCGTCGAAGAAGATCACGACGGGCAGCCCGAGTGCGGCCTTGTCGCGGGCGCGCGCGAAGATGAGGCGGATGCGCCGCTCCGTTTCACCGACGTATTTGTCGAGCAGCTGAGGGCCCTTGATGTTCAGGAAATAGGCCTCCTGGCCGGCCGTGCGCGACAGGGAGGTGGCGACCGCCTTCGCGATGAGGGTTTTACCGCAGCCAGGCGGGCCGTACAGGAGGACACCCTTCGGGGGACGCACCTGGTAGGTCTGGAAGAGCTCGGGGTGAGCGAACGGCAGTTCGACGGCGTCGCGGATCGCTTCGATGGATTCACCGAGTCCACCGATCGCCTCCCACGGGGTCTCTGGTGCCTCCTCCAGCAGGAGGTCCTCCACCTCGGCGCGTAGGACGCGTCCCAGGGCGAAGCCATCGCGCAGGTTCGCGAGCAGGGAGTCTCCGAGGCGCAGCCGGGTACGGGTGAGTTCGCCTGTCAGACGCAGGACTCGGGTGTCCTCGCCGCGCACGACGACGAGCACGTGGTGTTCGTCGAGCCGCTGTTCGACGACGACGACCTCGCCGACGTCGTCGGCAGGTGCCGTCGCGACGACGGAGAGGTGATCGTCCAAGATGACGGTGGTCCCGGCCTCGAGGCCGCCGAGCGGTACCGTGGAGGAGACCTTCACACGCATGTGACGGCCCGAGGTGACGATATCGACTGTTCTCGCCAGGGCGTCCACGGTCCGCAGGTAGGTGCCAAAACTGAGCGGCGCCTCGGTGAGCCGCTCAATTTCTTGATGAAGCGTCGAGAGTTCTTGGCGGGCGGCGGCAAGTGCCGACGCCAGACGCGTGTTTTTGCGCGTAATCTGCCCAGAATGTTCGGTCAGTTCTCGTACTCGTTGCCGCAGTTCAGCGGCGCTTGTGCTCTGGTCCTCGCTCACGTGTCAGCCCCTTCGCGAACCGTGCGTCCCTCGCTCCTATCGTAGCGCGCACCGGCCGAAATTGGTACACCCGTACCAGGAGGGGGTGCCGTTACGCGGCGGCGAATTCGGCGACGACGCTTAGCAGCATCTCGCGGGTGAGTCGTCCCGTAAAAGTGTTGTGTTGGGAGACGTGATAGCAGCCGAACAGGGCGACCGCGCCCCAGGGAGCCTCGAGGGACGCACGGGCCCCATGGGCGAAGCGCGGTGCCGGCCGGGGCACCTGCCAGTCCGCCTCGCGGGCGACGCGCAGCACGCTCTGCCACGCGATGCCCCCGAGTGCGAGGAGCGCCACTGGGCGGACGAGGTCGAGTTCGCGACGCAGCCACGGCGAGCAGGTCGCCCGCTCGGCTGCTGTCGGCTTGTTGGCGGGTGGCGCGCAGTGCACCGGCGCCACCATGCGGGCCCCCGTGAGACGGAGTCCATCACCGGCGTGGAGGGACGTCTCTTGCGAAGCGAGGCCTGCGCGGTGGAGAGCCGCAACGATCCAGTCCGCAGAGCGGTCCCCAGTGAACATGCGGCCCGTGCGGTTCGCGCCGTGCGCAGCGGGGGCGAGCCCGACGATGAGGCGTCGAGCGGAAGGATTTCCGAAACTCGCGACGGGCCGACCCCAGTAGGGCTCGCCTGCGAAACTCGCCCGCTTGGTGAGCGCCACCTCTTCGCGCCAGGCCACGAGGCGCTCGCAGGCCCGGCAGACGCTCACCGCCGCATCGAGGGCGGCCGTGTCGGAGCAGGCCGCGGCGAGTTCTTCCACTTGGGCGGGGGTGGTGGCGACGGCGGTGTCGGTGGTCGCAGGATCGCCTGGCCAGCCGGCTCCCGGGGGTACGGGAGAGGCGAAAAGCTCGCCCGTCACCGGGTGGGGGAGGCGCTCCGTCACTCGCCCTCGGTTAGGTGGGTGTTGAGCCGCTCCACCTTGGCGTCGAGTTCCCCCCGATAGCCCGGGCGGATGTCGGCCTTCAAGACGAGTGAGACACGCGAGCCGAAGCGCCCCACCGCCTCGGTTGCCTCCTTCACCACAGTCATGACTTCGTCCCAGTCACCCTCGAGGGTGGTGAACATAGCATCGGTGCGATACGGCAGGCCGGAGGCGCGCACCACCTCGATGGCGGCGGCAACGGCGCGCGAGACGGATCCGGACTCATCGGCTGCGGGGCCCGCCTCGCCCACGCCGGATGGGGCAACAGAAAAGGCAATAAGCATGCCACCATCATGACCCCTGGCGGTGGTGCGCTCAAGGGCTCCGACACGTCACACTAGGGACATGCAAGCGCGAGGAGAGAAAGCCGGATCGGCCGAGACGGGCCTGACGAGTGCCCATCGCGTCGCGGGAGCTGCACCTGATAACCGTCCGATTTCGGGGGCGGTGTCGATCCCCGCCCGCTTCGGCCCCGAAATCCTCATCGTCTTGGGGCTGAGCCTCGGGCGCTCCGCGACCTACTCGATCATCATGCTGGCCCGCCGCCTCGGCTCCGAGACGGCCCTGGGCGAGCAGAGTGCGCGCCTGAACGAATCGCTCGCCCCCAGCCCCCTGCTGGACCTTCTCTACCAGCTCCTCGGGATCGTCTTTGCGCTCGTGCCCGTCGCCCTCGCGCTCTACCTGCTGGCCGAACCGGGCCGCAGCGCTGTGCGCCGTATCGGTCTCACGACGACGCGACCCGTGCGCGACCTTGGCATCGGGGTCGGCCTCGCAGCCCTCATCGGGGTGCCCGGCCTCGCCTTTTACGCGCTCGGCCGCTTCCTGGATCTCACGGTGGAGGTGCAGCCAGCGGGACTGCCGCCCGTATGGTGGGCGATCCCCATCCTGATTCTCGCCGCCTTGAAGAATGCGCTACTCGAAGAGGTCCTCGCGGTTGGCTACCTCAGTGAGCGACTGCGCGCGCTGGGGTGGAGCCCCGCCCGCATCCTCACCGCCTCCGCACTCCTGCGCGGTGCCTACCACCTCTATCAGGGGATCGGTCCCGGCATCGGCAACGTCGTCATGGGGCTTGTCTTTGCCGAATACTATCGACGTCGCCGGCGCGTCCTTCCGCTCGTTATCGCTCACACCCTGATCGACGTTGTCGCGTTCGTGGGATATGCGCTGCTGCCCGAGGCACTCCTCGCTCTGCTCTAGTGGACGGGGCTGCCCGGGACGCGTACGCACCGTCCGACACGCGCCATGTGTCCCGCCGTCCGCTCCCCGCCACCCCTGTGATCGGGGGCCGGCGCGCGGTCAGTCCCGAGCGTAGTAGGCAACGAAATTCGTGACGATTCGGTGTGAAACGGACACGTCGAAGCCCGCGGTGTAGTCCTTCACCGCCTGGGCGGTATCGGCGGGGAAATAGCCGTGTTCGCGGTAGACGTCGATCCGTTTATGGATGCCGGGAACGTCCAGCTCAGGGTGGAACTGGGTACCGTAGAGGTTTTCCTTAACGCGGAACATCTGCACCGGGCAGGCGTCCCCTTCCACCAGGAGGGTGGCCGACGGCGGGAGCACCCGACACGCCTCCTTGTGGCCGACGAACGAGCGGAACTCATCGGGCAGGTTAGCGAGCAGCGGGTCCGTCCGGCCCGCCTCTGTTTTGCGCATCAGGGGTGCGCTGATCTCCTCCGCGTAGGTCTCATCGATGATGCCGCCTTGGTGCCGTCCGAGGCTTCCGACGCCGTAGCAGGCCCCGAGCAGAGGCGTGTCGCGGGCGACGACGTCGTCCAAGAGGGCCGAGAGCTCTGCTTCGACTCGCAACTGGGTGGCCGACTTCTCCTCCACGGGGATGCAGCCGGTGAACGGTGAACCGCCGAGGATAATCCCCGAGATGGCATCGAGATCGAGTGTAGGCATCGGTTCGGCTTCAAGCCGCAGGCGCAGGAGTTCTCGCTCTCGCAGCTGGCCGTAGCGCAAGAAGGCGGCGTATTCGCCGTCGGCCGCTTCATCCTCCGCGCGCGTGGCGATCAACACAAACGGTTTCACCGCGTCTCCTGTCCTCGCTCAGTGGCGTCCCTGTCGGGTTTCACGACACGTGCCCCGTGATCTGTGGGATGCCCGGTGCGCACAGCTTACCCAGCGGTCGACCACAGGAGCGCGATCATGAGATGAATGGCGGACAGGATCGCACCGATGACGATTGCGGAGGTCGCCATGCCCCGACCGTTACGGCGCAACCGGGCGCACCGGTTGAGGGCAACGATCCCGAGGATCACGCCGATCACCGGGACGGCAGGAATGAAGAAGATCATCGCGAAGACGAGGGCCGCAATCGCACTCGGTTCGGTCACGATGGGCGGGGCGGTGTAGCCCGGCTGCGCGAAGACGGCAGCCGCGTCGAGGTTCTCGGTGCCGGGGAAGACCACGTCGACAGGGTCGACTGGCTCGGCCAGGCGGTCGGGCGCGGGAGACTCGGGCGCAGTCATGGGCTAATCCTCACGTCACAGTGTGGCGGGACCCTTCCAGCATAGTTGTGAGACGGTAACCTATTGCCCGATGTTGCCGCGTGGTGCGGGCGCCCGGCTCGCCGCGGCAGTAAGGGAGAGAGACTATGACTCAGAACTCGCGCGGATTATGGTCCGTCCACGGGGACGGCAAATCTATTCCCCCCGGCGCGATCGTTGCCCCTCAGGAGCGATTGAGTTGGGGACGTACCGCCGGTATCGGCGCTCAGCACGTGGTGGCCATGTTTGGGGCCACCTTTTTAGTGCCCCTCCTCACCGGGTTCCCTCCGGCCACCACCCTCTTCTTCACCGCCGTCGGAACCCTCCTATTCCTGCTCATCACGGCGGGTCGCCTGCCCTCCTATCTCGGGTCCTCGTTCGCGCTGCTAGCCCCGATTGGCGCTGTCACCGGGTTTGTCCCGGGAGCTGGCAACGCGCTTGACCCCGACAAGATGGCGCTCGCCCAGGGGGGCATCATCTCGGTCGGTGCGACGCTCGCCGTCGTCGGTGTCATCGTCCACTTCGCGGGCGTGCGCTGGATCGATATCATCATGCCGCCCGTCGTCACGGGGGCGATCGTTGCGCTCATCGGGTTCAACCTCGCGCCCGCCGCCTGGAACTGGGTGCAGCAGGGGCCCGTGACCGCCGTCGTCACAATCGTCTCGATCCTGCTCGTTACGGTCCTCTTTAAGGGCATCATCGGGCGGTTGTCGATCCTGATTGGTGTGCTGATCGGGTACGTGACCGCGATGATTCGGGGGGAGATTGACTACACGACGATCGAGGCGGCCGACTGGGTGGGCCTGCCCGCCTTCCACGCGCCCGCTTTTGACCCCGTCTACCTGGGACTCTTCGTTCCGGTGGTGCTGGTACTCGTCGCCGAGAACGTCGGGCACGTGAAATCCGTGTCGGCGATGACCGAACAGAACCTCGATGACCTCACCGGTCGGGCCCTCATCGCCGACGGCGTCTCCACCATGATTGCCGGCTCCGGCGGCGGTTCCGGCACGACCACCTACGCCGAGAACATCGGTGTCATGGCCGCGACCCGGGTCTACTCGACGGCCGCCTACGTGTGCGCGGCGCTCTTCGCGCTCGGCCTGTCGATGCTCCCGAAGTTCGGTGAGACCATCGCCTCGATCCCGCCCGGCGTCCTCGGTGGGGCCGCGACCGTTCTCTACGGCATGATCGGGATGCTCGGGGTACGCATCTGGGTGCAAAACCGCGTGGATTTCTCCGATCCGGTGAACCTCAATACGGCTGCCGTGGCACTGATCGTCGCGATCGCGAACTACACGATCAATGTGGGTCAGGTTTCCTTCGAGGGCATCGCGCTCGGGTCCGTGTGCGCGATCGGGATTTACCACATTATGCGGGCCCTCTCGCGCTGGCGCGGCACGGCCTTCGAGCCGGCCTCCCCAGCGTCCGCGCCCGCGGGTAAGGAACTCGAGGACGACTTCGGTACTGGCGTGCGGAAGTAGCCGTCGGCTGCGATAGCGCCTACCGGTCGGGCAGACCGGGCGAGGTTACTCGTCTGAGGTCTGCTCGGCCGGTGCTGCTTCTTCCGCGGGGCGGCAATTGTCCGGACGTTCGAACGGGTCGGTACCGATGTCTTCGACCGATCCCATGTTTGAATAGCCGTCCCCGATGATGACGTCTACGGTCTCGCTCTCGCGCGGGTGGAGGACCACCAGGGAGCCCTCGATGAGCCGGGACACCGTGTATCCTGCGGCGATCTGGTCCTCGTTCACACGGATGAGTGCGGAGCCGTCGTAGCCGAGATCAAAATTGCCGGTCTTTGCGACGGTAAAGCCTCGCTCGTCCAGGAGCTTGGCGGTCGCGGCCGCGAGGCCCGTTCGTGAGGTGCCGTTAAAGACGTTCAGCGTCACGCCCGCCGGATCGACCGGTGCGGCGCCCTCAGGCGGACACACGGCGGTTGGCGCGGGGGTGGGCCTGTCGGCGGGATCGGTCGAGAAATCCCGCGCGAAGGGTGACGGCAGGATCCCAAAGAAGTGGGTGATCGCGACGATCAGCGTGATGACGAGCAGGAGTGCGAGCGACCCGAAAATCACCGACTGGCGTTGGTGCAAGCGTCGTCGGCGGGACGTCATCGAAGATCGAGGCGAGGGGGTCACAACACGTACGGTAATGGAAAAAGGGCACGCGCGGGATCGCCCTCCGGGACGATCTTGTCTCCTAGGGGAGAATGAGGGGCGTCAACGCTGGGGTGGACGCCCCCGGAGGCGGTCGAGTTGCCGGCGTTCCTTCTTCGTGGGGCGACCTGCCCCGCGAGGCCGAAAGATCGGGGCTGGAGCAAGAAGCGGCGTGGGACGCGGTGGCGAATGGTCGGTGTAACAGGTCTGCGCGATCGCTGCCCCCACCCGTTTCTTGATCAGACCGCGCACCTCAAGGATGCGGTCGAAGCCTTGAAACCTGTAGCGCACCTCGTCACCGATCCGTACCGGGCTCGACGGCTTTGCGCGTTCTCCATTCACCCGCACGTGCCCGGCCCGACAGGCCTTGGCCGCGCCCGAGCGTGTCTTGATCTGGCGTACCGAGTGCAGCCAGACGTCGACGCGCACACTCGTGAATGGCGTGTCGGGGGGATCGGCCCGGCGGGGCTCGGCAGACGAGGTCATACTCCTAGCCTAGGTGGCCTGCACAGGGCCGGGGAACCGTGGGAGTTTTGGGGCTCGGCCCCCTGAGAAACGGGAAGCGAGAGGCCTGTGGTGGGTGCTGACGCGCCTCGGAGCTGACGAGCGGCGAGCGGGTGGGTGCTCGCTCACCGCTAGGGTGTGGGCATGAGGACACCCGAGGCGCGCTGGGAGCGGATCGTGAGCGCGTCTCAAGGCACGCCCGCGCCGGCAGCCGCCACCAACCGGCGGGCCGCGGCCGTTCTCATGGGCCTATCCGACGATGCGGACCCCGCCGTCCTGTTGATTCGCCGTACAGCGCGCCTGCGTTCACATCCAGGCCAGGTCGCCTTCCCCGGAGGCTCCCTCGAGGCGGGGGAGGGGCCCGTGCAGGCGGCCCTGCGCGAGGCGCGTGAAGAAGTGGGGCTCGATCCCGACACCGTGCGGGTGCGTGGCATTCTGACTGACCGGGCGACTCACGCCTCTCCCTACCTCGTCACCCCCGTACTCGCCAGCCTGCCGGCGACGCGGGGCGCGGCGGGGGCGTGGCACACGGCGCTGGAGCCGCGTGACACGGGCGAGGTGGCGAGTGTGCACACGCCGCGGATCTCGGAGCTTGCGGATCCGGGGCGTCGGTTCACCGCGACGCTTCAAGGCCGTCCAACGGGGCCGGGGTTCGCCGTCGACGGACTCATCGTGTGGGGGTTCACCGGCGGCCTGATCGACTGGCTGCTGCGTGCCGGTGGATGGGAGGTGCCGTGGGACCGGGCCCGGACGCGCAAGGTCCCGGCGGCGTTCTATCGCCCGGCGGGTGCGCCGTCGTCGGGGGCGGGTTCCCAGACGTGAGTCGTGGGGGGTTCGAACTCCTAATTCGAACCCTGCGCAAGTGCCGGAGCGGGGCGCATACTCAGCCCCACAATGTGACCCGATAGTGACCCTTAGACGGTGAAACCCCGAAGCACGGTGCCGTGAGGGGAAGTGAGATCGGTAGCCCGAAACCCCGAGGTTTGGCGCATGATCGCGCCGAAAACCGCACGAAAAAGCCCCTCCTTGAAAATCAAGGAGGGGCGAGAGCGGAGGATGGGGGATTCGAACCCCCGAGGGCGTGAACCCAACACGCTTTCCAAGCGTGCGCCATAGGCCGCTAGGCGAATCCTCCTCGGGGTCCACTCACGCGGACGCCGGACATTAATCGTACGTGGTTTCCTCGCCCGCGTCGAATCTCACCGCCACGATGCGGGTGTGAGATCTCTCCCGCGGGCGGGGCGTTCGCGGCATGACGCGGGGGCGCGGATCGGTTAGACTGCTGGCGGCCCCCACGTGACGTGATCTCGCCGAACTCCCCCAGGGCAGGAATGCAGCAAGGGTACGTGAGCTCTCACGGGTGCGTGGGGGTCCTTCGTTTCTCCACTCGCGCCGGCCCGCGACGCAGGCGGCGATGGCGCGTTGTCCCCCGGCGATCGCCAGGCTCGTGAGATTGTCGGCCAAGGGCCATATGCTCGGAGGGTGAGTACCGCCCTATACCGCCGCTACCGGCCCGACACCTTCGCCGACGTCATCGGTCAAGAACACGTGACTGATCCGCTGGCCGCCGCTCTGCGTGCCGGGCGGGTCTCCCACGCCTACCTCTTCTCAGGCCCGCGAGGCTGTGGGAAGACAACGTCCGCCCGCATTTTCGCGCGCTGCCTGAACTGCGTCGAAGGCCCGACCGACACGCCCTGCGGTGAATGTCCCTCCTGCCGGGACCTCGCGACCGGTGGCTCGGGGTCCCTCGACGTCGTCGAGATCGATGCCGCCTCCCACAACGGCGTTGATGACGCTCGTGACCTGCGCGAGCGCGCTGCCTTTGCGCCCGCGCGCGACCGCTACAAGATCTTCATCCTCGACGAGGCCCATATGGTGACTCCCCAGGGCTTCAACGCCCTGCTCAAACTCGTTGAGGAGCCGCCGCCACACGTGAAGTTCGTGTTCGCGACCACGGAACCTGAGAAGGTTATTGGCACGATCCGTTCGCGCACCCACCACTATCCTTTCCGGCTCGTCCCTCCGGAGGTCATGACCTCCTACCTCCGGCATCTGTGCGACGAGGAAGGCGTCACCGTTGAGGACGGGGTCCTCCCGCTCGTCGTGCGGGCCGGCGGTGGGTCGGTTCGCGACTCACTCTCGGTTCTCGACCAGCTCATGGCCGGCGCAATCGACGGGGCCATCGACTACGACCGCGCCACCCAGCTGCTCGGCTTCACCTCCGTGGGCCTGCTTGACGACGCCGTCGGTGCGCTCGCGGGAATCGACGGCGCCGCCCTCTTCCGCGTGGTGGACCACGTGGTCGAATCGGGCCACGATCCGCGCCGCTTTACGGAGGACCTGCTCCAGCGGCTACGTGACCTGGTAGTCCTCGCCATTGCGGGGGACGACGGTCGCGACGCGATCCACGGCGTACCGGACGACCAGCTCGATCGCATGGCGGCGCAGGCGACGCAGCTCGGCGCCCGTCGTGCCTCTGCATCGGCCGACGCTACCCACGAGGCTCTCAACGATATGTCCGGGGCGACTTCCCCGCGGCTCCAGTTCGAACTCCTGTGCGCGCGCCTCATCTTGGTTCAGAGCGACGCGGGCTCACATGCCGCACCGCAGACGGTTGGGCCTTCGCAGGGGGAGGCAGGCGCGGACAACGCCCACCGCGGCGGTCAGGGGAGTAGGACGCTGCCGGCGATGCCCACCTTTGGGACGCCACGCGAGGCGCACGCCTCCGCCGGTCGCCGGTCCGAAGGCGTTTCAGAGGCCCGCCCGGCCCCCCGGCGTGACGCCCCCGAGGGTTTATCGGATTCCGATGCGGACCGCGCAACCCCGGAACGGAGCGTAGGTGCCCGCTCCGAGTCGCGGCCCACCGTACCGCTCACGCCCCCGCGCCCCGGTACGAGCGGCGCCACCGCGGTGAGCCCACCCGCCAGCGAGTCCGGCGCCGGCCAGGATGCCGGAGGTCGGCCCGCCGGTCCCGACACCGTGGAGCCGGGCGCGAAGTCTAAGACGGCGTCCGGCGGGGACGGCGCGGCCGCCGAGCCAACGCCGGCGCAGGAGGCGGCCGGCCAGGACCGGACCGAGGGCCGGGCGAGCACCGCGGAAGACACCGACCTGCTGCGGCGACGCTGGGCCGACGTCCTCGAGGCGTTAAAACCGATCAGCCGCGTGACGTGGTCGCTCGTCCAAGAGCACGCCTCCGTCGGCCCCATCCACGACGGCACGGTCGCGATCGTGTTCCGCATCGATCCGCTGCTCGAGCGCTTCATGCGACCCGAACAGCCCACCAATGCCGAGAACCTCGCCGAGGCGATCTTCCAGGCGCTCGGGCTCCGCGTGGCGGTGCGCGGCGTCTCCGCGCGCGACGTCAGCCCCGAAGGCGAGGCACTCTCCGGCGGCGAGCCCACCCAGGCGCGGACGGCGCCCGACTCTCCGCGAGCGCGGGAACCATCGGCCTCCCCCGAGGCACAGGACGACCCAACGCCGGCATCGCCCGAGGAGCCCCCGAGCGGGGCACGCGACCGCAGCGCTTCCGTCGGACCCCATCAACTGGGCGGCGCCAACGCCCAGGACGCCTCGGGCGCGGGGATGGCGCGCCCCGACGTGGGGGCCGATAGTTCAGGCAAGGCCAGCCCTGAGGGCCAGTCTCCAGCCGCTGAGGCCCCCGAGCGGCCCGAACCACCGAGCGTCCCGTTGCCCGGCGTCCCGTTCCCGCACGACCACCTGGACCGCCCCGGTCGAGAGCGTCCAGCGGCCCAGCCTCCGGCGACGCCGCCCGACCGCGGACCATTGCCCGGATCGGCCGGCTCCCAAGCGGCCGGGCGCGCCCCTGGTATACCCGAACATCCTGGTGGAGGCGAGGAACCCACGGCCCCCCAGGAGGACACTGATCCGTACGACGGTGCGAGCGTCGATGACCACGTCGTCACCGGGCGTGACGACGTGAGCGGTGTTGAGCTGCTCAAACGCAAACTTGGGGGCACCGTCATTGAGGAGATCGAAGAACCCTAATGGCCATCTATGACGGCGCGTTGCAGGACCTCATCGACGAGCTCGGGCGCCTGCCCGGGATCGGACCGAAATCGGCCCAACGCATCGCTTTTCACCTTCTGTCTGCGGAATCCGACGACGTCCAGACGCTCGTCAACGCGCTCACGACCGTGAAGGATAAGGTCCACTTTTGCGAGGTGTGCGGAAACGTCGCGGAGGCCGAAAAATGCCGCATCTGCCTCGATCCGCGTCGCGACCATCGCCTCATCTGCGTGGTCGAAGAACCGAAGGACGTGGGAGCGATTGAACGCACCCGCGAATTTCGCGGCACCTACCACGTGCTCGGTGGCGCGATCGATCCGCTGCACGGCGTCGGCCCGGCCGACCTTCGGATCCAAGACCTCATGACGCGCCTGTCGGACGAGCCGGTCGAGGAGGTCATCGTCGCGACAGACCCAAACATTGAAGGGGAGGCGACGGCGGCCTACCTTGTGCGGATGCTGCGCAACCTCGACGTGCCAGTCTCCCGGCTCGCCTCGGGTCTGCCCGTGGGCGGAGACCTTGAGTACGCTGATGAGGTCACACTCGGACGGGCCTTCCAGGGCCGCCGCCGCATGTAGGCGACACCTTCCCACATGGTGGTCCGCGCGTCGCCAACTTAACGTGCGGACCTAGCATCAAAATTAAGACCCGCCGGCGCCCATGGTGCCGGCGTTACCCTGAATGGAGGTGCCATGGCGCTCATCGTCCAGAAATTCGGCGGATCCTCGGTCGCGGACGCCGAGGGGCTCGCCCGTGTCGCCACCCGGGTGGTGGCCACGAAGAAGGCGGGCAATGACGTCGTCGTCGTGGTCTCCGCGATGGGGGACACGACCGACGACCTTCTCGATCTCGCCGCCGCCATCACACAGAAGGCACCCGAACGGGAGATGGACATCCTCCTCACCGCTGGTGAACGGATCTCGATGTCGCTCCTTGCGATGGCGATCGACGCACGCGGTGTGCCGGCCCGCTCATATACGGGGCAGCAGGCGGGCGTCCTCACTGACGCCGCTTACGGTAAGGCACAGATCGTCAAACTCGCTCCCGAACGCATCCAAAAGAGCCTCGCCGACGGCCAGGTCGCGATCGTCGCCGGATTCCAGGGAGTGAACGACGCCAACGACGTGACGACGCTGGGACGCGGCGGCTCGGACACGACCGCCGTCGCCCTCGCCGCGGCCCTCGGCGCCGACGTGTGTGAGATCTACACCGACGTCGACGGTCTCTTCACCGCCGACCCGCGCGTTGTCCCGAACGCGCGACGTATCCGTGAGATTACGAGCGAAGAAACCCTCGAACTCGCCGCCCACGGCGCCAAGATCTTACACTTGCGGGCCGTTGAATTTGCCCGCCGCTACAACGTGCCGCTGCACGTGCGCTCATCGTTTTCCGACAAGGACGGCACGTGGGTCCGCAATCCCACCGAGGAGAATCCCATGGAAGATCCCATCATCACCGGAGTCACCCACGACGCCTCCCAGGCGAAGATCACGGTCCTTGGCGTCCCCGACCGGCCGGGCGTGGCCGCCCGCGTCTTCCAGGTGTGCGCGGACCAGGGCTCGAACGTCGACACGATCGTGCAGAACGTCTCGGCCGACTCCAATCGCGCCGACATCTCCTTCACACTGCCGATGGCGGAGGCCGAACGCACCCTTCAAGCCCTACGTGACGCCGAGGACGACCTCGGTTTCACAGGCTTGAAGGACACCGCCGAAATCGGCATCCTGTCCGTGGTCGGCGCCGGTATGCGCACTCACTCGGGCGTCTCCGCCACGCTGTTTGGGGCACTGTCCGAAGCGGGGGTCAACATTGAGATGATCTCAACTTCCGAGATTCGCATTTCCGTCGTTGTCGCGAGTGAAGACCTGCCGACCGCCCTGAAGGTCGTCCACTCGGCCTTTGATCTTGACGCCAGCGAAACCGAAGCCGTGGTCTATGGAGGTACCGGACGATGACTGCTCAACAGCCCACCCTCACCCTCGCCGTGGTCGGCGCGACCGGCCAAGTCGGCGAAGTCATGCGCACTCTGCTCGCCGAGCGGGATTTTCCCGCCGCACGTGTGCGTTTCCTCGCCTCCCACCGCTCGGCGGGTACAACCCTCACCTACCGTGGGCAGGACATCGTCGTCGAAGATGTCGCTACTGCGGACCTGTCGGGAATCGACCTTGCGCTGTTCTCGGCGGGGGGCGCAACCTCACGCGAATACGCGCCGCGATTCGTGGACGCGGGTGCGATCGTCGTCGATAACTCCTCGGCCTGGCGCCGTGACCCGGAGGTCCCGCTCGTCGTGAGCGAAGTAAACCCCGACGACCTCGCGAACCTGCCCAAGGGCATCGTCGCGAACCCGAACTGCACCACCATGGCCGCCATGCCGGTGCTGAAGCCACTGCATGATGAGGCCGGGCTGACGCGCCTCATCGTCTCGAGTTATCAGGCGGTCTCCGGCTCCGGACTCGCCGGAGTGCAAGCGTTGCGCAACCAGATGGCCGCGGCCCTCCAGGGTGAGACCGAGGCGCTCGTCACTGACGGGAACGCCATTGATTTCGGCGATCTCGGCCCATACGTCGCACCCATCGCGTGCAACGTCGTCGCCTTCGCGGGGGCCGACGCCGGGGACGGTAGCGGCGAGACCGATGAGGAGCAGAAGCTCCGCAACGAATCGCGCCGGATCCTCGGGATCGAGGACCTCGCTGTGGCGGGCACCTGTGTCCGGGTACCGGTGTTCAGCGGACACACCCTTACGATCAACGCCGAGTTCGCGCGCCCCATCAGCGTGGAGCGTGCCACCGAGATGCTTGCGGATGCTCCGGGCGTCCAGCTGGCCGAGCTGCCGAGCCCGCTTGCAGCCACTGGCGCGGATCCCTCGCTCGTCGGGCGGATCCGGGAGGACCAGAGCGTGCCGGAAGGGCGAGGCCTCGTCATGGTGGTCTCCGGCGACAATCTGCGCAAGGGCGCGGCCCTGAACACCATTCAGATCGCGGAGCTGCTCGCCGAGAGGCTCTGATCCTGCTCCCGTCACGACGGCGGCGCCCCGAGGGAGGGTGCCGCCGTCGTCGTTACCTGTCGAGCGTCTTTCCAGGACTCCGCGTGGGGCGGCCGAGTAGTCGCCAGGCCGCGGGGAGGGTCGCCGCCGCGATCGCCCACTTCACGACGCCGCCCACGAGGAAGGGGGTCACGCCAAGGGCCATGAGGGTGGGGAGATCGTGCGGCTGGCCGAGGCTTGCTAGGACGGCGCCGAGCCACGGCACACCGATGAGGAAAGGGATCAGCGAAGCGAGGCCGAATCCTGCGACGGAGCGTATCGGATGGCGGTCCCAGTGGCGTTCGCAGAGGTAACCGATGAGAGCGGCTGCCGGGATGAACCCGACGATGTAGCCGAAGCTGGGTGAGAAGAACGCGGCGGGGCCGGCGCCGCCTCCCGCGAACACGGGCAGGCCCGCGAGTCCGGCCAGCATGTAGACGAAGAGCGCTCCGCCGCCGCGCCGCGCCCCCAGTGTGGCGCCCACGAGGAGAACTCCGAGAGTCTGCCCGGTGATGGGCACCGGCCACATGGGGATGTCGACGCGGGCGAGGAGGGCCACCACGGCGACCCCCGCGACCATCTGGATGATGGCCTGGCCAATGGAGGCGAATGAGCCGGTGGCGGGCCGCCAGGCAGCGTCAACGAGGACGGTTCGAGGAGTCAGTGCACTGGTTGACATACCTGGAACGCTACCGGCATGCGGATTACTCGGATGTCGTGGACTCCATCAAACGTGTGGGCGGGTCTTGGTTCGTTATGTGCGACAAGCTCGGTATCGGTGGACGAACGGTCGCTCACATCACGCACGCCGAATCTCACGGTCGCGGCGGTCTTGGCGCAAGACGCCTATCGGCGATCCCGCTGAGGTAGCGTTCGACTTGATGGGTGAGGATCGGAGGCATGACCCGATGCCGTTGGGTCTGGGGGGTAGCTCAGTCTCCACCCCTAGAATATTCTTGATTCCTGGCAGTGGTGGAGTGACCGATGCTCACCCTGGTTGCGGGATGTAGCGGTTTTTCATAGACACGGAACGACTCGAGGATGGACACGTGAGACCTCATGATGAGAGTGAGTCTCGACGTCTGTCACCTAAATTCGGTGGATAGTCATGGCTTCAGAGGGAAGCGCCAGCGTGCGCATTTGCTAGATTCTTAAGACTATCGTCACAATCAGATGGTGGAGAAAGTACCCAGGACGAAGCCCGGACGTGTGGCATCGCTCGATGTGAGTCGTGGCCTCCTCCTTATTACCTCAGTCACCTCGGCTTCCGTCTTAGCACCTAGACCGGGCTGGCTTGTTCACGCGCGGTGGCTTGGCTTTACGCCGTACGATCTCATTTTTCCCCTATTCGTGACGATGTCTGGTGTGGGCATGGCGTTTGCCTACAGGAATCGCGTGAGCTTTTGGGTGACACTGCGCCGATTCGACGTCCTCACAGTGGTAGGAATCATCTATGGGGCTGTAGCAGTTGGCGAATACTCGTGGGACCATCTTCGCTTGACCGGTACCCTCCAACTCTATGCGGCGCTGGTGGCCCTGCTCGCGTTTGCTCACGTGTTGGCGCGGCGCTGGTGGATGTGGATGGGACTTACGTTGGCTTTAGCTAGTGGGTATACGTATTTTCTCCATTCATTCGCCGCCACCTGCGTGGGAAACGAGCTGACCACCTACTGCAATCCGTCAGGAACATACGACACCCTCCTGCTTGGCTCCCATATGTATGCCGGTGGGACGTTAGGACACGATCCTGAAGGCATATTTGGAATCATCGGCGCGTTGATTACAGCCATGGTGGGAACCTCGGCAGGTCATTTGCTCGTGCATCTGAGGAACCGCAGACCGGAGAGAGTCGTGCCCGCACTGTTAGCGTGGGCGGGGGCGGTCGGTGTGTATGGGGTGGTGCTCGAGTTGTGGGTCCCGTGGATCAAACGATTGTGGACCCCACCTTTTGGCTTGATCAGCGCAGCTCTCGGCGTGGCGGTAATGGCCGTCGTCTATCAGATAGTCGACGCTCGGCGCCCAGCACACAGTGAACCACCTCCATGTGCCTCACCCTTTATCGCGCTAGGCCGCAATTCACTTCTCGTATATTTCGGCTCTCACTTGCTTGTCGATGTCTTGGCACGGTGGGGAGAGCCATCAATTGCGGTACGAATTGCCGAAACCGTCACCCTGGGTTTGCCATTTCCTCTGGGTTTTGTTTTCCTCAACCTGGCCGCCTGGTGGGGCTTGTCTCTAGTCCTGCACAAATTTAAGGTCTATATACATGCGTAGAAATCGCCGACTCCTGGTCCGTGCCGTCTTGGTGCTCACATTGGCGGGAATTATTACCGTCTATGCGTATACCTTCCTGGAGAATACGCGTCCGCTCACCCCTACGCGAGCTACTTATGTCGTCTTGCCACATCCCGATGATGAATGGCAAGTCTGGTCTCAGCTTGAGGACACACCAGATGAGTACAAAATCATTGTATTGATGACGAGAGGGGAGGAGACAGCATACTGCGACGAACGGTGGTCCGAGGAGTGTGAACAGAAACGTCTGGACTCCTTCGTCACATTCTTCTCGGGAATGAGTAAGCGCGACCACTCCATTCCGGGTCACCTTTCTTACATCGGTTCCAAAGGGCCCTTTCCGACCCTTGGGTATGATCCACATACTGAGCTGACCCGTGAAGATGATGGAGTGGTGCATCCAGCGAACTTGAGCGCCGATGTTTGGGTGGACCGTTTGAATCGCGGTGCGCTTGTGGTGTGGGATTTCGGGGATGGAGATTTGACTCCCGAAGAAGTGACGTGGGCGATTAAGACCACACAAGACAACAGAGAAGTTCTGGGGGTGAATCCCGAGCCAGAAGACGACCGCCTGATTGCGTCATACGCCAATACAGATTTTGCTGATTGTTTTATTTACGACCATCCCGACCATGTCGCAGTACGTGACGCCGTGTACGCGGCGGAGTCTGGGTTTTCCGCACGCCTTGGCGCCACGTGCGCCAGTGACCCCGAAGCATCCGTGACCGCGCAGGTTTCCGATGCTTCGGTGCAGCAAGCATTCGGCGCCGGAGAAGCCTTTAAGCAGGCTTACGGTTGGCTCTCACCTTATGAGTTGGCGACAGAAGGTCAATCCAAGCTGTTCATGCGTTCCCAGTCGTTCTGGGTGCGTGTCGAGGGTGACTAGAGTGTCCCCCTCCACATTGACAGGGCCGTAAGAGACCGATGGCTGAGCACCTGGGTGGTGGCTTTGCTTACTGCCTGGGGAGCCCGCCGTGCTGCCTCTACTCCTTCAGCTGCTCAATCCCAGGCCGTTACAGCAGGCCGGGCGACCCGCAATTTTTGGGCGCGATCATCCGATCATCGGGTGAGAGATACGCGAAGTTTCGGGTGGGATACAAGCTCAGTGCACAGTTTTGGCGAGTGGAAGTGGAGGACGGCCCCAACCGAGTGTGATTCGTAAGCCGCTGAGCCTCGGCTGCCTGAATCGTAGGCGAACACAACACTCGGGCCACCGCGAATGCGGTGGCCCGAGTATTCACGTCGGGGTGGCGGGATTTGAACCCACGACCTCTTCGTCCCGAACGAAGCGCGCTACCAAGCTGCGCCACACCCCGTGACGGATTCACTATACCGAGAAGCGAGCCCAAACCAAAAACGCGGGAGGAGGCTCCCCGGCTATTTACCCGTACGGGTTTTGCCCGCGGTTACGCGGTTTCGTACCGCCCCTGGTCAGGCGTGATCAACGTCTCGTGCGGTCAGCGTGATGAGAGTCGCTTCGGGACGGCAGAACAGGCGGATCGGTGCGAACGGGGAGGTCCCGAGTCCCGCCGAAATGTGGACCCACATGCGCGAGGACTCCAGGTTCTTCGGCTTGCGCCGCAGCGGCGGCCACGGTGTGCGAACGCTGCCGCTCGGCTGCGCGCCCGGCCACCCCATCAGCCCCGAGGCTCTCCAGGTTGGTAGGTCACAGTTCGTGACGAGGGCGCCGTAGCCGGGAACACACACCTGCCCACCGTGGGTGTGGCCCGCGAAGACGACGTCAACGTCCGCGCGGTCAAACGCCTGTAGCACGCGCGAGTAGGGGGCGTGTGTGAGGCCGATCCGTACGGGAGTCACGGGCTGCTGACTCGACCCGGGGTGATCTCCCTCGGTCCCGTGAGCAGACGTGGTAGATAGTGTTGCGGGTTCGGGCATGCGGTCGCGATCAATGTGTGGATCGTCCACGCCGAGGAAGATGAGGGGGGTGCCACGGACCGTGAGCACGCCAGAGGTGTTGCGCGCATCGAGCCAGCCCGCGCTGGTCAGGCACGCCGCGAGAGTCTCGGCAGGCAGATCGACCGCCCGCTCGTCCTCGTGTTTCTCCGACCGAGAGGCCGTGAGGTAGCGCAGCGGATTACGCCACTGCGGGCTGTGGTAATCGTTCGACCCGAACACGAAGGCACCAGGCCGGCCGAGGTGCGGCGCGAGCGCCTGCATCACGAACTCGAAGGCCTCCGGGGAGGAGAGATTGTCCCCCGTGTTGACGATGAGGTCGGGGCGGAGGTCAGCAAGCGAGCGGATCCATCGGGTCTTCAGCCGCATCGAGGGCATCATGTGAAAGTCCGACAGGTGCAGTACCCGAATCGATTCCGCGCCCGGGGGGAGCACTGCGATGGAGGCACGCCGTAGTCGCATCCCCACGCGGGCCTCGAGCACGGCCCCTGCGGCGATCCCGAGGCCGAACCCGACGCCCGCCTTCAGGACCCCGGTCACACCGCGTGCGAGCCGAGTCAGCATGGCGTTCACGGTCACGGCCCCGTCGATGGGAAGAGCGTGATTGTCGCGCCCTTGGCCGCCTGATGAGTCGACTGCCCGGCGACGACGCCGGCGCGCCATTCGGAGGTGCGGCCCGCCCCGATCGTTACGGCGAATCCGGCGCGCTGGAGGAGAACCCGGGCGTCTTGCTGCGTGTAACCGACGACGTTCGGTACCGCGACGGCGTTCGCGTCGTTCGTGGCGTCCGGCGCCTGTGCTTCTTCGCTCTCCTCGGGCGACGGCGACTCACTCGGTTCGCTGCGCTGATCAGCTGGCCGCTCCCGCGGGTCCTGGGGCCCCCTGATGAGGGAAGCGTCTCCCGGAGGGAACTGTTCGACCGGCATGCCGTTGGTGGCGACCTCCATGTAGGCCTTCCACGTCGGGGCTGGAATCAGGCCGCCGAAGAACATACCGACCCAGCGGCCATTGACCCGCTGATAGGACATGGATTTGTCAGCCTTGCCGTGGCCCATCCACACAGCCGCAGAGAGCTGTGGCGTAAAGCCTACGAACCAGGCGTGGTAGTTCGAGTTGGAGGTGCCGGTCTTGCCCGCCGCGGGACGCCCCGGCAGGATCGCCCGAGAGCCTGTACCGCCAGGCGAGACTACCTGCTGCATCGCATAGACGGCGGTGCGGGCCACGTTCTGCGGGATAGTCTGTTCGCAAGTCGGCTGCTGCACGTCGATAGCGTTGCCATCCGCGTCGATCACTTCGGTGATCGCGATCGGTTCGCAGCGCTTACCGCTGGCCGCGAGGGTAGCCCCGACGTTGGCCATCGTGAGCGGCGTGAGCGTGTTTGTCCCAAGCACCATCGACGGCACGGTCTCCAACGGCTCGCCGTTTCCGCGCGACACGGCCCCGAGATCGTTGGCCGTCTTCGCGATGTTGCACAGATCCAGCTTGGAGCCCATGTCCACGAAGGGGCGGTTGACGGAGTATTTCGTGGCATCCAGCACCGACATGGTGGCGCCGCCCGGGCCCGTCTCCATATTCTTCACGCGGTAGCCGCTCGGCAACGAAATCGTGCCGTCACACGAGTTAGCGAAGTCGCTCGTCGTGAAGAGCCCGTGGTTATTGCGCACCCGGTCGGTCAGATGGCGGCCCGAGCGCAGCCATTCGACGAGTGCGAAGATCTTGCCGGTCGAGCCCGTGTGGAAGCCCTCGCCGCCGCCATCCTTGGTCCCGACGGACAGGTTGAGCTTCATCGCGTGCGGCTTCGCTTCCGTGGGGTCACCGAACAGCGAGTTTTGCGCCATGGCAAGAACCTTGCCGGTGCCCGGTTCTACGGAGACCAGGGCGGCGTCGATGCCGGACGGGTCGTCGATCGGAATCGCGCCGACAACGGCGTCGTAGGCCGCCTTCTGCTTCGCCGGGTCGAGCGTCGTCTTGATGGTGAGGCCGCCTCGGTACAGGAGCCGGCGACGGTCCTCCGCCGTTTTCCCGAAGTGTTCGTCGTTCAAGATGAGGTGGGTGACGTACTCACAGAAGAACGCGGAATGGCCGGCGGTGGAGCAGCCCTGTCGCATCTCGGTGACGTTCAGTAGGTCCTCGACCGACTGGGCCTCGGCCTCTTCCCGTTCGGCCTTGGTGATGTAGCCGTCGCGCTCCATGGAGGCGAGTACGATGGCACGCCGCGCCGTGGCCGCTTCCGGGTTGCGCACTGGGTCGTGGTGGACGGGCGATTGGGTGATCCCGGCGATGAGCGAAGCCTCTGCCAGCGTGAGGTCCTTGGCGTGCTTGGAGAAGTAGTGCAGCGAGGCCGCCTCTACGCCGTAAACGGACGGGCCGAACGGTGCGATATTGAGGTAGCCCGCGAGGATCTCCTCCTTTGTCGCGTGCTTTTCCAACGTGACCGCGAGCTTCGCCTCACGCATTTTGCGCCCGTAATCGTGTGCGCGCGCCTGGTTCACTCCCTCGTCATCGCCCGCGACGCGTGCCCGCTCGATCAGGGCATTCTTCACGTACTGCTGGGTGAGGGTTGAGGCGCCTTCGGTGTCGTCTCGCAGCGCATTGTTGACGACGGCGCGCCCAATGCCCTCGGGGTCGATGCCGCGGTGCTCGTAGAACCGTCGGTCCTCCGTGGCCACGACGGCCTTCTGGATGTATGGCGAGATGTCTTCGAGCGGAACGACGATGCGGTTGTCGGCGTAAAACTCGGCGATCTTCGTCCCGTCCGCGGCGGTCATCACCGAGCGTTGGGAGGGCATGTCGATCTGGATTTCGTCCGGCAGGTCCTCGAAGAGTCGGGTCCCGGCGGCAGCTGTCGAGCTGGCACCGATGACGACGGGGAGCGTGAGGCCGGCCATGACGGCGCCACCCGCGGAGACCGCAAGCATGAACGCGAGCAGTAACGCGAGAATCTGGGCGGGGCGTTTCGCCCGCGAGGGGCGCACGCCAGAGGGACGATTCGGCATGGCCCCACTCTACGGGCGAGGCCGGGCCTCGTCACGACGCATGCTGCGATTCGTGGCGGATTCGACGCCGGAGAGTCCGAAATGTCCGCTTGGCATGGACTTCGGGGGAACTGCACATAATTTCACAACTTGACGATTCAGCGATAGATTATGGGATGTTGGTCCAGTATGTGGGAGGGACGATGTCCGTCAACGACGACCAAACATGGGCGGCGCACGCAGCGTGCGCGGATGATGAGCCGGACGCCCTATTCGTGCGTGGCGCTGCCCAGCGAGAGGTTCGCACACGGTGCTTCTCCTGCCGAGTCCGCATGGAATGCCTGATCGATGCCCTCGAATCCAACGTCACCTACGGCGTGTGGGGCGGCCTCACCGAACGGGAACGCCGCGCACTCGTGCGCCAATACCCCGAGGTGACCAACTGGCGCGCTTGGCTCGAGACCGACAACGATGTCGTCGCGGAACTGAAGGCTCCCGTGGCACCGCGAATCATCACTCGACTGCGCCGTCGCCAGGCTCGCCGCCGCGCCGCCACCTCCTAGAAAACCGCGCCGCACTCCTCGTTCCTTCTCGCGCCTGACTCTGAGCGCAGCGGGCGCTACGCTGAAGGCATGACTACTTGGGAATATGCCACCATTCCGCTGTTGATCCACAACACGAAAGCCATCCTCGATCAGTGGGGAGCCGACGGTTGGGAACTCGTTCAGGTCGTTCCGGGGCCGGAGGGATCCTCGAACCTTGTGGCCTACCTCAAGCGTCCGAAGGACCAGAACTGATGAGCACGCCCCGCTCTGCCCGTCTCGCTGAGCTCGGAATCGAGCTCCCCCAGGTTCCGGCCCCCGTCGCCGCCTACGTGCCTGCCATCCGTCATGGGGACCTCGTCTTCACCTCCGGTCAGCTCCCCATGAGCGATGGAGAACTCCTGTGCACCGGCCTGCTCGGGGACGCGGACGGACCCAGCGAACAGGACGCGGCGCGAGCCGCTCGCGTGTGCGCCTTGAATGCGCTTGCGGCGGCGGCCGAAGCCGCCGGCGGACTCGACCGCATCGCACGCATCGTGAAGGTTGTCGGCTACGTCGCCTCGGCGCCCACCTTCACGGGGCAGCCCGCAGTCGTGAACGGTGCCTCCGAACTCTTCGGCGAGATTTTCGGTGAGGCAGGTGCACACGCCCGCGCTGCGGTCGGCGTTGCCTCCCTCCCACTGAACGCCAGCGTGGAGGTGGAGATTACCGTCGCGCTTGCCTAAGTGGCGAGCGAGCATCACGAAGGCCCCGGCCCCCTCGAGGGGGCCGGGGCCTTGCTGGCGGGTCTTAGCGGGCGCGCCGGCGCAGCCGCTCCACGTCCATGAGGTGCACGCCGCGGTTCTCCAGGGAGAGCCAGCCGCGTGAACCGAACTCCGCGAGCGACTTGTTTACGGTCTCGCGAGAGGCGCCGACCAGCTGGGCCAGTTCCTCCTGCGTGAGTTCGTGCGGCACGTGGATGGTGCCGTCTGCCGCAGGCTTGCCGAAGCGGTCCGCGAGGTCGAGCAGGGCCTTCGCGACGCGCCCCGGCACGTCGGAGAACACGAGGTCCGCGAGCGCATTATTGGTGCGGCGCAGGCGTTGGGCGAGGGCCCTCAGCATGTGTTTCGCGAGCTCGGGATGCGCGTCGAGGAAGACCATCATCGCGCTGTGCTCCAGCTCCATCATGCGGGTCGCCGCCACCGCCGTCGCCGTCGTCGAGCGCGGGCCGGGATCGAAAAGGGTCAGTTCACCGATCATTTCACCGGGGCCAAGGACAGCGATGAGGTTGTCACGGCCATCCCCGGAGGTGTGACCCAGCTTCATCTTGCCTTCAACAATGAGGTAGAGGCGATCGCCTTCTTCCCCCTCGTTAAATAGCTTCTCCCCGCGCCTCAATGTCACTTCGGACATCATCGAGCGCAGTTCATCTTGATCCTGCGCATTCAGTGCGGAGAAAAGCGGCACGGATGTCATCATGTTCTCGTCCATTAAGCTCCAACTCTCCGGTGTGGTAGTTCTTGTCACATTGTGCCACGTCATGTGAAATCCGGCACCCTGCGACCGTCGGCGATCCGTCGGTATTCGACGATGTTCTAGCGTGGGGCCATGAGCGGAACACCGCGACTGAAACCGGGAAGTGCAGCGCATGCGATTGCGGTCGACGATGCCCTCGCTCGCGCCTACCCCGATGCACGATGTGCCCTCACCTGGGCCACCCCCTTCGAACTGCTCGTCGCCACCGTGCTCTCCGCCCAGACGACGGACGAACGTGTCAACCGCGTAACCCCCGACCTGTTCGCCTCCTACCCGGATCCGGCCGCTCTTGCGGGTGCTCCGCGCGAGCATGTCGAGGCGCTGTTGCGACCGCTCGGGTTTTTCCGCGCGAAGACCCGCTCCCTGCTCGGGCTCGCCCAGGTGCTGCTCGCCGATCACGACGGCGAGGTACCCGCCAGCCTCGACGCGCTCGTGCGCCTGCCCGGCGTGGGACGCAAGACCGCAAACGTGGTCCTCGGCAACGCCTACGGCATCCCCGGGATCACAGTCGACACGCATGTGGGGCGCCTCGCCGGTCGCCTCGGTATGAGTGCGGCGCACATCCCCGTCGCCATCGAACGTGACCTCGCCGAGCTCTGGCCGCGGGAGCGATGGACGATGGCGTGTCACCGCATGATTTTTCACGGTCGACGCTGTTGCACTGCGCGCCGGCCGCAGTGCGATGCCTGCCCGGTCGCGGATCTCTGTCCGCGGATCGGTGTCGAGTGACGGAGTGCCGACCCTAGGAGCCGAACGCGCCGTGCACGGCACCCGCGATCGCCTCGGTGACGAGGGCGGGGTCCTCTTCGGGGAGGAAGTGCCCGGCCTGGCTGATGAGCGCCGAGGTATCGAACAGCGTCGGATCCCACAGACCGTCGGACCGCCCGCGCACCTCTGTCACGGGAACCGCGTAGGCGGCACGTTCGAGGGCGGCTAAGAAACCACGGCCTGTCGGGCGGTGGCGTGAACGTACGAGCCAGCGAATCTGTTCCATCGCGCAATGTGCGGCGAAGGGGGAACGCAGCGCACGTGCGTACGTCTCGAGGGCGCTCACCGCCGGAGATTCCGGACTGGCAAGTGAGGTGACGAACCGCGCCACGGCACTGCCGCGCGTGTGGGAGCGCTCCGGCAGGTAGGGCAGCTGCACCCACGTGAGCCAGCGGGTGGCCGACAGGTGCCCGAGCGGCAGCGACCAGCGCGCCGGGTGAGGACTCGAGACGGCGACGACGTGGCGCACCCGCCCGGGATCCTTCGCGGCTGCGCCGCGTGCCACCACGCCCCCAAGCCCGTGTCCCACCAGGATCGCCTCTGAGGCGCCAAGCGAGCTCACGATGCCGAGGATATCGGCCGATAGTACCGGCGTAGCAAACTGACGCGGCGGCTTATCCGAGGCACCGTAGCCGCGCAGGTCAACGGCGTAGACGGGGTAGCCGAGCTCAGCGGCGGCCGGCAAAACCGAGCGCCAGGCGTACCAGTGCTGCGGGTAGGAGTGCAGGAGCAACACGATCCGGTCGGCCCGCTCGAGATCGCCGCAGCCGACGACGTGGAAGCGGGCGCCGTGGGCATCGACGGAGCGATGTTCCCACGGTCCGGTCGCAAAGAGGGGGTCGAATGAGGTGAGCACGCCTCGACGCTACCCCAGGGGCCGCTCCCGGCTGGAGCGCCGCGCGCAGCTAGCTGCCGAGTCCCTTGGAGATGAGGTCCATCACCGAGGAATCAGCAAGCGTTGTCACGTCGCCCACCTCGCGGTGCTCGGCGACGTCGCGCAGCAGACGCCGCATGATCTTGCCCGAGCGGGTCTTGGGAAGTTCGGGGACGATGAGGATGTCGCGCGGCTTCGCAATCGGTCCGATTTCCGACCGCACGTGTTCGCGCAGCGCGGCCACGAGATCGCCCCCCTCGCCCTCTTCATCAGCCTGCTCGACGTAGGCCTCTCGCAGGATGACGAAGGCGACGACGGCCTGGCCCGTCGTGTCGTCGCTGGCACCCACCACAGCGGCCTCCGCGACGGCGTCGTGCGCCACGAGAGCCGACTCGATCTCCGCGGTTGAGAGGCGATGGCCCGACACGTTCATGACGTCATCGACGCGCCCGAGCAGCCAGATGTCGCCGTCCTCATCGAACCGCGCGCCGTCACCGGCGAAATACAGGCCATCGAATCGGGACCAGTAGGTTTCGGCGAAACGCTCGGGGTCACCCCAAATGCCTCGCAACATTGACGGCCACGGTGTCGCGACGACCAGAAGGCCCGGCGTCTCGTCCTCGATCGGATCACCGAGCGTGTCAACGATCCGCACGTCGACGCCGGGCAGTGGCTGCTGGGCGGAACCGGGTTTGAGGGTTGTGAGGCCCGGGAGCGGAGAGATCATGATCGCTCCCGTCTCGGTCTGCCACCACGTGTCGACGATCGGGCATCGCTCACCGCCGATCTCCCGGTAATACCACAACCAGGCCTCGGGGTTAATGGGCTCGCCGACAGTGCCGAGCACGCGCAGGCTCGTGAGGTCGTATTCGCGGGGGAACTGCGGCCCCCACTTCATGCAGGTGCGGATCGCGGTCGGGGCCGTGTAGAGAATCGTCACCCCGTACTTCTCGACGATCTCCCACCAACGGCCCTTGTGTGGTGTGGCGGGAGTGCCCTCATAGAGTACCTGCGTGACGCCGTTTACCAGCGGCCCGTAGGTGACGTAAGTGTGGCCCGTGATCCAGCCGACGTCGGCCGTGCACCAGTAGACGTCGCTCTCCGGGTGCACGTCAAACACGTTCAGGTGTGTAAACGCCGCCTGCGTGAGATAGCCGCCCGTCGTGTGGACGACCCCCTTCGGCTTCCCGGTCGTCCCCGACGTGTAAAGGATGAACAGTGGATGTTCCGCTTCGACGACGACGGCGTCGTGTGAGGTGGACTGAGCCGGCACGATGTCGTGCCACCAGATGTCGCGCCCCTCCTGAAAGGCGACGTCCATACCCGTGCGCCGGTGCACGAGGACCCGAACATCTTCGATGTCGGCATCTGCGAGAGCGGCATCGACGGCGGACTTCAACGGGAGGGTCTTGCCGCCCCGATACTGGCCGTCGGAGGTGATGACGAGACGCGCACCGGCGTCCTCGATCCGGGAACGCAGTGCATCGGCGGAGAATCCTCCAAAGACCACGGAGTGCGGCGCGCCGATGCGCGCGCATGCGAGCATCGAGACCACGGCGGGTACGCCCATCGGAAGGTAGATCGCGACGCGATCTCCCGTCTGAACGCCCAGTTCAACGAGCGCGTTTGCGACCTGGCAGACGAGATCCTTCAACTGTGCGTAGGTGTAGGACTCGGCCTCGCCCGATTCGGGCTCGAAGTGCAGAGCAATGCGTTCCCCGTGGCCGGAATCGACGTGCCGATCGACGGCGTTCACGCAGGCATTCAGGGTGCCGTCGGCAAACCACCGGGCGACGGGTGCATCCGACCAGTCGAGGACCTCCGTGAAGTCCTTCTCCCACGTGAGGAGGCGACGGGCCTGATCGGCCCAGAATCCCTCGTAGTCGGAGCGGGCGGCATCAAAGAGTGCGGGTGAGGCAACGGCTGTTTCTTGGAAAGCTGCGCTCGGGCTGAACGTGGTTGTGGACATGTGTTACTCCCATATGTGAGCTGACTAACGTGCTCTGGGTCACTAGTGTGCGGGTCGGTGCGGGGCCGTGTCTAGCACAACGGGCCGAATGTCCCACCGCGTGGAACATCCGGCCCGTAGGTCAGGGGGAGGGCGGCGCGTCTCTAGCGCGCACCCCCGCGCCGCTCGAAGGCGGCCTGCAGGCGCTCCTCGCGGCGACCACGACGGCGCGCCGAGTGGGAGATCATCGCCCCGAAGATGAGGGCCAGGCCGACCACAGCGAGGCGTCCCGTCGAGCCGTCCCACACGAGGTGATGGGCCGTATTTTCGGCCATTGTGTGCAGGTCAGCGAACCTGGCTAGCGGGTCCTCCAAGAGGTTTTGCGCATAGCTCGGCGCCACGATGAAGAAGGCGCCTGCCACGGTGACGATGACACCGGTGATCCAGCCCCCCACCGAGGAGGCCCGCAAGATGAGGGCGATGAGGAACGCGACGACGAGCCCGCCGACGAATTCGCCAATCGCGGCCAGGTTCACGACGCCGGTATCCCACGGCGCGTTATTCGCCAGCGTGAAGCGGGCAGCCGCGTCCGACAGGAGGTACCAGGCGATCGGGGTGAGCAGCAGCACCCCGAAGATCGAACCCACGTGAGCCCAGGCGCGCGACCGCGGCGGCTCGAGTTCCTCACCGGCAAGGATGTCGTCGTAGGAGTCCTCGGTGTGCGGGTCGATGACGACGGGGTCTTCCGAGACGGAGCCCGTCCCGGCCGCAGTGGCGCCGCTGGCAGCGCTCGTTGCGAAGGTCGCCGTCTCGTGGGTGGCCGTGGCCTCGTCTTCCGTGTTCCACAGGCTCGTACGGCGCACCGCGGTGGACTCCACATCCTCCGCGTCGCCCTCGTCGGCGGGTGCGGGCTGATGGGTGAGCGGGGAGTCCTGTGCCGCCTCGGCAGGTTCGGGAACGTTCCACGTCGCGTCGGCCTCGGCTGCGGGTCGTGCCGGGTGTGGCTCCTGCTCGGGCTGGGCGGCCCGAGGCTGATCGTCCAGTGCGGTGGGACCGTCGACCTCCGCGGGATTCTGCTCGTGGGAGCGGGCGGACGCCTCCCAGGCGGCGGCGTCGGCTCGTTCAGAACGCTCGGGTGCGAACGACGGCGGCTGGGCGGCTTCAGGGGTGCTCTGATCCTTGGCGGCACCCGCGTCGGCAGCGGCGCTGTCTCCGGCCGCATCGCTCGTCTCACGCGGCGGGCTCCAGAGGTTGGTCCGTTCGCGGGTGGGTGCCGCCTCAAAGGCCTGCGGGCTCGCCTGTGCGGGCGGGACCGGTAGCGGCGAGGCGTCCTCGTCCTCGACCGGCATCTGGCCGAACACGTCCTCATCTACTTCCGCTTGCCGCGCGCTCGCGCCCGAGTCGTAGCCACTGTCCGGGGCGCGGAACTCCGGCATGGGCTCCTCAGCGCGCGGGGTGGTGTAGGGGGAGGAAGTCTCATGCCCCTCATTGCCACCCTGGCGTGGCGCGTCGTCGTGCTCGCGGTTCTCGCTCATCGATTCCTCCCGATAGTTCGCGTCATTTAACGCTAACCGGCGGGGCCAGCCTTGGCGCGTTGGCGCGCCGCACGGGCGGGAAACTGAGGCCTGCGTGACACGGTGAGGGACGTGTGGCACCGTGCAGACATGACCGGATCCCTGCGCCGCGCGCTCGACGCGCTCGATGCCGCCCCCGAGGTGCGCTCCCTGAGTGATGAGATCGCGGAGACCTCGGCGGCGTTGCGTTGGCACCAGTGCCTGCGCCGGCGCACGCGCGAGGCGCGCCATGCGGCAGCCCTCTGGAGCGCGACCTCTCTCGCGGATGCTGCGGGCCTTCCCGGTGGCGAGGACCTGGCCCATCGGGTGGTCTCGGCAAGCGCCGGCGACGACGCCCGCTGGGCCACCTGGCGCGTGCAGTTCCGATCCCTCGATTACCTCGGCACCCTCGGCGGTGTCCCCGACCACACCCCGCCGGGTCAGGTGGCCGCCGCCCTTGCCCGCGATGGGGGACACCACGACGTCGTCGCCCCCGCCGCTCCGGGCGTCGCGCGGCAGGTGGCGGCGTCGCTGCCGCATGCCTCAGGCCTCATGGCGGCCGAGGGCCCCACCCTCGTACGCGCGGCACTCAGTTGGGCGCACGCCGTAGCGGCCGTGCGGGAGAGCTGGGATACCAGCCCGCTGCACCGCGCGCCGCCGGCGGCCCTCGGGGCTGCGCTCGCGCGGGTGACGCTGGTGCGCTCGGGACTGGAACCCACGGGTGTGGCCGTGCTCGATGATCCCGCTGCGAGCGCCGAAGGGGCTGCCGCGCTCGCGGGGTATCTCAGCGCCGACTGGGACGCGTCCCTCGCGTGGTGCGTCGCCGTCGGACAGATGGTTCGCGACGGGCTTGTCGCAGGAAGAGTGGTGTGTGACGAGGTGGTGGCGGGGCGGCGCGGCGTAGCCACCACCACAGGCCCGCACTGAGCGCGACCGCGGCGGCAATCCCCACGAACGGGAGCGCCGCCTGAGGCTTGAGCGGTACCGGGTTGACGAATCGGGCAATTGTCCAGCCGTGCTCCTGCGCGTGAGTCGCGAGGGGCTTGTCTGGGTTGACGGCGACGGGATGACCGACGGCCTGCAGCATCGGGAGATCCGTGACCGAATCCGAGTACGCCCAGCATTCGGAGAGGTCCCAGCCGCGTTCGGTGGCCAGTGCACGCATCGCGACGGCCTTTTCCGGCCCGTAGGTGTAGTGCGAGATCACGCCCGTGTAGCGCCCCTCGAGGGTTTCGAGAGTGGAGGCGATGACGTGGTCGGCGCCGAGCATGGCCGCGATCGGCCGGACGATTGCTTCCACCGAGGCGGAGACGATCACGACGTCGTGCCCCGCGGCGTGATGAGCCGAGATCGCATCGAGTGCCTCGCCGTAGACTTCCGGCTCGATATGGGCCGCAAGGGATTCGTCGACGATTTCACTAAAGCGGGAGGCCTCCCATCCCTCAATCAGCGAGGACAGGCGCGCGCGGACTCTCTCGGAGCGGTCGTGGTCAGCGTCGAGGAAGTGGTAGGTGAGCTGGGCGTGGGCGGAGCGCGCCACGTCGGTGCGCGAGATAAGCCCCGCGTCGAGCAGAGGGCGGAAGAGCGCGAGCGTGGCGGACTTAGCCAAGATGGTCTTATCCAAGTCGAAGAACGCCGCGGCGCTGCCACTACCCATGCCCCCAGACTAGCGACAGGTACCGGGGGCGTGCGATCCGTGCGCCACGGTGCGCGTGAGGACGGCGTCGGATAGACCGTACTGCCGTATGCGTGCCTCCCGGGATTGAGTAGTGTGCCGAGCCGCGTGCGGGCGGCCCACGGAGGCATGTCACTGCCGGTTTGCTACCCGCGTCGGGCGACACGGCTGTGGATAATCGACCTCGTCCCCAGGGCACGGTGCCGCAGCGGCCACGCCACACCGCGAGAGGCCACGCTGGAGGGCATGAGCGCTTCGCCCCTCACCATCCGGACCGTCGTCGTGCGGATCGCCGATCCAACGCTGCGCACCGCGGTGCGCGAGCTCGCCGAATTGGCTGGCGCGCACGTGCCCGCACACCCCTGGGACGTTGATCCCGCGGACCCCAACTGCCTGACTGTGTTCGGCGACCCGCCCGCGGCCGGGGCGCTCGCCGAGGTGGGGGCGTTTGCCCACGAGCGGGCACTCGTCGTCTCGGCCGAACGGGCGGACGGACCGCCCCCACCGGGAGGGCTGCGGCGCTTCGTCCTGCCCGCCGACGCCGAGGCACTCCTGGAGCGTTTTGGCCGGAGCGCCCAGCACGCCGCCGTCGTCAACCTCGCCGGCCTGCACGGCGGGGCGGGGACCACGTGGCTGGCCGCCACGCTCGCACGCTACGCGTCCGAGCAGAGCCTGCGTGTCACGCTGATCGAAGCCGGGCCCCATCCAGAACTCGGTGAGCTCGTTGCGGACTCGCCAGCCGAAGACGTGTGGGAACGGATCGGCGAGGCCGAGGATCTCGTCCCGCTGCGCCTGGTGCGAGCCCTACCCGCCTGGGGCTCGGTGCGCCTCATCACCGGGCGGCCCTCATCCCTGGAGGTGGTCGAACGGACCGTAGCCGCGGCCCGCCAGGCGTGCGACGTCGTCGTTGTCGAGGGCCTGCCCGTCGACCACGCTCTCACCGCGGACGTCAGCCTCGCGATCGGCGTTGCCGGTTGGCGCACCGCGCGCGCCTGGCTGAACCTGCCTGCCATCGACGGTCGCCAGCTCATCGTGCGCACCCCCGGTGACCTGCCGGTCGTCGAAACACTCGAGCTTTGCGGGGCACCGGCGGCGCACACGTGGCGCTCCGAGCGCGGCGTCGCGCGCGACCGGCGCCATGGCGGGCTTCCGGGGGATCGACGCAGCACGGGCACATGGCGCCTCGTCCGGAGCCTGTGGAACGAATGGACGCTCTGGTGAGCCCCCTCGATGATCACCCGCGGGGGGCCTCGCGCGCCCACCTGGCCGCGAGCCATCGTGAGGCAAACGCACGGCGTGCGGGTCTTACCGGCGCGCTGCTCGATCTTCTCGAAGATCCCGCCGTCACGGACGTGCTCGTGAACCCCGACGGCGCCGTGTGGGTCGAGCGCAGTGGCACACTCGCCCGCACGTCCCTCACCGTGCGGGATACGCGCGCCCTCGCCGTCCGCCTGGCCGCGAGCGCCGGCCGCAGGCTCGACGACGCCGCCCCTCTCGTCGACGGCACAATCCTTGGGTCCGTGCGCCTGCACGCGCTCCTTCCTCCGCTCAGCGGACCGGGGGCCGTGATCTGCCTGCGCACCACCCACCAGCGTTCCCTCACCCTGGAAGCCCTCGTGGCGGGCGGTGCCCTGCACCCCGCGGCAGCCGTGCGTGTGCGGACGCTCCTGGCGCGGGGCGCTAACGTCGTCGTCTCGGGTGCGACGGGAACGGGCAAGACCACGCTCCTGTCGGCGTGCCTGGGGGAGGTGGGCACGCATGAGCGTCTCCTCATCATCGAGGAAGCCCACGAGCTCGACCCATCGCACCCGCACGTCGTCCGCCTCCAGGCACGCGGCGCCAACGCTGAGGGTGCGGGTGAGGTGTCGATGAGCGAACTCGTGCGCGCCGCGCTGCGGATGCGGCCCGATCGGCTCGTTCTCGGCGAGGCGCGCGGCGCCGAAATTCGCGAGGTTCTCGCGGCCCTGAACACCGGTCATGCGGGATGTTGGTTCACCCTGCACGCCAACACTCCCGACGACGTGCCCGCCCGTCTTCACGCCCTCGGCGCGCTCGCGGGTCTCACCGATGCGGCCCTTCGCGCCCAGGTGGTGGCCGCGATCCACGCCGTCGTCCACCTACGCCGACGTGGATCGCGCCGCTACCTCGCGGACATCGGGGTCGTGAGTGCGCCCGACGGCCCGATCGTTGTCACTCCGGCCCTGTCGGTCGCGGCCGATGGTCGCCTCCTGCGCGAAGACGACGACGCCTTCGCGCGGCTCCTGCACCGCATCGACCCGGGGGTGTCCGGGGATGGCGGCGCAGCCACCGTGCATGGCGCCTCCGGCGGGCGGCACGCCGGTTAGGGCTCACGTGGGCGAGGGGACCGCGCTCGTCGCGGTGTGGTGTGCGGGCCTTCTGTGGGCGCTCGCCCACCTCCCTCTGACCTCGACCGCTCCTCCTCGCGAGCGTCGACGACGGGCCCGAACGGAACCCGCCCCCGTGGACGCGACATCCCTCGCCGCCGAACTCGCCGAGCGGCTCCGGGCAGGTGCGCCGCTGCGTACCGCCTGGCACAAGACGGCCCGTGCACACAATCTCGACGCCGGTATCGCCTCCCGGCACGGGGTTGAGGTCCCCTCCGTGCTCGAAGACCTGGGGCCGGCAGGCCGCTCGGTCGCCGCGGCCTGGGAACTGGCCGAGCTCACCGGGGCGCCTCTTGCCGACGTCCTGTCCGTGTGCGCCGATGCCGCCGGTGCTGAGCAGGACGCCGCCGCGGCACGCGACATCGCGCTTGCGGGTCCCCGCACGTCCGCTCGCATCCTCAGCGGGCTGCCACCGCTTGGCCTGCTCGGCGCGAGTGCGCTCGGTGTCGACGTGCTGGGTCAGGTCACCGGCGGAGGGATAGGGACGGCGAGCGCCCTGGTGGGGGTGCTCCTGTGGGTGGCCGGCTGGGGGTGGTCCGCCCGCCTCGTACGAGCGGCCAGCGAACAGCTCCGCGGGGAGGATCCCGTCGTGCTCGATCTCGCGGCGGCGGCCCTCGCCGCGGGGGCCTCGGTCCCGACGGTGCTCACCACCCTCGGGCGCGTGAGCGAGGACCCCGATCTTTGCGACGTGGCCCGCTTCCTCGTCCTCGGTCTCGCGTGGGAACGCGCCTGGGGGGCTCGCCATTCGAGTGCACTCGCCCAGTGCCTGCGCCCGGCGTGGACATCGGGGGCGGGGGCCGTAGCGCTGTTACGGCGCCGTTCCGAGCGGCTGCGCGCAGGAGCCTCTCGCGTGGCGCTCCAGGCCGCGGGTCGGCTGGGGGCGCGGCTCGTTGTTCCGCTCGGACTGTGTTACCTGCCCTCCTTCGTCCTCCTGGCGCTCGTTCCGACGATCCTCGCGATGTCCGCCACCTGGTGGGGCTGAGCGTGGGGATCACTTTGGGGCGAGTGGCGAGCGCCGCCAGTGGGGGAGCCCTTGAGTGGTGCGGATATCAACAGCATGGCGCACGGCTCTCGCGATCCACAGATGGACGGGAGCCTCGTCCGCCGCTGCACGTTCCTTGCAACGGTGGTCTCCCGGCCTCCCGCCGGGACTGGCCCCAGGCCAGTTGAGACCCAGTAAAGGATGACCCATGATTCCTGTCCGTCATTACTACGCACGCCTGATGGCGCACGCGCAGCACCTCGCCGCGCGAGTGCACACCACCACGGTGTTCCGCTCCGAGCGTGGCTCGGCCACGGTCGAATACGCCATCGCAGCCCTGGCTGCGGCGGCGTTCGCGGCGCTGTTGATCGCCGTCGTGACCTCCCCGGAGATCCGCACATTACTCACCAAGGTCATCACGAAGGCTCTGAAGACGCGATGACCCGAGCACTCACCCCAGCGCGGGTGGGGCGGAGGGACGAGCGCGGCTCGGCGACGGTCGAGACCGCGCTCGTCCTGCCGGTCATCGTCATGTGCCTGCTTCTCCTGTTGGCATCGGGCTCCCTCGCCGCCACGCGCATCGCCGTCATCGAGGGGGCGCGCGCCGGCGCGCGGGCCCTCGCTCTCGGGGCCTCGAGCGAGGAAGCGAGCGAGATTGCCCGGCGCGTCTGTGACTGCTCAGCCGACGTGAGCATCACCCCCGGTGCCTGGGCCCAGATTCGCGTGCGGGCCCGGCACGGTCTTGCCGAGTGGGTCCCCGGGATCGAGGTGGACGCCTCGTACACTCTGCCCTACGAGCCTGCCCCGTGAACGCGCCCCCCACGACGACGGGCCCCGGTGCACGCATCGAGCACGCCGTACGAGCGGGACCATCACACGCTCCGCCGCGGCGCCGCCGGTCGCGGCACCGTCATCATGAGTCGGGTTCCGTGACGGTGCTCGCGGTCGGCCTGCTCGGGGTGCTTTCCATCGTGCTCGCGATTCTCATGGTTGGTGCCCAGATTCGAATCGCCAGGAGTCATGCCCAGGCGCTCGCCGACCTGGCCGCCCTCAGTGGTGGGCCCGATCTCTCCGCGGGCTGCGCGATCGCCGAGGAACTCGCGCGCCGCCACGGTGCCTCCGTGCAGGCGTGTGGGCGCGATGGCCTCGAGATGCGGGTACGCCTCACCCTCCAGGTTGCGCCCGGCCTCGGCTCGGTGAGCGCGAGTGCTCGGGCACGCCCGGCCTGGTTGCTAGGGGCGGGATCGACGTCGCCTCCGCCATGATGCCCAGGACCGCGCGTGCGCCCGCCTTGGAGAGCGGATCGTTACCGGTTCCGCACTTGGGCGAGACGATGCAGGACGGACACCCATCGGCGCACCGGCACTCCACCACGCGCTCACGCGTGAGGGCGACCCAACGGGCGATATTTTTCGCCCCTCGCGCCGCAAAACCGGCCCCGCCGGGAGCGCCATCGTAGATCACGATGGTCGGATGCAGCGTATCGGGATGCAGGGGCATCGACACACCGCCGATATCCGCACGTTCGCAGGTGGCGATCAGGGGGAGAATCCCGATGAGTGCGTGTTCCGCCCCGTGCAGGGCTCCCGGCACCTCGTGCGCCTCGAGTCCCGCCGCGGCAAGCAGTGCCGGGTCGGCGTGCCACCACGCGCCGACCGTCTCGAGTGCGCGTTCGGGAAGGTCCAAAGAATGCGAGGAGATGATGGTGCCCTCGGGCATGCGGCGACGCTCGTATCCGGTGACGCGGCGTGTCACGCGCACGGCGCAGACCCCACAGCTGTTGGATCCCGCGGGGGAGGGGGCGCCGTCGTCGGGCAGAAACTCCACGCGAGTCTCCGAGCGGGGCGTGGTGCGGATCGCCTGCGGGGCGATTGGTTCCGCGATCGCCGCCTCACCGTCGTAGCGGGTGATCCGGAATTGCCGTCCCTGATGGAGGTAGATCGCTCCCGGGTGGACCGAACCGTCGGCACTGCCCGCATCGACGGTCCCCAGCAACGCCCCCGTTCCTTCCTCGATGACGCTCACCTGCCCGCCGCCCGCGCCGCGCAGGTCCGTCAGATCGTGGGCGCGACGTGCCAACAACCGGTTGTACATCCACCCCTGCGGGCGATCCTTGAGGAGTCCGCGTTCGGCCAGCGAGGCAAGAAGGGAGGCATCACGCAGCCCGAACAGTACGTAATCCTCCTCCCGAAGCGGCACCTCGCTCGCCGCCGCGCACAGGTGGGGGAGGAGGACGTGTGGGTTCGTCGGGTCGATGACGAGCGGCTCGACCTCGGCTGAGAACACCGCCTCGGGGTGCGCCGTGAGATACGTATCGAGCGGGTCCTCGCGGGCGACGAACACCGCGAGGCCGGGCCGGCCAGCCCGCCCTGAGCGGCCTGCCTGCTGGAGCAGGGAGGCACGCGAGCCGGGCCACCCGCAGATGAGGACCGCGTCGAGGCCCGCGACGTCGATTCCGAGCTCCAACGCGTTGGTCGCGGTGAGCGCCTGGAGGCGCCCCGAGCGCAGATCGGATTCGAGGGCGCGCCGCTCCTCGGGCAGGTAGCCGCCGCGGTAGGCCGCGACCCGCGTCGAGCCCCGGGGCGCTCCAACCTCGGCCGGCGTGGCGGCGCGGAGGAGGTCACGGGCCTGGCTCGCGAGAGATTCGGCGGCGTTGCGCGAGCGCACGAACGCGAGTGTCCGTTCGCCCTGCGCGACGAGTGCCGTGAGCAGGCGGGCCGGATCATTCGGGCGGCGTGGCTCGTCAGCGTCGAGTGGCACGGGCCGCCACAGGACGGTGCGGCGCACGCCGGTGGGGGCGCCATCGTCGGTAATCACGACTGGGTCATGGGCCGCGGGGCCGAGCATCGCGGTAGGAAGGGCGGCGGGATCGGCGGTCGTCGCGCTGAGAAACACCACCGTGGGGTCCGCCCCGTAGTGGCGCGCCACGCGCAGGAGGCGGCGCAGCACGAGTGCCACGTGGGCGCCGAACAACCCCCGATAGGCGTGCGCCTCATCGAGTACCACGGCGTGCAACCCGCCAAGGAGGCGCGCCCAGCGCTCGTGGCGCGCCAGCATCGAAAAGTGCACGAAATCCGGGTTTGAGAGGACGATATCGGCGCGAGCCTGAGCGTGACGGCGGGCGTCTTGGGAGGTATCGCCGTCGGCGGTCGCGACGACGGCGGGGAGACCACCCGAGGCGATCATCCCGCGGGCGCCGTGCAGCTGATCCGCGGCGAGAGCCTTCGTCGGAGCGAGATAGAGCGTGGTTGGTCGTCGCACGCGGGCGGCGATCGAGCCGAGCGCACGTGTCGTGAGATGGTCGCGGTGGTGGGTGAGGGCGCTGAACGCGGACGCCCAGACCGGGAGCGATTTTCCCGAGCCCGTGTCGGTGGCGAGGACCGTGGTGCGCCCCTGTTCGATCGCGCGCAGCGCCTGCGCCTGGTGCGTCCATGGTTGGGAGATGCCGATGCGTTCGTAGGCCGCGCGCACCTCGGGGTGCACTGTACTCGGCCACTCGCTGAAGCGGGCCGGCCTCGCCGCGCTCTCATGCACATGGGTGATCTCGCCGTGTGTGGCGAGATCACGGACGAGGTCGAAGGCGGTGGCCATGCCTTCCATTGTGCGCGATCCGACCGTCGTGTGAGCGGTTCCTCCGTCTCTTTCACCTGCCCGTGGTGTGCCAGGCGCCATCGTCCCGACGTGCTCGCTACACTGGCCGGCGTGTCTGATGCGCCCTCTCGACCGCCGGTTCGACGGCTCACGCCCTACCAGCGCCGCGCGACGGGAGTCCTCGTGAGCAGTGCCGGTGTGCTCGGCCTGTGGGCCATTTTCGTGAACACCCGGCTCGGGCAGGCCGTCGATACCCTCGCCATGTTCGGCCTCCAGGCCACGAGCGCTCCCACCCAGCAGCTCATCTCAGTGCTGCATACCGCGATTTCCTATGGCGGATTGGGCCTGATCCTCCTCCTCGCCGTCGTCACCGCACTCCTGCGTCGCCGTCCCCACCTGGCGTTGCGTGCGGTCGGCGCGATTGTGGGAGCGAACCTCACCACGCAGGTGCTCAAGACCGCCGTCCTGCCGCGCCCCGATCTCTACGTCAATTGGGCCACGCCTCCCTCCCTGCCCTCGGGACACACGACGGCGGCCGCATCGACCGCAGTGGCGTTCATTATGGTGGCCCCCATCATCACCCGCGCGTGGATGAGCCTCGTAGGCACGGTGTGGGTGGTCTTCGTTGGGATGACAACCCTCATGAGTGGGTGGCATCGCCCGTCCGACGTGCTCGCAGCAGTCCTCGTGGCGACGGCGTGGGGACTCCTGCTCGCCCCGAACGAATCCGGACGCGTGGTCGGGCACGGAGTTCGCCGCAAAATCGCCGCCGCCGGATGGATCACGCTCGGGACCGGGGCCACCTTCCTCATGCTCGTTGCCGTGCTCGTCGCACGATCCGCGATCCTGCAGGATTTCGCCGGTCAAATCGTCTTCACTTCCGCGACCGGGCATCCCCTGTGGGCGGTGCTCTCCGCTGTAGGGGCCACGCTCGCCGTCATCGGGGTCACGGCGATCGCCATGCGTGAGATCGACCTGGTGCGCTCTGAGCTGCGCCCACCCGCCCGTCCCGCGGCGCCACCCCACGCGGGCCATCGCGGTGTGGGGCGGAGTCGCTACCCCTGAGGGGACGTGAGGGACGTGATCGCCACCATGAAGTCCGAATCCTCCGTCATCGGATGGAACTGCCAGGTGGAAAAACGTGACTCGATGCTCAGGCCCGCAGCCGCGCAGTCGGCTTCGAAGCGCTCGAGCGAGTAGCCACGGGTGAGCCCGAATCCCACGACGGCGCGCCCGGTCGGACTGAGGGCGTCCGCGAGATAGAGGAGTACCTGGGCAGGCTCGTCGTCGTCGAAAAAGGTGATGACGTTGCCGGAGCAGACAATCAGGTCTGCCCCCTTCGCCTCAGCGGGGTAGGGCTCCCGCAGGTCGGCCTGAATAAAGCGAGCGGAACCACCCTCGCCATCCGCTGTCGTCGCGATGTGGCGACTTGCGGCGACAGCGCGCGCCTCCTTCAGTAAGACCGGATCAATGTCCAGACCGACGACGTGGTGACCCCGTTCCGCGAGGGCATGGCTCACCCGACCGGGGCCGCAGCCCGCATCGACAACCCGCGACCCACGTTCGAGGAGGGCGTCACACGCGCGCGCCTCGCCGTCGAGGTCAAAACCCTCGGCGGCGAGCCGGCGAAACCTCTCGATATAGCGGATGGAATGGTCGGGATCCGAGGTCGTGATGCGCTCCCAGCGCGAGGGTGAGGTCATGCACCTATTGTGCCCCACCGGGACCATAGTCCCGGATTGGGAAAAGTTCGGATATCCGAAAAACACAATATACGGTGGTATGGGCGTGTCGCTGGCACAAGATGTTGTGGTCGCCTAATGTCAGTAGGGCGCGCTCAGGACAGCGCATGGTTATTCAGGCGTCTACAGGCGTCGTCCAGTCGATCACTGAAGGAGTCATCATGACTAGCCCCTCCCCTGCACCCACCACTCCCGCCCCGACGGTGCAGGTCGACGCCGTGTCCACCATCGAGGAATACCTCGACCGTTCCGATTGGCGGGTGAATGCCAACGCGAATCAGGGCTACTCGCTCGGCGGGATGATGCTCAATACGTCCGGCAAGGTCGTCGCCAACTACTGGCTCTCTCGGGTCTACCGCCCCGAGGCCGGCGCTGCCCACCGCGAGGGCGACATCCACATCCACGACCTCGATATGTTTGCCGGCTACTGCGCCGGGTGGTCGCTGCGTTCTCTGCTCGAGCAGGGCTTCAACGGAGTCCCCGGCGCCATCGCTGCTCGCCCGGCGAAGCACTTCTCCTCCGCCGTCGGCCAGATCGTGAATTTCTTGGGCACGCTCCAAAATGAGTGGGCCGGCGCTCAGGCCTTCTCCTCCTTTGATACCTACATGGCGCCGTTCGTCCGCCTGGACAACATGACCTACGACCAGGTCGAACAGTGCATGCAGGAACTCATCTACAACCTCAACGTGCCCTCCCGCTGGGGCACCCAGACGCCCTTCACGAACCTCACCTTCGACTGGACCTGCCCCGCCGACCTGCGCGATGAGCACCCCCTCATCGGCGAGGAGCTGTGTGACTTCACCTACGGCGACCTACAGGCCGAGATGGACATGATTAACCGGGCCTACATGAAGGTGATGACGGAGGGGGACGCTGAGGGGCGCGTGTTCACCTTCCCGATCCCGACCTACAACATCACCGAGGACTTCGACTGGGACAGCCCGAACGCGACCCTGCTGTTCGAGATGACCGCCAAGTATGGCCTGCCCTACTTCCAGAACTTCCTGAATTCCGAGCTTGATCCCGGGATGATCCGCTCGATGTGCTGCCGTCTGCAGCTCGACCTGCGCGAACTGCTCAAGCGGGGCAATGGGCTGTTCGGTTCGGCGGAGCAGACGGGCTCGCTCGGCGTCGTGACCGTCAACTGCGCGCGGCTCGGATACCTGCATGCCGGAAACGAGGAGGCACTCTTCGCCCGCCTCGACGAGCTCCTCGAAATTGCGCGCGACACGCTGGAAAAGAAGCGCGTCGTCATCCAGCATCACATCGACGGCGGTCTCTTCCCGTTCACGAAGCGCTACCTGGGCACCCTCGAGAACCACTTCTCGACTATCGGCGTGAACGGCATCAACGAGATGATCCGCAACTTCACGAACGATCGCGACGACATCACCACGGAAGCGGGCCACGACCTTGCGGTGCGACTGCTCGATCACGTGCGTGACGCGATGGTGCGCTTCCAGGAGGAAACGGGCCACCTGTACAACCTGGAGGCCACCCCCGCCGAGGGGACGACCTACCGGTTCGCGAAGGAAGACCGTAAGCGCTTCCCGGATATCCTCCAGGCCGGAACCGACGCGAACCCCTACTACACGAACTCCTCCCAGCTGCCGGTGGGCTTCACCGATGATGCCTTCGAGGCGCTCGAGCGTCAGGAGGAGCTGCAGGGCAAGTACACGGGCGGTACGGTGCTGCACCTCTACCTGCCCGAGAAGGTCTCCTCGGCGGAGGCCTGCAAGATGCTGGTGCACCGGGCCCTGTCGAACTTCCGTCTGCCCTACATCACGGTGACACCGACCTTCTCCATCTGCCCGACCCACGGCTACCTGGCCGGGGAGCACTGGACCTGCGCCAAGTGCGAAGAGGAGTTCAACGCCGAGCAGGCCTGTGAGGTCTGGACGCGCGTCATGGGCTACTTCCGTCCCGTCTCCTCGTTCAATATTGGCAAGAAGGGCGAATATGCCGAGCGCGTGATGTTCGAGGAGCCCGCGCTCGTGACGGCCTAACGTGAGCGCCGTTCATCTGGGGACCCCGGGGATTGGCGCCGAGGCGCCCGCGAACCTTCCGATCGCGGGCGTCTCGCCGCTCTCCACGGTGGATTGGCCCGGCCAGCTGGTCGCCACCGTCTTCGTGCAGGGGTGTCCATGGCGGTGCACGTACTGTCATAACACCTCACTGCTCGATTGCCGTATCCCGGGTTCTGTCCCCTTTGAGGAAGTCCTTGAGCTCCTGCGACGACGACGCGGCCTGCTCGATGGCGTCGTCTTCTCCGGCGGCGAGGCAACTCGTCACCCGGCTCTTCCCGCAGCAATGCGCGTGGTGCGCGAGCTCGGATACGGCGTGGGGCTGCACACGGGGGGTGCCTATCCCGCGCGGCTGCGCGAGATCTCAGACCTTGTGACGTGGGTGGGGTTTGACGTCAAGGGGCTCCCGGAGGACTACCCGCGCGTCGCGGGTGCCCCGATCCGCTCGGGTGAGCGCGCTTGGACCGCGCTCGGTGAGCTCGCCGGTCAGCGACAGGACGGCACCCCGGAAATCGAGGTGCGCCTTACGGTGTACCCCGGGTCTCATTCGGTGAGGGCCGTGCGAGAGTGCGCGAGTCGGGCTCGCGACCTCGGCGCTCAGGGCTTCGCGCTCCAGCAGGCGCGAGATGCGTCGTCCGGCACGCCGATGGCCGCGCCCGACGGCGCCGCACCCGCCGAGGATGACGGAGAGCGCGCACCGTCCTTCGATGAGCTCGTTGAGGCTGCCCGCGTGGTGTGGGGTGCGGATCTGATCGTGCGTCGGGCAGACGCCTAGTCCCGGAAACACGTGCTGTTCGGGCAATGGCCCGCAGGGTACGCCCACCCGGCGGGGGCTGGCCGCCTTCGCACGACGCCGCCGATGGGTGCACCGGCGTGGGCGATGACGCTCGCGGGACGCGGTCCGCTTCCTGGGGTGGGGAGTTGTTTCCGGACCCCCGCGGCGGGACAATGAGTGCCATAAACCGGGACCGCACTCCTACCATGAGGAGTACACCCAAGGGAGGACCATCATGTCGTCGAATCAGAACGGGGATGCGGAACGGCTCGTCGCTGACCCGCAGACATCCGCCGCTGACCTCTATCGGCTCTGCCAGGAGCGGCCCGACCTTCGCCCGCAAATCGCCGTGCACCCCAACGCCTATGAGGGGATGCTGCAGTGGCTCGGCGGGCTCGGTGATCCCGACATCGACGCAGCCCTGGCCCGGCGCGCCCAGGGTGCGGGAGGCTCAGAGCCGGACACTGCCGCTGAAGTCACTCCCACCGCCGCCAGCCCCGAGGTTCCTCGCAACGACGAACCGGATGAGCTCGCGGACCTTGTTGCCAGCCCCGACGCGAGCGCGCAAGACCTGCATCGCGCCGCAGCCGAACGCCCGGATCTGCGTCCGCAGATCGCGGCGCACCCCCACGCCTATCCCGACCTGCTCTCCTGGTTGGCAACACTCGGTGATCCCGACATCGACGCAGCTCTCGCGGCACGCCAGGATGAATCCACCCGTCCGTTTAAGCGCACCAGTATTGGCCTGTCCGCCGGCGCGGTTGGCGCCACCACTGCGGAAGCCTCTGGAGCAGGCGTGTCATCCGCTAGCACGGCCGGGCCGACGCAACAGCTACCGACGGTCGGCGGTGCCTCCTACGGCGGGGGCGCCGGGTACGGCGCCGGCACAGCCTATAACGGCCAGCCCTCCCAGGGAGGAGCTGGAACGGGTACCGCCTACGCGGAGGCCTCCAACCAACCCTCCCCGGAGGATTCCGGTTCCTCGGTGGGGGCCGCCGTCATGAAGGGGCTCCTCGTGGGCTTGGTCGTCGTTCTGCTCGCGATCGTTCTCTACCTGTGGCGCCCCTGGCACTACATCACTGGCGATCAGACCGAGGCGGGCGCCAACCAGTCGCCGACCGCGAGCAGCACCCCGGCTACCGATGAGAGCGACACCCCCGAGGCCACCCCGAGCGAGTCGGAGACCCCAAGCGAGTCGCCGTCCCCCAGTGAGAGTCCCGAAGAAGAGGACCTCCCCTACCTGCCGGAGGGGGTGCCGAATCTGGACCATCTCTCGGCGCCTTCGGGCAACATCAGTTGCGGCAAGCTCGACGACAACATGTGGGGCTGCACCATCTGGGAACACGACTTCACCGAGGCCTTTGACGCCCAGTGCGCACCGAACGAGCCCGTGACGGTGGCGTGGCCGAAGAACTCGGAGGCGCTCGCCACCTGCACGGCCGAGGTGCCGCGCGGCGGTACGCAGGTCCCCTACGGAGACACGGTAACGCTCGGCGAGATGGCCGGCTGCACGTCGACCCGCCAGGGGATGTCCTGTTGGGGCGGCGACTCCAACCTGGGCTTCACAATCGCCCGGCGTGGGGTCGTCATGAACAACCGGAACTAGCCGATGGCGCTCGCCAGGCGACGTGACTTCTCGACCGGCGCAGGGCTTGCGCCCGCGGCGGCCACGGGAAGTCGATCATCGGGGCGAGGAGTACTCGCGGCACTGACCGCCGCTGTGCTACTCGCCTCGGGATGCACGGCCTCGGTCGGCCTGGAGGAATCCGCTTTCCCGCCGGGCAACCTCGCGAGCCCTACTGCGACAACGACTCCCTCGCCGAGACTGAACCCCACACCGAGCCCTGAGGAGAGCGAACCGCGTGAGCGTGGCGTCCTTGCGCTCGACCCCGGCCATAACGGCGCAAACGCGGCGCACCCGAGCGAGATCGCCAGGCTGGTACCCGACGGCGCGGGTGGCCGGAAGGCGTGTAACACGACGGGGACCGCGACCGCCTCGGGCTATGGCGAACACGCCTTCAATTGGGATGTGGCACAGCGGATGCTCCCGATCCTCGAGGAGGCCGGCGTGCGGGTGGTACTCTCGCGCGATTCCGACGACGGCGTCGGGCCCTGCGTTGATCAACGGGGGACGTTCGCAGCGGAGGCGGGGGCGGACCTCCTCCTCTCGATCCACGCCAACGGTAGCGAGAACACTGCCGTGCATGGATTCTTTGTAATCCTGGCGGATCCACCGCCCTTCGATGGCGAGTTCGCGGAGGCGAGTCGAGCGTTCGGTGACGACATCATCGCGGCGCTCGCAGCCGCGGGCTTTCCCGAGAACTCTGCGATCGGCCCCGTGCAGCGGCGGGGCGACCTTTCGGGCCTTAATCACGCGGGTGTGCCGGCGGTACTCATCGAACTCGCGGAGATGCGCCATCCCGAGGAGGCGGCGCTCGCCGAATCACCGCAGGGACGGCAACGTTACGCGGAGGCGCTGGCCGCCGGCGTCATCCGCCACCTCGACACCATGCAGCGGAACTCTCGCACGAAGTAGCCGCGATGAGGGCGGCTGAATTGGCGCCGGGCCACAGTTAGTTGAAATAATCCGTACACCATTAGAAATAGTCGTGGCGATAGTTAAGGATAGGTGCCTAATAATGACACTTAGCCCACCCTCACTTGTATAAAACTAGGCCGAAAGGCCCACGGTTAGTGACACTGTGTCGATAGCATGGCGGTACCGCCACGGCATGATGTGAAGCCGCGAGGGAGCGGCCTGTACAGGGGGGTGTTACGGCATGTGGGCAGCACTGCGGGAGCAGGTGTTGACTCCAGGTTTTTTCTGGCGTGCTCTTGCCGTTTTTGTGGTCGGTTCGCTGTTTGGCGTCGGCCTGTTCACCTTTGTGTACGCGAAGGGTGCCTCCTACCTTGGCAACGACCCGGAAACGTGCATTAACTGCCACATCATGGAGGAGCAGTACGACGGTTGGCAGGCGGGCCCACACTCGAACGTGGCGACCTGTAATGATTGCCACGCACCTCACGACAATCTGCTCCACAAGTACTACGTCAAGGGTGAGAACGGCTTTAATCACGGCCTCAAATTCACCACTGGCTGGTACCCCGAGAACATTCGCATCCGAGAAAAGAATCGCGACATTACCAATCAGGCATGCCTGCACTGTCACGGTGAATTCACGAGCGAAATCCATATGACCCTCAAACCCGATGAAACCGTCTCGTGCGTGCACTGTCACGAGGACGTTGGCCACAAGTAGGTGAAGGACGATGACTGATACCCCCGCCACCGAACCTCGACGCGATTCGGACACTCCGGACGCGCCGGCGAAACGCCCGGCCCGCGCCCGCTGGCTGCTGCCGGTCGCCATTGGCGTCGTTGCCGTCGTGACCTTCGGGCTTACTCTGCTGCTGGTCAATATCCTGGAGCGCCAGCAGGAGGCGAAGAACCCCTACACGCAGGTCGTCGAACTGGACGAGACGACGGTCGACCCGGCGATCTGGGGCCAGAACTTCCCAATTCAATACGAGCAGTACCTCAAGACCGAGGAGTTCACGCCCACCAAGTACGGTGGCTCCGAGCTCCAGGATCACGAGCCGACCGCGGACGATCCGCGGGAGAAGGTGCCGCCGTCGAAGATTGAGGAAGACCCGCGGCTGAAGATCATGTGGGATGGCTACGCCTTCGCGGTTGACTATCGCCACGCGCGTGGCCACCAGCACATGCTGGACGATCAGCGTCGCACGCTGCGCGTCACCCAATTCGATCAGCCCGGCACATGCCTGAACTGCCACGCCTCGACCGTGCCGGTCATGGATGAACTGGGCAATGGTGACCGCCGAGCCGGGTTCGACGCGATGAACGCGATGACCTACAAGGAAGTCACTGAATACGCAGACCACCCGGTCGCCTGCATTGACTGCCACGACCCGGACACCATGGCGCTGACGATCACCCGCCCAGCCTTCGAAGATGGCATCAAGGCCCTGAAGGCATCGCAGGGGATCGAGGACTACGACGTCAACCGGGACGCCACGAACCAGGAGATGCGCAGCTACGTTTGCGCCCAGTGCCACGTGGAGTACTACTTCACGGGCGAGGGCAACACGCTGACCTTCCCGTGGGCTAAGGGCATCGATATCGATGACATCTGGGACTACTACATGGACAACGGCCACGTCGACTGGGTGCACGCCACCACCGGCGCCGAGGTCCTCAAGGCCCAGCATCCCGAGTTCGATATCTGGTCCAACGGCATCCACGCCGATAACGGCGTGAGCTGTGCAGACTGCCACATGGCCTATGAGCGCGACGGCGCCCACAAGGTGACGAACCACCACATCACGAACCCCATGATCGATGCCAACGCGTCGTGCGGCACCTGCCACAGCGACTCGGCAGACGACATGAAGCGCCGCGTGGAGACCATCCAGGACCGCTTCGTGCACTCGCGAGACCAGGCGTTCGATGCGCTCGTCGCCCTCATTCGCGACATCGAGAAGGGGATGGCCGACGGCGTCGATGAAGCGCAGCTGGATCTCGCTCGCGAATACCAGAACAAGGCCAGCTTCTACATTGACTACGTGTACTCGGAGAACTCCTATGGCTTCCACGCCCCGGACTACACCCAGCGCATCTTGAACGACGCCCTGGATGCCGCCCGCAAGGGCCAGCTCGCTGTGAGCGGCGTGAGCGCTGAGGAGCTCGCGGCCTCCGATGTGACGCAGAAGAACATCGAGCGAGTCGGGGAGGAGACCGCAGCTCGTGGCCAGTGAGGATCAGCCCCTACGCCTGGAACCGTCCGCGTGGGGGCTTCCCACTGATGCCTCCGTAGCGGAGCTCACCGAGCACTTGCGCGCCCTGCTGGGCTATCTCGAAGCTGCCCCCGAGCCCGTCCAGCCGTGGGCTCTCGCACGGGCCACCGAGGTGCGCTCGGCTCTCACGGAGCTCGGGGGCCTCGACAGGCACGGGGCTCAGGACTCTCATGACGAGGCACCCGCGCACGACGCGGACCATGCTGGACGCCACGGTGTCCGCGAGTCGGGGCCACAGGCCCTGACCGACGATGCCGGTACAGCCTCGGATACCCGAGCCCCCCAGACGGATGTGGAAGGGGAGAGCGACGGGATCGACGAGGCCGCACTGCTCGCCGAGATGGGGGACGAAGAAGACGCCCCGCTGCGCAAGCCGCGTTCGCAACGGCCGGCCCGTCGGCGTTTGTTAGCCCGACGCACGAGCGGGGACGGCGCCGCTGCGCCCACGCAGGATCCGGCATCGGATGGCACGAAGGCCGCATCGAGTGAGACGGCCGCTACGACGGCTTCCCAGGCAGGAGAGGCTTTAACGCCCGCCTCGCCTGGCGGACGGGTGGCCGCATCGATGCGCCAGCGCGGTGTGCAGCCGAAGGTTCAAGCCGAGACCCAGCACGCCCCTCGGAAGGGACGTTCCGCGGCGAGCACCCTACTGTGGCTGATCTTCGCCCTCGGCATCATCTTCGCCGTCTACCTGGCCGGTCGTCCCACCCCGCCATCGACGGAAATGCCGGACGGGCATCCGCCGATTGGTGAGATGGGCGAGGCCCCTGAGGGACCCTCGACGGCCGAAAAGGCGGAGCGCGTGGCGGCCTTGCAGAACGCGATCGAGAAGGACCCCTCCGACACCGATGCGCGCCTGGAACTTGGCGTGCTGTTGTTCAACCAGCGTGAAACCTCGGCGGCCGAAGAGCAATGGACAGCAGCCGTCGCCGAAGACCCCGATCTAGTGCAGGCGTGGTACAACCTAGGTTTCCTGTACCTGTCCAAGGAACCTCCGGAGGAGGACAAGGCACGCGACGCGTGGCAGAAGGTGATTGATCTGGCACCCGATTCGGATCTCGCCGCCAACGTGGCCTCCCATATGGACGCCCTGACCGGGCAAGAGGAGTCCGATGAGTAACGAGACCTACGATGACGTTCCGGTTAGCGAGATCTTCCGCCGCGTCTACCGGTTCTTCTACAACAAGACCGTTGGAATCGTCCTGATCCTCGCGATGGCCGTGGTGGTGCTTCTCGGCACGGTCATCACCCAGGCCGCACCGGGGACATTCGACTCACCGGAGGCACGGGACAGCTTCATTGAGGCGATGCGACCGCGCTATGGCGGGTGGACGAAGCCGCTCGAAGTGCTCGGCCTGTTTAGGGTCTACACCTCCCCGCTCTTCCTCACGATCACGGGCCTACTGGCCCTATCGATCATTGCCTGCACCACGCACCGCATCCCACAGCTGATGAACCGGGCGTTCCATCCGCGCACGCACGTCTCGGATGCCTTCTTTGCCCACGCCCGCTACCGCGCTGAACTACCGGTCGCGGCCGCCCCGCAGGACGCGCTCGCGCGCGCCGAACAGGCGCTGGGACGATCGCGCCTGCGCGTACTGCCCGATGAGCGAGATCCGCAGCGGGCCCGGTATGTCGACAAGCACCGATTCGGTCCCTTCGGGACGGTGTTCGCGCACGCCGCCTTTGTTCTCATCATCGTGGCCTTCGGAGTGAGCAGCTTCTTCGGCATCGACGAGCAGCTCCCGGTTCCGGTCGGCGGCGCTGTCGACGTGGGGCACGACACGGGCCTCACGTTGCGCGCCGAATCTTTCCAAGAGTCCTTTTACGAGGATGGCTCGCCCTCCGACTACGTCTCCCATCTCGTCCTTCTCAAGGACGGCACCGAGGTGGCCGAACAGGACGTGCGGGTCAACTCACCGCTGCGCTACGAGAAGTTCGCGTTCCACCAGGCAAGCTACGGTATCGCCGCCGATGTTCGGGTGCAGCAGGATGGCGAGGACGTGTTCACGGGGTCGGTCCCCTTGCGCTGGCGGAGCGACGACGGAACGAACGCCGTCGGACGCTTCGAATTGGAGGAACAGAAACTCGACGTCATCGTCGTGACTCCCGCCTCCGGTCGGCCCGATTCATCGATCCCAGCCGGCAGCGCCGTGCTGGAGGTCTACCCGATGGGAGTAAGCGAACCGATCGCGGTCCAGCCCGTCGAGCGAGGCGGAAGCGCCACGATCGAGGGACTCACGATCTCCTTCGAACGTGAACGGCAATACACGGGTATTAATCTGCGCAAGGATCCGGGCGTGTGGTGGATGTGGATCGGCTCGGCGCTGCTCATCCTCGGGTCCTACATGACCTTCGGGATGCGGCATCGTAGGCTCTGGCTCCGCGTTGAGCAGACCGAGGAGGGCTCGATTCTTCGCTTTGCGTCGGCAGAGAAGGAAGACTCCGGTTTCGAACGATTCTTCCGCGCCGCCGTCCTAGCGGTCGCGCAAGCCGAGTCATCACCCGACAATGAGACCGGGGCCGTTGCCCCGGCAGCACCGCACACGAATGAGCGAAAGGCCTAATCATGTTGACGTTCGCCGAATATCTCCTGTTTGCGGCACTCGCGTGCGTGGTGATAGCGCTCATCTCGAATGCCGTGGCGCTCACCTCACGGCGTCGTGCTGCGGCACCTGCGCGTCGTGAGGAGGCCCTCGTCTCCGCCGGTGTGGGGGAGGGAACGCTTTCCACCCCCTCGGGCAGCGAGACCATCCACACGCGACGCACCGAGGTGGAAGACTCCGAGAAGCCCAAGTCATCTCGCGGGCTGGGCTGGTATGCGATGGTCCTCGAGGTGCTGGCCCTCGCTCTGCTGACCACCTACCTGGTGATCCGCATGATGATCACCGGGCATGGCCCCTTCGCAAATCAGCACGAGTTCGCCGTGTCCTTCACGTGGGGCATCCTGGTGGTGTTCGTGGTCTTCCACTGGCGCTTCCAGCTGCGGGCCCTCTCCCTCGTGGTCTTGCCGGTCACCGCGGGTCTGCTGGTCTACGCACTCGCACTCGACACGGGTGTGCGTCCCCTGATTCCCGCGCTGCAAAACAACCTGCTGCTCACCCTGCATGTGGGCTTCGCAATCCTCGCCTACGGTGCCGCGTGCGTGTCCTTCGGAGCTGCCGTCATGTATCTGCTCCACGACCGCTTCCGACTGCGCGGGCTGCCCAGCAAGGAGACGCTCGACGAGATCGGCTACAAGGCGGCCGTCGTGACCTACCCGCTGCTCACCATCATGATCGTGCTCGGTGCCGTGTGGGCGAATACGGCCTGGGGTCGCTATTGGGGATGGGACCCGAAGGAGACCGCAGCCTTCGTCACCTGGCTGCTTTACGGTGCCTACCTGCACGCCCGCGTCGTACGCGACTGGCGGGGGACGCGCTCCGCATGGCTGCTCATCATCGGGTTCATCTCGGTGCTCTTCGCCTACTTTGGCAACCACTTCTTCGGTGGCCTGCACTCCTATGCGTAAACGGGCGCGCCTCCTCGGTGCACTCGCGGCGCTGCTCCTCGCGTTCACGGGATGCTCGAGCCCGAGCCCCGAGGTGGATTCTGACGACGACGGCGCCCTGATCGCCCCACGGGTCGGTGCGAGCGCGCCGGATTTCTCACTCACAACCCTGCAGGGCGAGGATGTCGACCTCGCGGCGCTCCGTGGTAGCCCGACGTGGATCGTCTTCAACGCGACCTGGTGCGCGGCCTGCCGCGCCGAGGCACCCGATGTGCAGGCGGTGCACGACGCCGTCGGCGAGGACGCCTCGATCCTTGGCGTCTACATGGGCGAGGATGGCGCGTCGGTCGCGGGCTTCGCGGATCGGGTAGGGCTCACCTACACCCAGGCCGCCGATGCCGACCAGGAGGTCTCCCGTAGCTATGGCGTGGTTGGCGTGCCTCAGCACTTCTTCCTCGACGCCGAGGGAACCGTTGTCGCCGTCGTTTCTGGCGGGCTGACCGAAGAAGCGGCGCTCGAGTATCTCGCCGAGGCAGGGCTGCCCTAGGGGATTTGCGACTGTGGCGGAGCACCGCCGCTAGGTGATCTCCCACGGTTCGACATCGCCGGCGATGGCGGTGAAGAGTGGGTGCAGGGGGAGTGGCCCGTTCAGAAGTCCGGAGGCCTCCAGGTCGGTGAGCCACGCCGGGCGGCGGGAGAGCAGTTTCGCGCGCAGATGGTGCCACTCGTAATCGACCTGCCCCACGGTGACGGGCACGGTGCCAGTGAGCGATGCGAGGGCGTGCGCGGCGTCCAGCTGAGGCGCGCAATCCTCGCTCTGGGCCTCGATCAGACGACGGTTAAAGGAATAGCCGCGCGCATCGGCCTCGTCGGCGAGGCCCGCCAGGTAGGCACGCACCCCCAAGACGGGGTCGTCCAGGGCGCGTAGTCGGATGAGCTGAGGGTGGCGCGTATAGCCGCGGGTACGCCCGCGCAGGACCTTCAGGGCTAAGAGGGATTCGCGCCAACACGCCACAAGACCAGCGGAGTCGAGGAGGCGGGGACTGAGGGACCACAGACGCATGGGCTCAGTATTCCAGGGCGCCATGCCAGGGCGCTGCGCTACTTCCGAGCGGCACGGCGAGAAGCCGGGGCCGCACCCCGTCCCGAACGTCGCGTCCGCACCGGGCAGCGTAGCCTGAGAGCATGTGTCCCGCCCCGCCACCGCCGGATCCGAGCGGTGAGATCGCCGCCCTGCAGGCCGACCTCGAGGACTACCGCGTCGACCGTCTCGAGGCCCTGCTCAGCCCCGTTGCCCGCGCCGCCCTGGACCGCGACCAGCTGGTACCGGCGCTCGCGGAACTTCGTCGCGTAGCCGACGCGGGCGGGGCGGACCGTCGGCTCGCCCTCCTGACCCTGCTCTTTGCCCTCGGTGAGCCTCTGACCACCGCTGAGCTCGATGAGGCACTCCCGACCGTGGGGCACTCCGGCGCGCTCGAGGCGAACCTCGTTGTGCCGGTCGAGGGTACGGGACGGGTACGCGCCGCCGTCGATCTGAGTCCCGTTGACCTCCCGGAGCAGGTGCGTTGGCTCGCATCCGACCTGCACCAGCGGGTCAACGGTCGCGCACTGCCTCCGTGGCACGTGCTTGGGGTCGGGGGCGCCTCACTAGCACTCGCCTCGCTCCTACCGGAGGGGGAGGTGTCCCGGGTGCTCGATTTAGGGACCGGCTGCGGCGTGCAGGCGCTCACGCTCGCCGGGCGGGCGCGCCACATCGTGGCCACTGACATCTCCGAGCGAGCTCTCGCCTTTGCGGCATTCAATGACGCGCTGAACCGCGGCGGCCCCCGCGAGGATTCGGTGGCCACCTCGGTGGGGAGCCCCACCATCGAGCTGCGTCGCGGCTCACTGCTCGAGCCCGTCGCGGGGGAGACGTTCGACCTCGTCGTCTCGAACCCGCCGTTCGTCATTACCCCGCGCGCCGCCTATGCCGCGGGCCTTCCGGTCATGACGTACCGCGACGCCGGCACCCAGGCGACGGGCGACGCCGTGATGCGTGGCCTGCTGACGGACCTCGGCGCGCATCTGACGCCGGGTGGACGGGCCGTCATCATCGGTAACTGGGAGGTGTGCGACGAGGATCCCTACGGCGCCCTGACACGTGTGCTTGAGGAGGCCGAGCGGCACGGCGGCGTGACGCTTGACTCCTGGGTCGTGCGCCGCGATGCCCAGGACCCGGCCGAATACGCGGAGATGTGGTTGGCCGACGGTGGCGCTGACCTCGACGCCGAGATGAGCCACCAGATCTATCGCGCCTACCTCAAGGACTTTGCGGCCCGCGGCGTACGCGAGGTGGCCTTCGGCTACATCCTGCTGACCAGATCCGCGCACGAGAGCCGGCCGAGTCTGCACTGCGCCGACACCTACACCCACGCGCGAGCTCCCCTCGGGCCGACCCTGTGGCGACTCTTCGACGTGCGCCGAATGCTCTCCGAGCGGAGCGACGCCGACGTGGCGGGGGCGTGTATCCGCGCGGAGCACGACGTCACGATGGAGCACCACTTCCGCATCGGGGAGAGTGCACCAGAAGCCATCACGCTCACCCAAGGCGGTGGGCTCGGCCTCACGATCCGGGCGGGTACCGAGCTCGCCGGCCTGATCTCCGCTGCGGACGGCTCCCTGACGGTGGAGCAGATTGCCGGTGCGCTCGCCGCGCTGCTCGATACCGATGGGGAGGAGATGCGCGCCGCCTGCATCGCCCATGCCCGGCGTCTTGCCTCGGATGGTTTTGTGACGCTCGAATGTGCGCGGTGACCTAGCGGGGCGGTGACCCACCAGCACGGCACACCAGCGCGGGCGATAGTGGGGCAGTACTAAGCTTGCGCGCAAACTTTGTGGAATGAAGCGCCCGTTAACCTACGGTGGCGTAGGTTAGCGTGAATTCATGAGCTCCCGACCCCTCCGGCCGGAACCACCAGCGCCCGCACGCGGCCTCGCTCGCCGCCTTCGCTCGGGCGCCTACAAGCTCGCGAGTGCGCTCGCTACCCCTCTCGTCCCAGACGATTACCTTGATCTCGTCAACCCCCTGCGCGCGGGCGGGCCGCTACGAGCCCGCGTGATGTCGCGCCGGGCCGACACCGCCCGCACCGCGACGCTCACGTTGCGCGCTTCCGCCGACTGGGCCGGCCACCTGCCCGGCCAGTACGTGCGGATCGGGGTGGATATTGACGGCGTCCGTCGCTGGCGCGCCTACTCCATCACGTCCCCGCCACACGAACGCGACTTTACGATCACGGTGACCACGGTCGACGCGGGTCTTGTCTCCACGCACCTGGTACACGGCGACGTCCTCGGCACGATCGTCGTGCTCGAACAGGCGACCGGAGATTTCACGGTGCCCGACCCGCCACCCGAGAAGGTCCTGCTCATCACGGGCGGCTCGGGTATCACGCCTGTCCTCGGGATGCTGCGCGCGGGCGCCTTCACCGATAGCGAGACAGTCCTGCTGCACTCTGTCAGTGAGGCCTCCGACCTCATCGCGACCGAAGAGTTTGCGGCATGGAAAGAAGCCGGGCGCTTCGACTATCGGGTACGCATCACTCGTACGGACGGCCATCTGAAACTGGCCGACCTCGACGACGTCGTGCCCGATTGGCGCGACCGCCACACGTGGGCGTGCGGGCCCGCTGGCCTCCTCGACGATTGCGAGGGCCACTGGCAGATGGAGGGGCTCGAGGAACGTCTCCACGTGGAACGGTTCCGCACCCAGCTCGCCGCCGTTGGCGAGGGCGGCACCGTGACGTTCGCCGCGGCCGAGCGTTCTCTCGATGTCGACGGCGCGACCCCGCTCCTGGATGCGGGTGAAGACGCGGGCATCCTCATGCCCTCGGGCTGTCGTATGGGCATCTGTTTCGGATGTCTTGCCCCGCTGCGCCACGGCAGCGTGCGTGACCTACGCGATGGCACTCTCACGACGGGCACCGATGAGGACCCGGTCCTCGTCCAAACGTGTGTCTCGGCGGCCGCCGGGGCCTGCACCATCGACCTGTAACCGTGCCGATATCGAAGGACCGAGAGATGACGACCCTAACCCCCGAACCGAAGGCCCGGCCCCGCCCCGCCCCACATCTCAGCGACGCACAGGTCGCAGAACTTGCGGCTGAACTTGACGCGCTACGAAGCGAAGTGCTCGCCAAGCGCGGCGGTGAGGACGCCGCCTACATCAGGCGCGTGATCGCAACGCAACGCTGGCTGGAGGTCGGCTCGCGCACCGTTCTCCTGTTCTCCGGTTTCCGGCCCGCCTGGTGGCTGGGCACGTTCGGACTCGCCGTCGCGAAGATCCTCGAGAACATGGAGATCGGGCACAACGTCATGCACGGTCAGTGGGATTGGATGCGCGATCCCGATATTCACTCGTCGACCTGGGAATGGGATCACGCCTCGCCGGCTGCGCAGTGGAAGTATTCCCACAATCATCTGCACCACACGTACACGAACGTGATCGACCGGGACAACGACCTCGGCTACGGGATCATGCGTGTGAGTGAGGACCAGCCCTGGGAGCTGTTCCACCTCGGCCAGCCCCTGTGGAACCTCGTGAATGCCGCGATTTTCGAGTATTCGATCGCCGCGTATGACCTCGAACTCGGTCCCTACCTGAAGGGCGAGTCGACGAAGAGCACGGAAGAATTCAAAGCGGAGGCGCGCGCCGTCCTCGAGAAAATCAAGCGGCAGGCAACAAAGGACTACGTGATTCACCCGATCATGTCCGGCCCGAACATCCTGCACACGTTGAGCGCAAATCTCGTCGCCAACCTCATCCGCAACGTGTGGAGCCACTCGGTCATCATCTGTGGGCATTTCCCCGAGGGAGTGGAGACCTTCGAGACGGACTCGATCGAGGGGGAAACGCGCGGCGAGTGGTACCTGCGGCAGATGACCGGATCGGCAAACATTTCCGGGTCCCCGCTGCTTCACCTCATGACGGGGAATCTCTCCCACCAGATCGAACATCACCTGTTCCCGGATTTGCCTTCCTCGCGCTACGCGGAGGTAGCGCCCCGGATCCGCGAGATCATGGACCGCTACCAGCTGCGCTACGTCACGGGCCCAATGCCCCGGCAGGTCGCGAGCGTGACGAAGAAGATCTTCGCGCTCGCGCTACCGAACCGGGATCCGAAGCGTTCGCGGTTCGGACAGATTGCCGACGCGGTGCGCGACACGGTTGCCAGCGTGCGGGCGGCCCGCACTCGCCGACGCGCCTAGGGGCAAGACGGGGCGGGCGACAGCGCCGTTCGGCGCCTCATCGGTGGTGACCGTGAGTGTGATCGTCACGGGGGCGCACCGCGACACCTGAGTGCGCAAACGGGCCGGGGGATTTCGGTGCTCGAACGGGGGCGACGGTCTCGCGAGTGGGACGGTAGGCTCACGATGGCAGCGCCGCCCACGTCCCACTCGCTCACCGACGGAGGATCCATGACCGAGACCGCGCCCGCCCACCATCCCGACACCATCGAAGACGCCGCCGCAAGTGCGGACCGTGAGATGCCGTACGCGGAGCTCGGGCTCACCGGCGAGGAATACCAGCGGATCGTCGACCTCCTCGGGCGTCGGCCCACCGCGGCGGAGCTCGCCATGTACTCGGTGATGTGGTCCGAGCACTGCTCCTACAAGTCCTCGAAGATCCATCTGAAGACCTTCTCAGAGAAGACGACCGAACAGATGCGCTCCCACCTGCTCGTCGGCATCGGGCAGAACGCCGGCGTCGTCGATATCGGTGACGGATGGGCGGTAACCTTCAAGGTCGAATCCCACAACCATCCCTCCTACGTCGAGCCGTATCAGGGTGCCGCGACCGGTGTTGGCGGGATCGTGCGCGACATCATCTCGATGGGAGCTCGCCCCGTCGCCGTCATGGATCAGCTGCGCTTCGGCGCGATCGATCACCCCGACACGGCTCGCATTGTGCACGGCGTCGTCGAGGGAATCGGCGGATATGGCAACTGCCTCGGTTTGCCGAACATCGGTGGCGAAACCGAGTTTGACCCCTGTTACCAGGGCAACCCACTCGTGAACGCCCTGTGTGTCGGCGTGATGCGGCACGAGGACATCCACCTCGCGAACGCGACCGGTGAGGGCAATCACGTCGTTCTCTTCGGCGCCCGGACTGGCGGCGACGGCATCGGTGGGGCCTCCATCTTGGCCTCGGAGACCTTCGACGAGGACGGCCCGGCGAAGCGCCCGAGCGTGCAGGTCGGCGACCCATTCATGGAAAAGGTCCTCATTGAATGCTGTCTCGAACTGTTCGAGGGCGAACTCGTGGAAGCCATCCAGGACCTCGGCGCCGCCGGAATCTCGTGTGCCACCTCCGAACTCGCCTCCAACGGTGACTCGGGCATGCACGTCGACCTCGAAACCGTTCTGCTGCGCGACCCGACCCTGACGGCCGGCGAAATCCTCATGAGCGAATCCCAAGAGCGCATGATGGCCATCGTCGCCCCTGACAAGCTCGACGACTTCCTCGCCGTCACTGCGCGCTGGGAGGTTGAGACCGCCGTCATCGGTCGCGTCACCGGCGACGGACGGCTCACGATTGACCACTTCGGGGAGCGCATCGTCGACGTCGACCCGAAGACGGTCGCCCACGAGGGGCCCACCTACGAGCGCCCCTACGAACGGCCCGCCTGGTTGGACGACGTGCAGGCCGACAGCGCCGCGAATCTGCCGCGCCCCGCGACGGCTGAGGATCTGCGCTCCGATCTCATCTCGCTCGTCAGCTCGCCGAATTGCGCGTCCGTCGCTTGGATCACCGACCAGTTCGACCGCTACGTGCAGGGCAATACGGCGCTCGCCCAGCCCGACGACGCCGGTGTGGTGCGGGTCGATGAGGAGACGGGACTCGGTGTCGCCATCGCGACGGACGCGAATCCTCGCTTCGCCTATCTCGATCCCTACGCGGGGGCGCAGGCCTCCCTCGCGGAGGCCTACCGCAACGTGGCGGTCGTGGGCGGGCGCCCGCGTGCCGTCACCGACTGTCTGAACTTCGGTAACCCGGAGCGGCCCGAGAACATGTGGCAGCTCGTGCAGGCAATCGAGGGTCTCGCCGATGGCTGCGCGGAACTCGGCATCCCCGTGACCGGCGGCAACGTCTCCCTGTACAACACGACGGGCGAGGACGCGATCCACCCGACGCCCGTGGTGGGCGTCCTCGGCGTTGTCGAGGACACGGCCCGCGTCGTCCCCTCCGGGTGGCATACCGAGGGCCTGAACGTTGTGCTGCTTGGCGTCACACGCGACGAGCTCGATGGCTCCGAGTGGGCTCGTGCCCTGCACCGCCACCTCGGCGGGCGCCCCCCGCTCGTGAACCTCGACGCCGAACGCCGCCTCGCCAAGACCCTCATCCGCTACGCGGAGCGCGGCGTCTCCCACGCGGCGCACGACATCTCACGTGGCGGCCTCGCGCACGCCCTCACCGAGGCGTGCACCCGGTTCTCTATGGGAGCGCAGATCGTGATCGATCAGATCGGTACCGATGCTGAGGTGGATGACTGTGCCGTCCTCTTCTCAGAGTCTGGTGCCCGCGCGCTGGTCGCCGTGCAGGATGCGGACATGCCGCGTGCTCGCGAGCTCGCCGAGCACTTCTCGGTGCCGCTTGCCGTGATCGGTCGTACCGGCGGGGAGGACCTCGTGTTGAATACCCGTGTCGGGCAGGTACGCCTGCCCGTGAGCGAGTTGGCTGCGCGACGCGATGCGACGCTCCCCGAGCGATTCGCCTAATTCAACGGAATGTAGACCCGTGTTTTGCCATGTGGTCACCATGCCTTGGTCTTGGCGATACCCGTGTAACCTGGGCTCCGATAACGATGCCAGTGTGGGCCGTCCCCCACACGGGTAGGCGGCTCCGAGCGTAAGGGAGCAGCCGTGGAACACTACCTCGACTCCGTCTTCGACCATGTCCGGACCTTGAACCCCGGGGAGGATGTCTTCCACCAGGCCGTCCACGAGGTTCTCGACTCTCTCGGTCCGGTGCTCGAGCGCCATCCCGAGTACCGTGAGGCCCGAATCGTCGAGCGTCTAATCGAGCCCGAACGCCAGGTGATCTTTCGGGTACCCTGGGTCGACGACGCGGGCGAGGTACAGGTCAACCGCGGCTATCGGATTGAATTTAACTCCGCACTCGGTCCCTATAAGGGAGGCCTACGTTTCCATCCGTCGGTGAACATTTCGATCATTAAGTTCCTCGGCTTCGAGCAGATCTTCAAAAACGCGCTGACCCGTCAGGGCATTGGCGGTGGTAAGGGGGGCTCGAACTTCGATCCGCGCGGGAAGTCCGACGCCGAAGTCATGCGTTTTTGCCAGTCCTTCATGACGGAGCTCTATCGCCACATCGGTGAATACACCGACGTGCCCGCCGGCGACATCGGCGTTGGCGGCCGCGAGATCGGTTATCTGTTTGGCCAGTACAAGCGCCTCACGAACCGTTACGAAGCGGGCGTACTCACGGGCAAGGGGCTCGGCTGGGGAGGCTCCCTCGTTCGCACCGAGGCCACGGGCTATGGCACCGTCCTGTTCGCCGAATCCATGATGGCCACCCGCGGGGAGGCCTTCGACGGACAGCGCGTCGCCGTGTCCGGCGCGGGCAATGTGGCGATCTACGCGATCGAGAAGGCGCAGCAGCTCGGCGCCACCGTCGTGTCCTTCTCCGACTCCTCCGGCTACGTGGTTGACGAGGACGGCGTCGACGTCGACCTGTTGCGCCAGGTGAAGGAGATCGAACGCGGGCGTGTATCCGACTACGTGGACCGCAAGCCGAGCGCAGAGCTCGTGACGGACGGATCCGTATGGGATGTGCCCTGCACGGTCGCCCTGCCGTGTGCCACCCAAAACGAACTCGATGAGGCCGCCGCCAAAACTCTCATCGACAACGGCGTGAAGGTCATCGCTGAGGGCGCCAACATGCCGTGCACCCCGGCGGCGGTTGAACTCTTCCAGGAGGCCGAATGCCTATTCGGGCCGGGTAAGGCCGCGAACGCCGGCGGCGTTGCGACCTCCGCACTCGAGATGGAGCAGAACGCCTCGCGCGAGCAGTGGCCGTTTGAACGCACCGAGGACAAGCTCACACTCATCATGAAGAACATCCACGATGAGTGCGCCGAGACCGCCGAGGAGTATGGCGACCCGGGCAACTACGTGCTCGGCGCCAACATCGCCGGTTTCCGCCGCGTAGCGAACGCGATGCTCGATCAGGGCATCATCTAACACCCATACGTTGCGTTCCCCGCCACCCGAGAGGGTGGCGGGGAACGTCGTCTGTCACGACTGGTGCTGGCCGTGTGGCGGCGGGGAGGGCCACACTCAGTGCCGTGTGCGCACGGTGGTGCTGAGCATCGCGCTCGCCGCCGCCGCGCCGAGCCGCACGAGGAGGCCGGGCCGCCACATTCCTGCGGGCACCGCGAGACCGGTCCAGGGGGTCGTATCGACGTCGGGCCAGGCGAGACCCGCCACGAGAAAAGCTGCCGCGAGTCGGGCGGCACTCGCCGCGGGCGCCGGATAGATACCGAACCGTGGAGCCGCACTGAGTGCGGCGGCGAGGCGCTCGGTGCGTTGAACGGACGCCGTCCTCGCGGGCGGCAGCGTCGGCGTCAGGACGCGGTGCCCGGCCTCGGTGAGCAGCGCGGCGCGCCAGCGCGCCACCCGCTTGGCGGCGAGGTAGTTCGGTCCTTGGAGCGCGAGACTTGCATCGACGAGTGTCGGTCCCACCCACAGGATCTCGCTTGGGGTACCGCAATAGGCGATGCTTACGTCGGGCCGGGCCCGCGTGAGCAGGGAGATGACGAGATCGGATCCGAGCGCCGCCTGCAGATGGGAGCGGCCGGGCGCGTAGAGCGAATCGACGACGACGATCGGGCCCGGCAATGCCGCCAGGTGGGTGGCAAGCCCGCGGGGGTTTTCGACAACGTCACTCACTTCGGCGGGTGCGAAGGTGAGGCGGCCAGGCGCAGCCCGTGCGGCCCGCTCGAGCGCTTCGCGGCGCCGGGAGGTCGACCGGATTACGGCATGGACTTGGGCCCCGGCCTCCAGGAGGGGGATCGTGGGCGCGAGCTCAGCGCCCGCACCGAGGACGACGACGCGTGTGGCTGGCAGAGACCACGCCTCGGGGTGTGCTCGCACCCAGGTGAGCGCGGCACGCGCTCCGGGACTCATCAGGCCGTCGACAAGGCCATACTCGGGCAGGTTGGGCGCGGGGCAGCGCGCCTCGGCGGGGGAGGTGGCGGGCGCGACCGTAGGCGCCTGGTGCGTGTGATCGAAGGTCACCGGTGCGGGGGAAAGGGGGGTGACGGGGGAATCCGTGGCCACGCGATGCGGCGGGGGCGGCACGGAGGCGAGCGGCGTGCCATCCGGCAGGCGGATGTCCCGGTAGAGGCTGGCAAGGGCGGCACGGGCCGCCTCGACGCTGCCCAGTGGCCCCGCCCGTCGGGTGAGGGTGCGGAACGCCGCACGGTAGCGGCGGCGCCAACGCGGATCGCCGACGCGCGCCACGGGCGCTCCCCTTCCCACCTCGGCGGCCGCGGCGTTCAGAGCTCGCTGCACGGCGGGGGTGAGGGAGGAGACGCCGTCGAGTCTCACGAGGAGCTCCCGGCGTTGCGGCGTCTCCAGGCATCCGCGAAGGCGACCGTCAGAGCGATCAGGAGCATCGCGACCGTGACGCGCAAGGACACGGAGAAGGCGTAGCCGTAGGAAGCGCTCGCGTCGCCACCGGCGGAAAGCTGGGTGGTGAAGAACACGGACGTCATGACGGCGAGTCCAACGGAGGCCCCGACCCGCTGCGTCGTCTGGAGGACGCCCCCGGCGGTCCCGCCCTCGCGGACGGGGACGTCGGCGAGGGTGAGCGCCTGGTTGGGGGAGATCACGACTCCGGAGCCGAATCCGGCAAATGCCATGAGCACCGCGAGCAGCCACGGCATGATCGCGGGCGGCGCCACCATGGTGGCGATATCCATCGCGACGATACCGACGGTCATGATCGCGATTCCCCCGACCACGAGCCAGCGGCCGTAGCGTGGCAGCAGGTGACCTGATTGGGCGGAGGAGATACCGCCCGTGATCGCGAACGGCAGGGACACGAGGCCCGCGACGAGGGCCGAACGGCCGAGTCCGGACTGCACGTAGACCGAGACCACGATCCAGATCCCTGTGAAGCCCGCGAAGTAGGCGGTGCCAACGGCGGTGCCGAATACGAAACCGGTGTTGCGCATGAGGTGACGCGGCAGGATCGCCGAGGACCCGCGCCCATCCAGCCACAGCTCCCAGGCCATGAACGCCGCGTAGCCAACGGCGGCGATGCCAAGCAACCACCAGGGCGCAGCCGCCAGCCCGCCGCTCTGGGTCCCAAGGAAGGGCAGCATGAGCGCGCATACGGTAATGCCCAGCAGGATCAGACCAACCGCGTCCAGGCTGAGGGAACCGTCGGGGTCCTTCACGTGGGCGGGCAGGTGCTGGCGCGCCTTCACCATGAGCAGGATCCCGATCGGGATGTTCACGAGGAAGATCGCGCGCCAGCCGATCTCCGGACCGAGGCCCGCAATGAGGACGCCGCCGAGGACCGGACCGAGCGCCGTCGATGCACCGATGGAGGCCCCGAACAGTCCGAACGCGCGTGCTCGCTCGGGACCGATGTACAGCTGCTGGATGAGTCCCACGACCTGTGGATTGATGAGCGCGCCACCAACGCCCTGCAGGAGGCGGAAAGCTGAGAGTAGGTCCGCACTGGGAGCGAGTCCGCAGGCGAGGGAGGCCCCGACGAAGAGTGCCACGCCGACGATGAGGACGCGGCGCCGCCCGAAGACGTCACCAAAGCGGCCGGCCGGCACCAGCATGAGGCCGAAGGAAAGCGAGTAGCCGGCCACGATCAGCTGGATGTGGGTGGTACTCGCATCCAGCGAGGCCTCGATAGCGGGCAGGGCGATGTTGACGATTGAGACATCGAGCAGCGTCATGAACCCGGCCGCGAGGATCACCGCGAACGCTTTGCGGCGTTGCGGTTCTGGGAGGCGAGGAGGCGGGGTAGACGTCATGAACGCTGTTCTACCACGGTGCCGCCCACCTGGCATCTGGCCCGGACGTGGGAGGCGGTGGGCTCTCGTTAAGATGGACGCATGGCCAAGCGGATCGAGGCGTCACGCGGCCTGGCGGCGCTGACCGCCTACGAGCGTGCAGGACGCGACATCGCGCGCGCCGACCTCCTGTGTGCGGTGCGTTTCTCCCTCCAAGAGTTCGCCGAGCGCCATCCCGGCCGCGCCGTCGAAGTGCGGGTACCACCGGCGGCCGCCGTACAGGTGTTCGCGGGCACAACACACACGCGCGGGACGCCACCGAACGTCGTCGAGACGGACCCGCACACATGGCTGGCGCTGGCCACCGGCCGCGAAACCTGGGCCGACGCCTGCGCGCGCGGCGCCGTACAGTGGTCGGGGACGCGCGCGAACCTCGCCGCTGCCCTGCCCTACCTCCCCTCCAGCAAGGACTCGCAGTGAACACACCGGCACTCGGCCCGCGCCGCGACCCGCACCCCATCCCCCCGACCGAACGCGCCCGACTGAGGGATGCCGCGCGGGAAGAGACGGCAGATACCGGCGTCGAGACGGACCGCGAGGCTGCGGCCTCCAGCGCCGAGACGGGCCACGAGGCTGCGGCCCCCAGTGCCGATGAGCTTGCCGCCGCCGGTGACGTCGAGGTCGCCCACCGCGCCGCGCCACGCTACGGCCGCTTCATGGCGGCCGGCCTACTGGCGGGCGCGTTGGTGGCCTTCATCATCGCGATCGTGACGCGGGGCTGGTCGGCGCTGTCCACCTCGGACACCTTCTGGCTGCTCACGATTTCCCTCGGGTTCATCGGCCTGGCCCTCGGTGCCGCCCTGGCCCTCTACCTCGACCGGCGCTCTTTGCGCGCCCTCGCACGTCAACTGCCCGATGCGGGGGAGCGTTAGTGCCTCGCCGCCGGATTAGCCTCACGGTCGACGCCGCCGAGATCGACACCGCCCTGGCGGCTCTGCGCGAAGAGCTCGACATCCGTGAGGACTTCCCCGCCGCTGCTCTCGCCGAAGCCCAGGCGGCCGCCGCCCGGCCCCTGCCCGAGCCGGGCGGGAGCGCACCCGAGCAACGACCCTGCGTGCCGGTGGCCGACCGCCGGGACATTCCCTTCGTCACCGTGGACCCGCCCACCTCGATGGACCTCGATCAGGCCGCCGCACTCGAGGAGACAGAGGACGGCTACCGCCTCTTTTACGCGATTGCGTGCCTCGCATTCGTCGTCGAACCGGGCGGCGCCCTCGACGCGGAGGTGCACCGCCGCGGAACCTCGATGTACGGGCCAGGCGACGTCGTCCAGCTGCACCCTCGGGTACTGTCGACCGACGCCGCCAGTCTCCTCCCGGGCGTCGACCGTCTCGCCTACGTGTGGCGCATCGAGATCGACCACGCGGGAACGCTCCACGATGCCCACGTCGAGCCGGCGCTCGTGCGCTCGCGGGTGAAACTCTCCTACGACGACGTCCAGGCGGCCCTCGAGGGACGCGCAGTGCTCCCCGCGGGGACGCCCGAGAACTTCCCGGGCTGTTGCAGGCCTTCGGACAGGCGCGCCTAGCAGCGGAGGTCGAGCGCGGCGGTGTCTCGCTGGATATCCCCGAACAGGAGATCCACGACGGCGAGGCCGGCTACTCACTCGCCTACCGAGCGAACGTCGCGGTCGAGTCCTACAACGCGCAGCTCTCGCTCGTGACCGGGATCGCGGCCGCCCAGATGATGCGTGCGGCCGGCGTCGGGATCCTGCGCACGCTACCGCCCGCCGAGCAGCGCGACCTCACGCGGCTGCGGCACACGGCACGCGCGCTCGGGCTCGAGTGGCCGGAGACGACGCCCTATGCCGACTTCGTTCGCTCCCTCTCCTCGGCCGATCCGGCCGAGGCGGCGTTCATGAACGAGGCGACGACACTCTTCCGCGGCGCCGGCTACGAGACCTTCCGTGACGGCGCCCCGAGCGAGCCCCATCCGCACGCGGCCATTGCTGCCGAGTACGCACACGTGACCGCGCCGCTGCGTCGCCTCGTGGACCGTTACGGCCTCGAGATCTGTGCCGCCCACTGCGCGGGCCGGGAGGTTCCCGCATGGGTACGGGCCGCCCTTGATGAGCTCCCCGCCGAGATGGCGGATGCCACCCGCCTCGCGAACCGCTACGAGCGCAGTGCCGTCGACATCGTGGAGGCCGGCATCCTTGCCGGCCACGTCGGAGAGACCTTTGCCGCCGTCGTCGTGGAGGAACGCAAGGAAGGCGGGATCGTCCTGCTGCGCACCCCGGCCGTGCGCGGGTACGTGACCGGCGACCTGAGTGCCGGAACGCAGGTGCGCGTGCGCGTTCTCGCGGCTGACGTCCCCGCGGGGTCCGTCGAGCTCGAGCTGGTGACCGAGGCAGCCAAGAATGCCGACGCCCTGTGAGAGACTGAGGCACGTGGGAGCACGCGTAGGCAGTCATATGCCCGAGATCCTCGAGGACGAGCCGCATGAGGAATGCGGCGTCTTTGGTGTCTGGGCACCCGGTGAGGACGTCGCCCGCCTCAGCTACTTTGGGCTCTATGCCCTGCAGCACCGCGGCACCCAATCCGCCGGAATCGCGACGTGCGACGGCGACGCCATCCTCGTGTACAAGGACATGGGCCTGGTCTCCCAGGTCTTCGATGATCGCTCGCTCACGACCCTGAGCGGCCACATGGCGATCGGCCACGTGCGCTACGCCACGACCGGAGCCTCCTCCTGGGAGAACGCCCAACCCACGCTCGGCCCTACGAGCTGCGGCACGGTGGCGCTCGCACACAACGGCAATCTGACCAATATGACGGCTCTTGCCGAGCGCGTCCGCACGCTCTACGGGATCGATCTGTCTGGGGAGGCGGGCCGTGGGTCCTCCACCGATACGGCCGTCATCACGGCCCTGCTACGCGGAGTCGACGGCGAAGCCGAGGCACCCCACACCCTGAAGGATATTGCCGAGCAGGTCCTGCCAGACCTGCACGGCGCGTTCTCCCTCGTGTTCATGGATGAGAACACTCTCTACGCGGCGCGCGACCGGCACGGCCTGCGCCCCCTCGTCCTCGGGCGGTTGCCCGGCGGGTGGGCGATCGCCTCGGAGTCCGCCGCGCTCGACATCGTCGGCGCCTCCTTCGCCCGCGAGGTCGAGCCGGGCGAGCTCCTCATGATCGACGCCGACGGCGTGCGCTCGACCCGCTTCGCTGAGGCGAAACCCGCGGGCTGCATCTTCGAATACGTCTACCTTGCCCGCCCCGACACCACGATCGCGGGGCGCTCGGTCATGAGCGCGCGAACCGAGATGGGGCGGGCGCTCGCCCGCGAACACCCCGTCGAGGCCGATCTCGTGATCCCCACACCCGACTCGGGCACGCCCGCTGCCGTCGGCTACGCCCAAGAGTCCGGTATCCCGTTCGCCCAGGGCCTCGTGAAGAACGCCTACGTGGGACGCACCTTCATTCAGCCCACCCAGCACATCCGTCAACTGGGCATCCGGTTGAAACTCAACCCCTTAAGGGACGTGATCTCGGGCCAGCGGCTCGTCGTCGTCGACGACTCCATCGTGCGCGGCAACACGCAACGCGCACTCGTGGGGATGCTGCGCGAGGCGGGGGCTGCGCAGGTGCACGTGCGAATCTCCTCGCCGCCGGTCACCTGGCCGTGTTTCTACGGCATCGATTTCGCGACCCGCGCCGAACTCATCGCGAACGGCATGTCGACCGAACAGATCTGTCAGAACATCGGCGCCGACTCCCTCGGATTTATCTCACATGATGCGATGGTCGAGGCGACGACGATTCCCTCCTCCCGCCTGTGCAGCGCCTGCTTCACCGGGCACTACCCAGCTTCCACCCCCGAGCACTTCACGCCCAAAGGAGTACGATGACGCGCCCCTCCCTCACCTATGCCGCCGCCGGCGTCGACACTCAGGCCGGTGACCGCGCCGTGGACCTCATGAAGGCCGCCGTGGGCGCGACCCACGGTCCACACGTGTACGGCGACTTCGGGGGATTCGCCGGCCTATTCGACGCTTCTGCCCTGCGCGAGTACACCCGGCCGCTGCTCGCCACCTCAACCGACGGCGTCGGCACAAAGGTGGATCTCGCCCGCCGACTCGACGTGCACGACACGATCGGTCAGGACCTCGTTGCAATGGTCGTTGACGACATCGTCGTGATGGGCGCGCGGCCCCTCTTTATGACCGACTACATCGCCTGTGGTGAAGTGGTGCCCGAACGGATCTCGGCGATCGTCACCGGCATCGCGAACGCCTGCGCCGCCTGCGACACGGCGCTGCTCGGTGGGGAGACCGCCGAGCACCCGGGCCTGCTCGCGCCCGAGGAGTACGACATCGCGGGCGCCGTGACCGGCGTCGTCGAGGAAGGTGAGATGCTTGGCGCCCACCGGGTGCGCCCCGGCGACGTGCTGCTCGCCCTTGCCTCCTCGGGTCTGCACTCAAACGGATACTCGCTCGTGCGCGCGGCCCTGGCCGCGGCCGACGTCGACCTTGAGGCCCACGACGACGAGTTCGGTCGGACCGTCGGCGAGGAGCTCTTGGAGCCGACCCGCCTCTACACCCCGATCTGCCTGCCACTCCTCGCGCAGGGCGGCGTGCATGCGATGGCACACGTGACTGGCGGCGGGCTGGCAGCAAACCTCGCGCGGGTGCTCCCGAAGGGGTTGCGTGGGCGGGTGATCCGTTCCTCGTGGCAGGTGCCGCCGGTCTTCACCGCTGTGCAGGCCTGGGGTCAAGTGCCGATCGAGGATCTGGAGAACACGCTGAACCTCGGCGTCGGCATGGTGCTCGTGTGCGACCCGCAGAAGGTCGATGATATTCGGGTGGCCGTCCAGACGACGGACTGCGACGCCTGGGTCCTTGGCGAGGTCGCCGAGGACGGCGAGCAGGTCAGCGGGACATACGTGAGCGGAACGAAGGGTGTGGACGGCGGCAGCGTCGAACTGATCGGCCAATATCGGAACTGAAGCTCGCCTCAGTCAGGGGCTTCACAACACAGGACCCGGCGCTTGGCGCCGGGTCCTGAATGCTAGAGGTACTCGCTCCAGTCCTCGTCGGTAGCTGGAGGAATCTCATCACCGTAGCCATCGTCGCCGTTGGCACGACGTGCTGCAGTGAGCTCTCGTTCGAGAGCCTTATAGTCGGTCTGCGGGCTGAAGTATTTCAGCTTCCGTGCGACTTTCGTCTGCTTGGCCTTTTGACGGCCGCGCCCCATGGCGAGACCCCCTCCACGTCGATGCGGGGCGGCATCCGCGACGGATGCGGCCCCTCGGTTCTTAGATGTGTCGTGTCATAACCGTACAGGTTTTAGGCTCTCTTCGCTATTCGGGTGTTGCCTAGTGAACATCGTCGAGCCCTGGTTTTCGCCCGATTCCCGCAACACCACGACGCCCTCGTCCCGTCCCGCCGCGGCGTGGCGCGGCGGGTTTGGTGCGGTTGGCGAGCGTGGTGCCACCGCGTTCAGTAGGTGGGCGTCCCGCCCCGGCTGGGACGATAGGCCCGCGTGCACCGTCGTCGTGAGCCATAGCCTGGACGAGCATGATAAGGGAGAAGGAGCGTGCGACGTGGAGCCAGCACAGGTGGCCACTGAGGCCATGTTGACTCCGGGCGAGGTTGCCCAGCTATTTCGAGTCCAGCCGAAGACCGTGGCGCGGTGGGCCGACGACGGCAAAATTGCGGTGGCCCGCACCCTCGGGGGACACCGTCGCTTTCGCGTGAGTGACGTCGAGCGTCTCATGCGTCGCCTCGGCACTCTCGGCGAAGACGAACGCCTCGCGCTCCCCATCCGGATGCCCACCCCGGCCGCGACCGCCCGACCCTAGCGCGGTGCGCGATGCCCGACGCACTCACGAATGCGGCCCCGGTGAGGTGATCATCGGGGCCGCAGGCGGAAGAGGGGGTTAGCGCTTCAAGGACAGGCCGATCAGCGCCACGAGGCTGGCCGCCGCCACGCCCGCGATCGCGATCGTCTTCGTGTCTCCTCGCTTGACGTCGTCCATGAACACCTTGGCGTGCATGGAGGCCTCATCGGCGAATACCTTGGCGGCGCGCTTCGCGTCGTCGGTCGCGCTGTTCGCGCTCTTCGAGGCGTCCTTGGCCTTGCTCATGAAGGACGCCTTGACACTCTCGATGCTCGACTTCGGGTTGACACGGTTCGCGAGCTGATTCACCGAATCAGCAAGTTCCTTGCGGCGCCGATCCAGATCCTTCTGGATATCCTTCACCGAGCGGTTGTCCTTCTCTTCGCTCACTTCTTCAGTCCCTTCTTCATGGCGCCGACGCTCTCCTTGAGCCCACCGACGGGATCGGGCATGTCCTGCTTTTGGGAGGCCTTGATCTTGCTCAACCCCACGAGCGCGATGATCACCGCGATGAGGACCAATACAAGGCCGATGATGAGAGCCGACAGCCACAGGGGCACGGCGTGGGCAAGACCGTGGATTGCCGAGTAGAGCAGCACGGGAACCGCGTAGAGGGCAAGGAGAAGGCCAGCCACCGCGAGCATCGCGCCGCCGATCCCGAGACGGGAGAATTTCTGCACGAGCTGCGCCTGTGCGAGCTTGATTTCGTCACGCACCAGCGCGGAGAACGTCTGTGAGACGTCCGCGACCAGCTCGCCGATCGTTTTCTTGGGCGCCACCTTGTCGGCAACGGTGCTCGGGCTCTTCGGCCCGGGTGTTCCTTGGGTACTCACCTGGTCACTCCTTTACGGTCGGTAAGCCGTGCTGCCTCCCATCTTTGCCTTTTTTCGATGTCGGCGCACGTTCATCGGTGGGATAAACCGGAGCGTCGCGGCGAGATATCCCACGTCGGGAGGCTGGGGATGAGCACGCACGGTGTTAGCGTTGAGACAGACCCGGGGGTGCCCCCGCGAGAGCGAGACGAAGGAAGATCATGACCGTGCGTGACGTAACGAACCGCCTGAGCGGCGCCGTGGCTGCCGCGCTCGTGCTGTGGGCGGGTGCGGCCCCGGCAAGCGCAGCGGGCCCGACTCTGGCTGATACCGGTGCCGAAATTACCGGCATCGCCCTCATCGCGCTCGTCCTCATCGGAGCGGGGGTCCTGCTCATGTGGCGGCGCCGCTCGACGGCGGATTCCGCGCCCTCCGACGGCGCGGACGTATCCGAGGAAGACCCGAACGCTCCGGGTGGCCCAGTCGGCTGACCTCAAAAATAGAGGAACACAACAAAAGGACCCCTGCCGTGAGGCGGGGGTCCTTTGTGGCTCCGACCGGCGTCGATCCGGTGACCTTCCGATTTTCAGTCGGACGCTCTACCAACTGAGCTACAGAGCCCGGAACACGATCACCCGGTCAGAAACTCGGACCGGGTGACATGCTCTGCGACCCCGACGGGACTTGAACCCGCGACCTCCGCCGTGACAGGGCGGCGCGCTAACCAACTGCGCTACGGGGCCTCGTGGTGAGACCTTCGGTTTCGTACCCCCAACGGGATTCGAACCCGTGTTACCGCCGTGAAAGGGCGGCGTCCTAGGCCACTAGACGATGGGGGCCCAGTTGTCCGGACCCGGCGCTCAGCGGCCCGAGACCTCCATAAGCCTATGCGGAAACTGCCTCGGGCGCAAAATTCCCTCCCAGGTGTTCTCGCTCACAGGTCGGATAGGCTGGAATCATGCGGGAAATCACGGATGAGCAATTCGAGGAGCTCGTCGAGCGAGGCATCGCGCAGATCCCCGACGAGCTCCTGGACCTCCTCGATAACGTCGCGATCGTCGTCGAGCATGACCCGCCCGAGGATGTCGAACCTGGCACGCTCGGTCTCTACGAGGGCACCCCGCTCACCGAACGCGACGACGCCTGGGCGGCCGGCGCGCTGCCGGACCGAATCTCGATCTACCAGAACCCGCTGCTGGAGATGTGTGAGACGGCTGAGGAACTGGTCGAGGAGGTCGCCATCACAGTGATCCACGAGATTGCCCATCATTTCGGGATTGACGACGACGCCCTGCACGATCTCGGATGGGCGTGACGGGCGCGCACCCCTAGGCTGGTCTCATGCACCCTGCTGATCCAACGAGCCCCACCGACACCGCGGAGAAGGCCGCCGAAGCCGCCGTCGATCTGCTCGCGCTCCTCGGCTTTGCGGGCATTGGCCTCCTGATCGCCCTCGGCGTTGCGGTCGTCATCGGTGTGAGTGTGCGGATCCTTGCTCGCCGCCGGCCGGTGTTATCCGCTCTGTCGAAACACGCCCGCCGCCCCTTCAACGTAGGCCTGTTGGCGCTCGGCGCCTGGCTTGGCGTACTCATTCCCACGACCTCGGCTGCCGGCGACCGCTGGCGCCTACTGTTCAACCACCTGAGCGTGCTCGTCCTGATCGGGATCGCCGCCTGGTTCCTCATCGCGCTACTGAATGCCGTGGAGGACATGGTGATCACGCATCACGAGGAGATCGCGACGCCGAGCTACCTTGCGCGCATTCGCACGCAGACTCAGGTATTGCGCCGAGTCGGTTCCGCAATCATCGTCGTGTGTGCCATCGCCGGCATGTTGCTCACCTTCGACGGGGCCCGCGCTGTCGGAGCCTCCGTGTTCGCGTCGGCTGGCGTCATCTCGATCGTCGCCGGCCTCGCCGCCCAGTCCACGCTCGGCAACGTATTTGCCGGCATGCAGATCGCCTTCTCCGATGCGATCCGCGTCGACGACCTGTGTTCTATTGACGGGCAGCTCGCCACGATTGAGGAGATCACCCTCACCTACGTTGTCGCCCGTACGTGGGACGACCGGCGGATCATCCTGCCCTCCACCCGCTTCGCCAACGAACCGTTCGAGAACTGGACACGCCGCGAATCCAAACTGCTCGGGACGGTCGAGATCGACGTCGACTGGCTCGTGCCCGTGGAGGCTGTCCGCGCCCAGCTGCACCGCATCGTGAACGCCTCCGACCTGTGGGACGGACGCTCGTGCGGTATGCAGGTCACCGATGCGACCGACGGAGCCGTACGGGTGCGGGCCGTCGTCTCGGCCGCCAACAACGGCAACCTGTGGGATCTGCGCTGCGAGGTTCGTGAGCAGCTCGTCGACTGGCTGCAGGCGCACGCCCCCTATGCGCTGCCACGGACCCGAGTGGAGACCGATCCCTTCCAGGCGCCCTCCCTCGAGGAGCGGCGGGGCCTCAACACCGAGATGCGCGACCGTCTCCAAGCCGAGCTGAAAGAACGCGCCACGCGCCGCGAGGATACCCTCGACGAGATTGCGGCCGTGCAGCTCAGCGACGAGGAAATCGAGATGCGCCGTCGTCGCCAGGCGGCAGCCAGACGGGCCCGGCGACAGGCCGAACGGGCTGACCGCAGAGCCGCGAAACAGGACCTTCGGCGCTTCGCCAACCGTCGGTTTAAGACCCCCGCACCCTCGACGGATGACACACGCGTGATGACGGAGGCAGACCTGCGTGAGCTTGAGAATCAGCTTGCCTCGGACCGGCTCTACTCTGGGTCGAAGGAGGCAGACGAGCGCGCGAAACTCATGACCGGCCCCTCCAAGGAAGTCATGGCGACCCGTGAAGAGGCCGCGAATCGCCGTCGGCACAACCGGGACGAGGACGCTGGGGCAGACGGTGGGTGCAAGCCCGCGAATGCCCCCGACGAAACGCCCGCGGGTGCGGCCGGGGCGGACGGGGGCGAGCGCAGCGACGACAGCGAAACGCAGAACGGGCAGAGCCCTGAATCGAAGGAGGAACGATGAGCACCCAGCCCAAGCGCGTCCATAAGAGCGAGCACGAATGGCGCGCGGAACTGACGGACATGGAATACCACGTCCTGCGGGAGGCAGGCACCGAACGGCCCGGGACGGGGGAGCTGCTGCACGAGAAACGTGAGGGGATCTACCGCTGCCGTGCCTGTGGCGCTGAGCTGTTTCGCTCTCAGGCCAAGTTTGACGCACACTGCGGGTGGCCCTCCTTCTTCGAGCCGTCCCGCTCTGAGGCCGTCACCACGCACGAGGACCGGTCTCACGGGATGGTGCGCGTCGAGGTGCGCTGTGCCGCCTGTGACAGCCACCTCGGGCACGTCTTCCCCGACGCCCCGCACACCCCGACCGGGGATCGGTACTGCATGAACTCAGTGGCCCTCACCTTCGAAGGCGAGTAGATGCGTCTCGCCACCTTCAACATCCAACACGGCGAGGCGGCGCGCGGCGGGGTGGCCCACGCGGGCGTCTTGGGGCGCACCGTTACGGCGCTCGGCGAGGCGATCGCGGACCTCGATATCGACGTGGTGGCACTGCAGGAGGTGGACCGCTTCCAGGCGAGGTCCGGGTCGACGGACCAGACCGCATTGATCGCCCGCGCCTTACGGGCGCCGCACGCACGGTTCGCGGCCCACACGGTGGGCTCGGCGACGGGTCTGCGTTTGCGGCCCCCGCGCGGATGGGGGAGGGGATTGCCAGCGAGCGGCGTCGCCATCGTTTCCCGCCTGCCGGTGCGCTCCTGGCATGTGGCAACCTTTCCCCTGCGCCTCCCGCGGGTCACGTGGCGGGGCGCGGGAGACTCCCCGTTCGCTCGGCTGCGAATCTTCGACACGACCCGCACGATGCTGGCCGCCCGCATCGCGGGGCCACCCGGGGTGGGAGAGATTGCTCTGGGGTGTGTGCACGCCCCTGCCGCACCGGCCGTGTCGGCGGAGCAGCAGCGGTTGGCCGTCGCCGCCCTCGCAACGTTGCCCGGACGACGTATTCTGCTCGGCGACTTCAACGCGAGGCCGCAAGAGCTTGCACTCGCCTGGCGCCCGCTTGTGAGCGGCCCGACCTTCCCGAACCCGGGGCCGCACCACCAGATTGACCACATCGTCTCGGAGTCGCCCTGGCGTACGCGTGCCAGCGGGATCGAGTCGCTGCCGTTTTCCGATCACTGCCTCGCGTGGGTGGACCTCGGATAGGACGATGATGCCCACAGCGCGCCCGCGCCTGCCGAACTCGAGCCTCCTTGCGCCCGCCCTCTTCGTGGCGCAGGGAATGACCCAGTACGTGGGAGCGTCCCTCGCCGTCGTCCTCTTCGCCGTCATGCCCGCCACGACGGTCGCCTGGTGGCGGCTGGCGCTCGCGGCCATCGTGCTGCTGGCGTGGCGGCGTCCCTGGCGGGGGCGGGTCGCCTGGACGCGCGCGGACCTGCGTGCCGCGGCAATTTTCGGTTTCTTCCTCGCCACCATGAACGTCCTGTTCTATCTGGCACTCGACCGCATTGACATGGGGACGACCGTCGCTCTCGAATTCGCCGGGCCCGTCCTCGTCGCGGCGATTGGGGGGCGAGGCCTCCTCGACCGGATCGCGATCGCCCTCGCCGCCCTGGGGGTGTTGTCAATCGGCGGATTCGGGCTGGATCGGGGCGCACCGGGGGCGCTCGCTGGTATGGCGTTCGCTCTTGCCGCCGGGGGCGCCTGGGCCGCCTACATCGTGCTTGGCCGACGGATCGCCGAAAAGCGCGGTAGCGCGCCGAGCGCAGAGGCACCCATCGGACCCGGGCGGCCTCCCAGTGGGATCGACACGCTCGCCCTCGCCATGAGTATCGGGGCGCTGTGCTACCTGCCCATCGCGGTGACGACGATGCACGCGGCCTGGGCTGGTCCGCGGCTCGCCCTCGCCGTATTCGGGGTCGCGGTGCTCTCCTCCGTGGTGCCCTATGCCATTGACCAGGTGAATTTCGGGCGCCTGTCCGCCTCCGCGTTCGCGATCCTCACCGCCCTGCTGCCGGCGACGGCGGTCGCGGTGGGGGCTCTCATGCTTGCTCAAGTGCCGTCGATGTTCGAGTGGATCGGTCTCGCGCTCATTTCTCTGGCGGTGGCGCTTACCGGCCGCGCACCTTGAGGCGCGTCACATCTAGCCCTTTCAGCGTGCATTCGTGAATCACGTGTGCAACGGTTGACTGGTCAATAACCCCTCACGTAAGGAGATGATGAACGTGCTGTGGACACTTCTCATCGGCGCCGTCTTTGGTGCGCTTGCTCGCCTGTTCATGAAGGGCGACCAGAATATTGGAATTATCTGGACGGTCATCCTGGGTGCCCTCGGCGGCCTGGCGGGCGGCTGGATCGCTAAGGATCTGCTCCATTGGGGTAACTTCACCTACCTCATTCTCGGTGTCATCATGTCCGTCATCTTTATCTCTGCATACCTGATGCTGACCCAGGGTCGTAAGCGCTAAGAAACGCGCCAAGCGGGGCTCGATCCCCGCGCTAAGATTTTCGAGGGCCCGCCCCTGAAGGGGCGGGCCCTCGTGTGTGAACTACGGACTCTCACCCATCATGCCTACGGTGCGGGCAGGCGCGCCGCGGACTTCGCGCATCGGGTGCCACCCGGGGTGAGACACAAAAGCCCCGGCCACTGACGGTGACCGGGGCGAAGTGTGGGCCCCGTCGGGCTCGAACCGACGACCCGCGACTTAAAAGGACGCTGCTCTGCCAACTGAGCTAGAGGCCCCGCGCGTATGCGCACATCCAGTGTATCGAGCCGAGCGTGACGCGTCAGGTTCGCATCGGCATGGGCAGCGCGATCTGGCTCACCTAGCGCCCGCGCGCCTCAGCCCCGACAATAGAGGTAGTGATGAGGCGACAGAGGTCGCCTCGAGTCGAAAGGTCCGCGTGTCTAGCCGCACCCCGCCCCGTCGTCCCGCGCTATGGGAGCCCGCCAACACCGAACGCATCCCGGGTGGGCCCGACCCCGAGCGCGTCTACGAGGCTGCCCACGCCTCCGCACAGGCACTCCTCGACCTGGGGCGATCGACCTCGAACCGGGAGGAACACCGGCGCCTCGTCTCCCTCGTGCAAGACGAAGGCATCGAGGTCCTCGCGAACGTGTGGTCCACCAGTGCGGCGGTGTCGCTGCCGGGCGCGCTGTGGCGCCTCTACCTGATCCGCGAATGGATCCGCACCGATTCCGCGGGCGTGGCCCACGCCTACAATCGAGGCCTCGAGGCGCACGACGTCGACCACGCCATCGCGGGCGTTCCGCCGCTGCACGGCCCAAGCGAGGTCTCGGAGACGATTGACGCGATCCTTACGGGTGCCTTCGACGGCGAGCTCGACGTCGCCTTCGACCGGGCCGCCTCGCTTGCCCGCGTGGCTGCCGCGGGTGTGCGTTCCGATCACGGATCGGGCACCCGCCCCGAACGGCGACTGACGACGCTCGCCCGGGATCTCACGCTCGCTGCCCGCGCCCAGCGGCGCGGGGCACTGTATGTGGATGCGCAGGAGGAAGAATGAGCCAGCCGATGGAACTCGACCACGAACGTGCGCACCAGCTGCGCGCCCTTGCCGCCCGCATCGAAGAACACGACGGCATCGCCGCCTTCGGCGCCGCCGCCCTCACCGACTTAGACCGTCCTGAGCCGCGCGATGAATACGCGGTGATCGTGCAGGACGGCGAGCCGGTGGCGTTTGCCTGGTGCGATGGTGCGAGCGCGGAACTCGGCGTCCACCCGGATCATCGCCGCGCCGGCCTCGGCTCGCGCCTGCTCACCGAGGTCTACGACCGCCACCCGTCCGTCGGTGTCTGGGCTCACGGCACCCTGCCGGCGGCCCGCCGATTGGCCGAGCGTGAGGGCCTGAGCATCGACCGGGAACTGTGGTTCATGGAGGTGGACCTCACTCCGATTGAGGAGCTCATTACCCAGGACCCAGGCCAGGTCGAGACCGAACTGACCCCGCCCGAGGGGATGGTGATCCGCGCCTTCACACCCGAAGACGAGGACGCCCTACTTGAGGTGAACGCTGCAGCCTTTGCCCATCACCCCGAACAGGGGCAACTCGATGCGCCCGCCTTCGCGGAACTGCGCGCGCAGGACTGGTTCGAGCCACACCTGCTACGCGTCGTCGTCGACGAGGCGGCAGGCAGAGAACGGCTCGCGGGCTTCGTGTGGTTAAAGCCCGTGCGTCCGGGCGTGATCGAACTGTTCGTGCTCGGCGTGCACCCCGACTATCAGGGGCGCCGCCTCGGCACCCTGCTCATTCGGGAGGGGCTCGTGACGGCCATCAACATGGGGGCGACCCGTGCCGAATTGTACGTGGATGGCGCGGACGACGTCGCGACCCACTCCTATGAACGCCAGGGCTTTCAGCACACGGGCACGGACACCCACTACGTCCGTGAAACGCCTCTCGCGTAGGCTGGAAGAATACTCTCGCGGAGCGGTAAGGACGAGGTGGGACCATGGCGCGCAGTGCTCAACAATCCGACAATCACCCGACACGGGGCCGGCTCGGCACCGAACACGTCGATGCGGGATCCGCGACGACGCCGGCCGAACTCGCCCACGCCGCGACCGGGGCGCTCGAAGGTGAGATCCCGCCGTGGCAGCAGCCCCTCCCGGAGGGCCGCTTCGCGGACCGGGAACTGTCCTGGCTCTCTTTCAACGAACGGGTCCTCGAGCAGGCCGAGGACGAGACTTTGCCCCTGCTGGAACGCGCCTGGTTCCTCGCGATCTTCGCCTCGAACCTGGATGAGTTCTACATGGTGCGCGTCGCTGGCCTGAAACGCCGCATCGCGACCGGCATGGCCGTGACTGCGGCCTCCGGGCTCACACCCCGCCAGGTACTCGACGGCATTTCCATGCGAGCGAAGGAACTGTGTGAGCGGCACGCCCGCGTCTTTCGGGATGACATCGCGCCGAAGCTCGCCAACGAAGGTGTGCGTCTGCTGCACTGGCAGGATCTCGCCGAGACCGAACAGGACCGGCTCGAGAAATTCTTCCGCAAGGAGATTTTCCCTGTTCTCACCCCGCTCGCCGTCGACCCTTCCCATCCATTTCCCTATATTTCGGGACTCTCGCTGAACCTCGCCGTCGTCGTGCGCCACCCCGGCACGGGTAAGGAAAGGTTCGCGCGCGTGAAGATACCGCCCGTGCTGCCGCGCTTCATTGCGGTGGACGCGCGCGGTAAGCCGCGCCGCCCCGAAGACGTGGGCGCCGACGAGCTCTCAGACTCCTCGTTCGTACCGCTCGAAGAAGTTATCGCCCACCACCTGGACCACCTCTTCCCGGGCATGGAGATCGTGGAGCACTACACGTTCCGCGTGACCCGCAACGAGGATCTCGAGGTGGAGGAGGACGACGCCGAGAACCTTTTGAAGGCGCTCGAGAAGGAACTTGTGCGCCGTCGCTTTGGTCCCGCCGTGCGCCTCGAGGTGGCCGAGGGGATCTCGAAGAACATCCTGCGCCTGCTCATGCGCGAACTCGGCGTGAGCGAACAGGACGTGTTCGTGCTGCCCAAGCCGTTGGACCTGCGCGGCCTCAACCTGATCCACGACCTCGACCTTCCGCATCTGAAGTACCCCAAGTACGTGGCCGTCACCTCTCGTCGGCTCGCCCGCGTCGAGTCGGCGACCCCCACGGATTTCTTCGCTGCTATTGGCGAAAACGAGATCCTGTTGCACCACCCGTATGAGTCCTTCTCCACCTCCGTGCAGCACTTCCTCGCGCAAGCGGCCGCCGACCCGCAGGTGCTCGCGATTAAACAGACGCTGTACCGCACCTCCGGGGACTCACCGATCGTCGACGCCCTGATCGACGCGGCGAATGCCGGTAAGCAGGTGCTCGCCCTCGTGGAGATCAAGGCCCGCTTCGATGAGGAGAACAACATCTCCTGGGCGCGGCGTCTTGAGGAGGCGGGGGTGCACGTCGTCTACGGGCTCGTCGGTCTGAAGACCCACTGCAAGCTCGCGCTCGTGGTGCGCCGCGAGGCCGGCGGAATGCGCCGCTACTGCCACGTGGGGACAGGCAACTACAACCCCAAGACGGCCCGCGGTTACGAGGACCTCGGCCTGCTCACGTGCGACCGCGACACGGGTCAGGACCTCACGCGGCTGTTCAACCAGTTGTCCGGCTACGCACCGAAAACTAGCTACCATCGCCTCCTCGTGGCGCCGCGCTCCATCCGCTCGGGGCTGATCGAACGCATCGAGCGGGAGATTGACAACCGGCTTGCCGGCAAGGACGCCTGGATCAGGTTCAAGTGCAACGCGATCGTGGATGAAAAGACCATCGACGCGCTCTACCGCGCCTCGCAAGCGGGAGTGCGGGTGGACCTTGTCGTACGTGGCATCTGCGCGCTGCGCGCCGGCGTGCCGGGATTGTCCGACAACATTCGCGTGCGTTCGATCCTGGGGCGCTACCTCGAACATGCCCGGATCTACGCGTTTTGCAACGACGGCGAGCCGGACATCTACATCGGTTCGGCCGATCTCATGCACCGCAACCTGGACCGGCGTGTTGAGGCGCTCATCAAGATTAAGGACCCCGAACACCTCGACTCGCTGCTCGACTTGCTCGAACTGTCGATGTCGGAGGAGACGGCGTCCTGGCACCTTCTGCAGGATGGCACGTGGCAGCGGCATGTCTACGGCGAGGACGGCGAACGGCTGCGCGACTCGCAGGAGGTCATCATGGCGACAACTCGCGAACAGTTCTCCGCACGATAGTTCGTGCGAGGCGACGGGACGGTATCGATGGGGCACGCTGTGCACGCCGCTGGCGCGGTGGTCTGGCGCGAAAAGAAGGGCCGTATTGAGGTGCTCCTCGTGCACCGGCCGCGCTACAACGACTGGGGCTGGCCAAAGGGCAAACAGGAGGACGGCGAACTCCTGCCCGCGACGGCGGTCCGCGAGGTGGAAGAGGAAACGGGACGGCGTATTCGGCTCGGCCGCCCGCTCCCTACGGTGCGGTACCGCCTGAAGGATGGGCGACACAAGGCCTCCCACTACTGGGCGGCGACAGTCGCGTCTGGCACAGGGGACTGGGGCCGGGCACGCGAGCCCGTGAAGCCGGCGTCGGCCAAGGAAATCGACCGTGCCCGCTGGGTGAGTGCCACGCGGGCCGCGAAGATGCTCACCTACCCGCATGACCGTGAACCTCTGTTCACCATGCTTGATGAGTACCACGCGGGCCGCCTGCGCGGCCGCGCCGTACTCGTGGTGCGCCACGCCCGCGCGAAGAAACGCTCCGCCTTCACAGGAGGGGAAGCTGACCGGCCCCTCACGAAGAAGGTGGGGGCCGCCCAGGCGGCGGGTCTCGTCCCGCTGCTGAGCGCCTACGGCGTGAGCGAGGTCGTGACCTCGCCCTGGCAGCGGTGCACCGCGACGCTCGCCCCCTACCTTGAGGCGACGGGAATTACGCCGATCTCGAAGCGGAGTCTCACCGAGGATGCGCACGCCGAACGGCCCGCTAAGGTGCGCCGTCTCATGACCCGCGACGTGCTCACCGGCACCTCGAATCTCGCCCTGTGCACCCACCGGCCCGTCCTGCCGACGGTGATTGAGGCCCTGAAGGCGCATGCGGGCGAGGCGGTCGCGGCGGCGCTGCCGCAGGCCGACCCGTGGCTGCAGTGCGGCGAAACGCTGATCTGTCACCTCGTGACGGACGAGTCCGGCGAATCCCGGGTGCTCGACGTGGAACGTCACCGTCCGCGCGGGCGAGTGTGACGCACACCAAAGGGCATGTTCATCTCGCGTTCACGTGAGGGGAGCATCCAGGCCACCTTCGCTCCCTACCGTCAGGGCGTCGGCCCACGTGGGCCGGTTACTCCGAGATGAAGGATGTGCACCCCCATGCCTACAGGTACCCGACGCCTGACTACCGTCGCCGCCTCCGCAATCCTCGCGCTGGCTTTGGCGGCCTGCGGCTCCGACAACGCCGTGCCGAACGAGGCCGGTGCACCCGTCTCACCACTGCCCGTCGTGAACGCCGCGTATACCCGCGGCACCGGTAGGTGGGGCAACACCGTGTGCTCGATCGTCTCAACCCTGGCGGCCCTGGTGATCCTCGCGGTCATGATCCTGCCGATCATCACGGTCGGCGTCGTCGACCGGATCAACACCCACGTCTTCTCAGGGCGCATGATGACGCTGCCCGTCTAGGTCTACCGCGGCTATGCCCAGGGACTCGTTCCGTGCCGCACCGACCAGGGGGTGTGCCTCGAGACCATGAACTACGACCGGGCGTGGGCCGCGGCCCTCGTCCTCATCATTATCGTCATGGGGTTGAACCTGCTCGCGCGGCTCATCGCCCAGTATTTCGCCCCGCAGAGCCGCCGCTAGGCTCACGATCCAAGAAAGGCCACAGCAGTATCGGCACGAATTGACGTGCGTGATCTGGACATCTATTACGGCGACTTCAAGGCCGTCGAAGGCGTCACGATGGCGATCGAGCCGCGCTCCATCACCGTCCTCATCGGGCCGTCGGGTTGCAGAAAACCAATCTTCTTGAGGACCCTCAACCGGATGCAAGAAGTGATACCGGGCGCTCGGGTCGACGGCGACGTTCTCATTGAGGGGCACGACCTTTACGACCCGAAGGCTGATCCCGTGCAGGTGCGGCGTCTCGTCGGCATGGTCTTTCAACGACCGAACCCGTGTCCCACGATGTCGATTGCGGAGAACGTTCTTGCGGGGGTGAAGCTCAACCGGGGCAGGATCTCCGCATTCGAGGCGGCCGAGCTCGTCGAAACCTCGCTGCGCGGGGCAAACCTGTGGAACGAGGTGAAGGACCGCTTGGGCGCACCCGGCTCCTCCCTGTCGGGATGTCAGCAGCAGCGGCTGTGTATCGCGCGCGATCGCGGTGAAACCGCAGGTCATCCTATGGATGAGCCGTGTTCCGCGCTCGACCCGATCTCCACGCTCGCGATCGAGGACCTCATGGTCGAGCTGAAGGAGCAGTACACGATCGTGATCGTGACCCACACCATGCAGCAGACGGCCCGGGTCCCTGATCGCACCGGATTCTTCAACCTGAAGAAGACCGGGGATCCGGGGTGTCTCGTGGAGATCGACGAGACGGCGACGATGTTCTCCGCGCCGCAGCACCGCGATACCGAGGACTACAGCTCGGGTCGCTTCGGCTAGGGCGCCCCTAGCCGAGGATCGGCGTGAACACCAGGTACATGAGGGAGGCGACAAACGCGGAGGCTGGGATCGTGAGGACCCAGGCCAGCGCGATATTGCCAGCCACGCCCCAGCGCACCGCCGAGAGGCGACGGGTCGCGCCGACGCCCATGATCGCGGAGGTGATGGTGTGCGTCGTCGAGACGGGTGCGTGCCACACGAACGCCGTCACGTACAGCACGGAGGCGGCAATCGATTCGGCGACGAACCCGCGGGCGGGGTCGAGCTCAATCATCTTGCGTCCGAGCGTGCGCATGATGCGCCATCCGCCCGAGTAGGTTCCCAGTGAGATCGCACTGGCGGCTGCGAGCTTCACCCACAGTGGGATCCCGTCCTCGGGTCGAGCCCACCCGTGGGCGACGAGCGCCAAGAAAATCACGCCCATCGTCTTTTGGGCGTCCTGCAGGCCGTGGCCGAGTGCCATGAGTGCGGCGGAGATGGTCTGGAGCATCCGGAAGCGCCGCATCGCCGGGTGGTAGGCCACGTTCCGCAGGCCCCACAGGAGCGCGATCATCGCGACATAGGACAGCGCGAAACCAATGATCGGTGAGAGCACCATCGGGATCACGACCTTCTCGCCGATCACCCCCCAGTGGACGGTCGACGCGCTCATGACGCCCGCGCCCGCCAAACCGCCGATGAGGGCGTGCGAGGAGGATGAGGGCAGACCGAACCACCACGTGATGAGGTTCCAGGTGACCGCGCCGACCAGCCCCGAGAAGACGATGGTGAGGCCATGCACGCCATCGACGGTGTCGATAATGCCGGAACCGATCGTCTCGGCGACGCCGGTACCGAGCAGCGCGCCGATGAGGTTCATGACCGCGGCGAGGAGGAGGGCCGCCCGCGGGGTGAGGGCACGTGTCGAAACGGAGGTCGCGATTGCGTTCGCGGCGTCGTGAAAGCCGTTCGTGTAATCGAAGACCAGGGCGACGGAGATGACGAGGATGACGAGAACCCCGGCGTAGTCCACGTTAGGACTCCTTGATCGCGAGGGCCTCCACCACGTTGGCGAGGCGCTCGAAGCCGTCGACACCCTTTTCCAGGGCGGTGATGATGTCCTTGATCTTGATGATGCGCTTGGCGTCGTCTTCCTGGTCAAACAGGTCAGCCAGGAGCCGGCGGTAGGCGCGGTCTGCCTCGTTTTCGAGGCGGTTGATTTCGACCCAGTAGTCGCGCAGTGACTCCATCGAACGCAGGCGCGGCATCGCTTCGGCAGTTAGCTCCGCGCAGCGCTGCAGAACCCGGACCTGTTCGATGGCTCGTTCCGGCAGCGAACCGATCTGGTAGAGCACAATCAGATCGCCGGCCTCATCCATGTAGTCCATGCAGTCATCGAGGCTTCCCGCGAGCAACGAGAGGTCGTCTCGGTCCAGAGGCGTGACAAACGTGGCGTTGATCTTTTGATAGAAACGGTGCGTGCACGAGTCGGCGTCGTTCTCCACCTTGTGGAGCTTCGCAGCCAGCGCCTCGCGGTCGCGCATGTCGGCGTTCAGGAGCTGCACGAGCAATTCGGCGCCACGCACCAGGTGCTGCGCGGCTTCCGCGAGGATCTCGAAGAACTGATTGTCCTTCGGTGTGAGTCGAAAACCCACGGCTACTCCTTGGTTGGTCGCATGGGGGTGCGCGGAGCGCATTCGCGTCCAGACTATGCCACGGGAAGCGATTCACCTATCTGGAGCAAGAGCCATGTACGCGGATTGTTCATCGAGTCAACGGAATATCGTCATACGACACTTTTGGGGTCTCGCGCAAGGGCCAATGGTCGCGGACGACGAGGGGAGTTGTCCCGGGGAGGTGAGGCGGTGGCCTCGTTGGCGGCGGGCATACAAGGGCCCCGGACCGGCGAGCGCCTCACGGCGCGAGGCCGCTCGAAGCGGCAAATGTTGGAGCCCGGGGCTTGCCGATCCGGGGCTTCCAGTAGTGTAGTGTGTCGCGATGCCAGACGCGACAGGTCGTGGGATACCTCGCACTCCGCCTCGCGTGACAGATGGTGCACAATGGGGAGCACACCCACGTTCGGTCAGGGGGCTATTCAGGTGATGACGGCATCGACGCGCAGCGTCGTGACGGCCGCGGGCGCCACCGCCCTCGCTGCCACCGCCTTTGTGCGTGTCGACCCCCCGCTCGTGGGGCTCATTCCGGCCCTCCTGCTCGGTGTTGGCGCCGCGGTGTTCGCAGCCGGCTGGCCGCGCCTGCTCGGCGTCCCGGCCCAACGTGGCTCCAGCGTCGTTATCGCACTCACGGGCTGGGCGGCGCTCGGCAGCGCCGTGCTCACGCAGATGTTTTCCTACCTTCCGGCGATCCTCGCGGGCGGCGTCATCGCCGCGTTTGTGCACCAGATGCTCCGCAAGGACGGGCGCCCCCGTCTGGTCGAGAGCCTGTCGGCGACGGTCGCGGGCGTGATCGTCGCCGTCTTTGCCGCCGGTTGGGTCACGACGATCACACGGTTCCTGCAGGCCGACGCCCGCGCCCACCCGAACCCCACGGCCCTCATCCTCACGGCCGCATGTGCACTCACCGTGGCGTGCGTGGCGACGGCGTTCACGCCGCGCGCCATTGCGGGCACCGCGGCGACCCTTGCCGCGGGGGTCCTGGGTGCACTCCTCGGTTGGATTTTCCCGGCCGTCGGGCTCGTCGCGGGCGCGGCTCTCGGCGCGTGCCTCGGCCTCTTGCAGTCCAGCGTGCAGCACGCCTTCGAGTTGTTCCCCTCCTCGCGGCGGGTGCGGCCCGCCCTTTCGGCCGCGCTCCTGCCGGTCCTCGCGGCGGGTGTTCCCGTCTACACCATCGCCCGGGTCATCGCTAACCTGGGGGTATGACCACCGAACTTGGGCCGGAGGTCCGGCCGCTCGCTTTTCTGCACGGCACGTGGCGCGGATGGGGGATCGGTGCCGCCTACGGGCTCGAGGACCAGCCACTCATCTACCGCCTCACGATTGACCACGACGGCGGCCCCTACCTGCGTGCGGACGCCGAGATCGCGATCGGGCACACCGCCTCCGGGGTGATTGACGCGGCGGCGGGCCCCGCCGAGGGCTACCGCCAGCTCGAGCAGACGGCGCTGTGGGGTGTCGAGACGCTCTATCTGCGGATCCCCCCGGCGGTCGTCGGCATGAGCGAGGGGCCCATCCCCGTCGAAGGGATGCTCGCTGACCCGGCCGGTTTCGTCGCGGTCCTCGCGGGTAACTGCGCCACTCATGCGCTCGCGCTCGAGAGCACGGCGCTGCACCTCACGCCGTCGGGCGCAAACGTCACGGCACTACAGCGCGAATTTCTCCTGAACTCCGAGGACCATCTCCTCGTGCGGGCCCGCCTCGCCGCCTTCGGTGAGGAGCTCGGCGAGTACTGGACCTGTCAACTCGAGCGCGTCCTCGAGGGCTGCGCGTGCGGTGCCGGCGACGAGTGCGGTGGGTGTGGCAAGGACGGCGGCTGCGGATGTTGTGCAGACGAGAGAGGCTGCGGGTGTTGTGCGGACGAGGGGGGCTGCGCGTGTGGCGGTGGCTCCAGCTCACCCCAGGAGGCCACCGAGGCCGCGGGGAGCGACCGTGCCTGAGCCCGCCATTCTCGCCGCCCTGCATGGACTTCCCGACGCGGTCTTCACCGAGGACCTCCTCCTGCACCGGGGCCGTCCCGCTCACGAGTTTCGAGACTTCATGGCCGGCCGGGCCGTCGTGCCGCGCACCGACATGGTGGCCATCGCAATCAGCGGGGCCGACCGCCTCACGTGGCTGCACACGCTTACCTCCCAGCACCTGTCCGACCTCCGCCCCGGGGTCGGCACCGAGGCTCTGCTGCTCACCTTCAACGGGCACGTCACCTCGGCGCTCGCGCTCGTCGACGACGGCGAATGCTGTCTCGCCTACGTTGACGCCGTCGCCGCTGAGGCCACCATCACGCACCTGAATTCGATGCGCTTCGCCTCGCGGGTCGCGGTTGAGCCTCGGGACGGACTGGTCCTGGAGGTCGCCGGGCCCGGGATTGAGGAGCCACCTGTGCCCCTTGCCCATGTCTGGCGAGATCCCTGGCCCGAGGTGGCCGGCGGCACCACCTACACGCCGCCCGGCGTCTCCCCCGAGCCGCTGGAGCGCGCCTTCGGGCTCGTCGAGCCGCAGGAGGCGAGGGCCTTCCTGACCGCCCACCCGGACGCCGTCGTCGGCACGCTCGCCAGCGAAGCCGCACGCATCGCGGCGTGGCGGCCGCGCTTTGCGAGTGAGGTAGACGAGCGCACCATTCCCCACGAGCTGGACTGGCTGCGTACCGCCGTCCACCTGGACAAGGGCTGCTACTGCGGGCAGGAGACCGTGGCACGGGTCGTGAACCTTGGTCGGCCACCGCGTCGCCTCGCCCTGCTCGATCTGGACGGCTCTGCCGAGCACCTGCCCGCTCCCGGTGCCGCCGTCACGCTCGGTTCGCGCGACGTGGGGCATGTGACCTCAGCGGTGCGACACCCCGAGGATGGTCCCATCGCGCTCGCCTTGTTGAAGCGGCGCACTCCGCCAGAGGCGGATCTCACGGTCGACGGCGTCGCGGCCGCCCAGCAGGTCATCGTGAGTCCCGACGGCGTGAGCGCCGCCCGGCCCGAGAACCGACCGGGCGCGGAGCTGCGCTCCGGGGCTCGTCAGCTGCGCCGCCTTGACCCCGGTCGCCGCTAGGAGGCGGAGGAGGACAGGACGATGCTGTCGCCGTCGAGCGTGACGGCGACTGGCTCGAGGCCCTCACGGGCCGGGCCACGCTGTACGGAGCCGTCGTCGGTGGAGAACAGGGAACCGTGGCACGGGCAGTCGAGCATGCCCTCCTTCAGGCGCACGGTGCAGTTGGCGTGGGGGCACACGGCCGTGAACGCCCTGACCTCGCCGTCGACGTCGAGTACCACGATCTGCAGGCCCGTGGAAGTGCGCGCCACGAAGGCGCCGTCCTCGAAATCGGAGACGGATCCGACGGACTCGCCTGCGGGCCCCGGATCGATCGCCTCATCGGAGCCGGAACACGCCACGAGGGCGCTCCCCCCGAGGCCGGCGGCGAGTGCGAGGGCCGCCCGGCGGTTCAGTTCGGGGCTGGGATCAGAAGAATGGGAGGCACACGACATACTCTCAGTATGTCGAAAGAATCGAATACGGGAGCGTGAGACCATGCGTGCGGTGATTCAGGTCGTGACGGAAGCGTCGGTCGAGATCGAAGGGGAGGTCGTCGGGAGGATCGAGGAACCGGGCCTCGTCGTCCTCGTGGGTGCCACCCATGACGATGGCGAGGAGCAGTGCCAGTGGCTGGCACGAAAGATCACGGACCTGCGAATCTTGCGTGAGGAGAAGTCAGCCCTCGACGTGGGGGCGCCCGTGCTCCTCGTGTCCCAGTTCACCCTGTATGCGGACGTGAAGAAGGGGCGGCGCCCCTCGTGGTCGAAGGCCGCTCCCGGGCCCGTGGCCGAACCCCTCGTGGACCGGCTTGCCGAGCTGATTCGCGAGCGCGGACTCACCGTCGAGACGGGCCGCTTCGGCGCCGACATGCAGGTGAGTCTCACGAACGACGGCCCCGTCACGATCATCCTCGACACTCCGGCCTAGGGGCACGGGCCGTCCGTGGGGTGGCGCCCAGTGGCCGCGGGCAGGGTTCCGCGGCGACTAGCCCCCGGAACGCAGCCAGCGATGCGCGGTCATCTCGCCTGTGGCGAACAGAGCAGGGGTTTGGCAACGGGCGTGGATACCATCGACTATTGCCATACCCATCCCTGAGGAGAGCAGATGTTCGAACGGTTCACCGATCGCGCCCGGCGAGTCGTGGTGCTCGCGCAGGAAGAGGCGCGCATGCTCAACCACAACTACATCGGCACGGAGCACATTCTGCTCGGCCTCATCCACGAAGGTGAGGGCGTAGCGGCCCGTGCCCTCGAGGCGATGGACGTCTCCCTGGACGGCGTGCGCGAGCAGGTGATTGCGATGATCGGCGAGGGCCAGCAGGCGCCCTCCGGCCACATCCCGTTCACCCCACGCGCGAAGCGTGTTCTCGAGCTGTCGCTGCGCGAAGCACTCCAGCTGGGGCACGGCTACATCGGTACCGAGCACATCCTGCTGGGCCTCATCAAGGAGGGCGAGTCCGTCGCCTCCCAGGTCCTCGTGAAGCTCGGCGCCGACCTGCAGGGCGTGCGCCAGCAGGTCATGATGCTCCTGTCCGGCTACGAGGGCAAGGAACCGGTCGCTCAGGGTGGGCCCGCCGCCGATCAGCCGGCTGGCTCCGCGATCCTCGACCAGTTCGGGCGCAACCTCACCACGGCGGCCCGCGAGGGCAAGCTCGATCCGGTGATCGGGCGGAGCGCCGAGATCGAGCGCGTCATGCAGGTCCTCTCGCGTCGCACCAAGAACAACCCCGTCCTGATCGGTGAGCCCGGCGTCGGCAAGACCGCCGTCGTTGAGGGCCTCGCGCAGGACATCGTGACGGGTAACGTGCCCGAAACCCTGAAGGACAAGCACCTCTACACACTCGACCTCGGCTCGCTGGTGGCGGGCTCGCGCTACCGCGGCGATTTCGAAGAGCGGTTGAAGAAGGTTCTGAAGGAGATCCGCACGCGCGGAGACATCGTCCTGTTCATCGATGAGATCCACACGCTCGTGGGTGCCGGTGCCGCCGAAGGCGCGATTGACGCCGCCTCGATCCTCAAGCCCATGTTGGCGCGTGGCGAACTCCAGACGATTGGTGCGACCACCATCGACGAGTACCGCAAGCACATCGAGAAGGACGCCGCCCTGGAGCGACGCTTCCAGCCGATCCAGGTTCAGGAGCCGAGCGTGGCCCACACGATCGAGATCCTGAAGGGCCTGCGGGACCGTTACGAAGCACACCACCGCGTCTCCATCACGGACGACGCCCTGACGGCGGCCGCGAACCTCGCGGACCGCTACGTCCAGGACCGCCACCTGCCGGATAAGGCGATTGACCTCATCGACGAGGCGGGTGCGCGCCTGCGCATCCGTCGGCTCACGGCGCCACCGGAGCTGCGCGAGATGGAGGCCCAAATCCTCGAGGTACGCCGCCAAAAGGAGAGTGCGATCGACGACCAGGACTTCGAGCGCGCCGCCGCGCTGCGCGATGAAGAAGGCCGCATGATCGCCGAGCGCTCCGAGAAGGAAGACAAGTGGCGTTCCGGCGACCTCGACGAGATCGCCGAGGTCGACGAGGAACTCATCGCGGAGGTGCTGGCCCAGTCGACCGGCATCCCGGTGTTCAAGCTGACGGAGGCCGAATCCACGAAGCTGCTCACCATGGAAAAGGAGCTGCACAAGCGGATCATCGGTCAGGACGCCGCCGTGAAGGCACTCTCGCAGGCCATCCGGCGCACCCGCGCGGGCCTGAAAGACCCGAAGCGGCCCGGCGGCTCGTTTATCTTTGCCGGCCCGACCGGCGTCGGCAAGACCGAGCTTGCGAAGGCGCTTGCGGAGTTCCTTTTCGGCGACGAAGACGCCCTCATCCAGCTGGATATGTCGGAGTTTGGGGAGAAGCACACGGCCTCTCGCCTGTTCGGCTCGCCCCCCGGCTACGTCGGCTACGACGAAGGCGGCCAGCTGACCGAGAAGGTTCGCCGTCGGCCCTTCTCCGTCGTCCTGTTTGACGAGGTCGAAAAGGCGCACCCGGACATCTTCAACTCGCTCCTGCAGATCTTGGAAGATGGGCGCCTCACTGACTCGCAGGGCCGGCTCGTGGACTTCAAGAACACCGTCATCATCATGACGACGAACCTCGGTACCCGCGACATTGCGAAGGGCGTCATGACCGGGTTCCAGGCACACGGCGAACTCGCGACCGACTACGAACGCATGAAGTCGAAGGTGAACGAGGAGCTGAAGCAGCACTTCCGCCCCGAGTTCTTGAACCGCGTCGATGAAGTGGTCGTCTTCCCGCAGCTGTCCAAGGACGAGATCACCCGGATCGTCGACCTCATGATCGCTCGCCTCGACGAGCGCATGCGCGAGCAGGAGATGACGATCGAGCTGACTGACGCGGCCCGCGAGCTGCTCGCCGACCGGGGTTACGACCCGGTGCTCGGTGCCCGGCCGCTGCGCCGCGCAATCCAGCGAGACATCGAGGACACCCTTTCTGAGAAGATCCTGTTCGGCGAACTGAAGGCCGGCCAGAAGGTTGTCGTGGATGCGCAGGGTGAGGGAGTCCTCGGCGAGTTCATCTTCCGTGGGGAGGACATCGACGAGCTTCCGCCGGTGCGGGCCCCGCACATTGGGGATCCCGACGTCGTCGCTCAGCGTTCGATGCTCGTGGAACACTCCTCGGGGCCCGATCGCAGCCCGACCGAGGGCCGCCCCTCCGAACATAAGCCGGGTGGCGGGCCCGCCCTGCAGTGATGACGGAGAGGCGCGCATTTCCATTACGGATGCATGCCTCCGAGTCCGCACATACGGTAGAGAGGTCACGTTCCTACGGAAAGGAGACCGTTATGGGTCTGGGAGACAAGATTAAGAACGCCGCTGAAGAAGCCAAGGGCAAGGTCAAGGAAGCTGTGGGCGACCTGACCGACGATAAGTCGATGGAGGCCGAGGGGAACAAGGACCAGGCCTCCGCGAACCTGAAGCAGACCGGCGAGGACATCAAGGACGCCTTTAAGTAAACACTGCGAGGTCGTTCAGGCCCCGGACCAGTACTGGTCCGGGGCCTGTCTCGTCTTTGGGTGGCCCGGCTGGCACTGTCCGTGTCCTCAACACAAGGTGGCGATGCAGGACTCACGCCTCCCGCACCCTGGGTGAGTCACGATGGTGAACCGGCGTGGCGGTACTCGCAATCCCAGTCACTGGGGAGGAATTCTACGGGCATGTCGCGCCCGAGTGACACGTCAAGAGAATGTGAATTTCACGTGGAACACACCACTCCTCAAGGCCCTGGTGTTCGTTAGGATTTAAGCAATGCGCGCGATGACGTGTGCTCATATATCCAACGCTGGAGGCGCAACCACCATGCCGAAATACGTGTACATGTTCAGCGAGGGTGATAAAGACCAGAAGGATCTGCTCGGCGGCAAGGGGGCCAACCTGGCCGAAATGACCAACCTGGGATTGCCGGTTCCCCCCGGTTTCACCATCACCACTGACGCCTGCCGGACCTACATGGCCGACAACTGTCTGCCCGAGGAGCTGGACGTACAAGTCACCACCGCCCTGCGCGAGGTTGAAGCGGCGATCGGTCGCTCCTTCGGAGACCCTCAGGAACCGCTGCTCGTCTCGGTGCGCTCCGGCGCGAAATTTTCGATGCCCGGCATGATGGAGACTGTCCTCAACATTGGACTCACCGATGAGTCCGTCGAAGGTCTTGCCACGTTCTCCGGTGACGAGCGCTTCGCGTGGGACTCCTACCGCCGGTTGATTCAGATGTTCGGCAAGACGGTGCTCGACATCGACGGCGATCTGTTCGCCGACGCCCTGGAGGACTTGAAGTCCGAGCGGGGCGTCAGTACTGACCCGGAGCTCACCGCCACAGACCTGAAGGAACTTGTCGCAACCTTCAAGAAAATCACGAAGGACGAGGCCGGGATCGACTTCCCGCAAAACCCGCGCGAACAGCTTGATCGCGCCATCGAGGCGGTGTTCAACTCCTGGAACACCGAGCGCGCCGTCCTCTACCGCCGCCGCGAGCGCATCCCGCACACGCTCGGCACCGCCGTGAACGTGTGCACCATGGTGTTCGGCAACCTCGGAGAGGGCTCCGGCACGGGCGTGTGTTTCACCCGCGACCCCTCCACCGGTCACTCGGGGGTGTATGGCGACTACCTGGAAAACGCCCAGGGCGAGGACGTCGTCGCCGGCATCCGCAACACTCTCTCCCTCGCGGAGATGGAGAAGCTGGATAAGAAGTCTTATGACGAGCTGCGTGCCGCCATGCGCCGCCTCGAGACCCACTACCGAGACCTGTGTGACATCGAGTTCACCGTGGAGCGCGGCAAACTCTGGCTCTTGCAGACCCGCGTCGGAAAGCGCACGGCCGGGGCGGCTTTCCGGGTCGCCACGCAGCTCGTGGACGAGAAGCTCATCACCGAGGACGAATCTATTCAGCGGGTGACGGGCGCTCAGCTGAGCCAGCTCATGTTCCCGCAGTTCGATGAGAATGCCGAAACGGAACTGCTGGCGCGCGGCATGGCCGCTTCCCCTGGCGCCGCCGTCGGTGAGATCGCCTTCGACTCGGATCAGGCCCAGGAGGCCCGTGCTGCCGGCCGCGATGCCATTTTGGTGCGCCGCGAAACCAACCCGGATGACCTGCCCGGCATGATCGCCTCCGTCGGCGTCCTCACCACGCGCGGTGGAAAGACCTCCCACGCCGCCGTCGTCGCGCGCGGCATGGGCACCACCTGCATCGTCGGTGCGGAGTCGGTACAGATCGACGCCGCCAAGGGCGAGATGCGGGTGGGAGATACCGTGCTACGCCGCGGTGACATCATCGCGATCGATGGCACAACCGGTGAGATCTTCCGCGGCGATGTGCCGGTCGTGCCCTCCCCGGTGATGACCTACATCGCGGACGGGCTCGACGCCGCCCTGACGATGGCGAACGACGAGGAAACCCGCGAGCTCGTACACGCCGTCGACCGGATCCTCACCCATGCCGACGAGGTCCGCCGCCTGCGCGTGCGGGCCAATGCCGACACCCCCGAAGACAGCGCCGCCGCCCGTAAGCGGGGCGCCGAGGGTATCGGCTTGTGCCGCACCGAGCACATGTTCCTTGGCGACCGCCGCGAGCTCGTCGAGCGCGTGATCCTCGCGGACAGTGAAGAGGAGCAAAACGACGCGCTCGAGGCGCTCATTCCACTGCAGCGCGGCGACTTCATCGAGATCTTCGAGGCAATGGATGGGCTGCCGACCACGGTGCGTCTCATTGACCCGCCGCTGCACGAGTTCCTCCCCGACCTCACCGACCTCACCGTCAAGGTGGCGCTCGGCAAGGAACGTGGCGAGGACATGGAACGCGAGGAAACCCTTCTGCACGCTGTGCAGCGGATGCATGAGGCCAACCCGATGCTCGGTCTGCGCGGGGTTCGCCTCGGCATCAAGATTCCGGGCCTGTTCGGCCTGCAGATCCGCGCCATCGCGGAGGCCTACGTGGAGCGGAAGAAGGCCGGTGGGGATCCGCGTCCGGAGATCATGGTCCCGCTCGTCGGGTCGGTGCGCGAGCTTCAGATCGTGCGCGACCGCGCCCAGAAGATCCTCGCAGAGGTTGAACACGAGTCGGGCGTTCAGATCGATCTCCTGATTGGTGCGATGATCGAGTTGCCGCGCGCGGCCGTGACGATCGATTCGATCACGGCAGAGTCGGACTTCTTCTCCTTCGGCACGAACGACCTCACGCAGACCGTGTGGGGCTTCTCGCGCGATGACGTCGAGTCGGAGTTCTTCGATGTCTACCTGGATGAGTCCATCTTCGGGGTCTCCCCGTTCGAATCATTGGACGAGCGGGGCGTTGGCACCCTCGTACAGATGGGGGTGGACGGCTCTCGCAAGGCGAAGCCGGACATCAAGCTCGGCGTGTGTGGCGAGCACGGCGGTGATCCGGACTCGATCCACTTCTTCCACAAAGCCGGACTCGACTATGTGTCCTGTTCCCCGTTCCGCGTGCCCGTCGCTCGCCTGGAGGCGGGCCGCGCGGCGGTCTCCAGCCCCGAGGACGCCACTGCCTAGCCGTGCTCGACGCACGGAGAAACGAACCGGCCCGCCCCCCCCGGGGGGCGGGCCGGTTCGCGTGGGTCCGCTACTGGGGGCGGGATCCGCGATTAATTTACGACCTGACCGCGGAAACCACCAGCACGACCAGGCCGAGCCAGAGCAGGAACTTCACGGCCGGAACCGCGATCCCCAAAACCAGTAGCACAATGCCCACGATGATGAGCAGCATCCACAAACTCACTGTGTCCTCCTTCAAACAGCTCACTGCCGTCTTCGGACCGTGATCCGTGGTGTAAGCGGTCCGGCAGCACCGTCCTATTCTTCCACCAGCTTGCCAACGGCGCCTGTTGACCCCAGGGGCCCAGCGGCCGGGCCGGCGCTATTTGGCAGGCGAGATAGGGACCCGAACGACGTGCGTAAGTGCCACACTGGCCCGTATGAACCCCGGGACTGAGGCGAGCGAGCTGGCCGCACAGCTCGCGAGAACTCTGCGCGGCGAGGTCGACCTCGCGCGCCGCCGGCGCGCCGAATACACGTCGGACGCCTCCAACTATCGAGTCCTGCCCGAGGCCGTGATCTACCCCGCCGACGCCGCCGACCTGCAGACGATCGTGCAGGCGTGTGCCGAGACCGGAGTCCCGATTGCGGCCCGCGGTGCGGGAACCTCGATTGCGGGAAATGCGATTTCCCCCGGCCTCGTCATCGATACCTCCCGCCACCTCACGCGAATCCACGATGTCGATCCGGCGGCGCGCGTTGCCGATGTCGACGCCGGCGTCGTCATGGGGGACCTGCAGGCTGCGGCCGCCCCGAGTGGCCTCCGATTCGGGCCCGATCCCTCCACGTGGACACGCGCGACGTTCGGCGGAATGATCGGCAATAACGCCTGCGGGCCGCACGCCGTCGCCTTCGGTAAGACCGCTGAAAACGTGCTCGAGCTCGACTGTATCGATGGCACGGGCCGGCAGTTCACGGCCCGTGCGGGTCGCGGCGCCCTCGAGGTCACCCCGGGACTGGAAGATATCGTCACGCGCCACCTCGCGGAGATCCGCACCGAGCTGGGGCGCTTCGACCGGCAGGTTTCGGGCTACAGCCTGGAGCATCTTCTGCCCGAACGCGGCCCCGACCTCGCGAAGGCCCTCGTCGGTACGGAGGGCACCCTCGTGGTCGTGACGCGCGCACGTGTACGCCTCGTGCAGGCTCCCCGCGAACCGATGCTCGTCGTCGCCGCCTACCGCGACATGATCGCGGCTGCCGACGCTGTCCCGGCGCTCCTACGTCCGGGGGTCCTCGCGATTGAGGGATTCGACGCGCGCCTCGTTGACTACGTGATCGCCGCCCGCGGGCCCCACGCGGTGCCGGCGATGCCGCGCGGCGGAGGCTGGCTCCTCATCGAGGTCGCAGGGCAGGACGCGCGGGAGACTGAGCACCTCGCGCGGGAGATCGCCGCCGGCGCGGGGGCGCTCGAGACCGCGATCTACCCGGCGGGCCCTCAGGCCGCGGCCCTGTGGCGGATCCGGGCCGACGGCGCGGGCCTCGGTGGACGCACCCCGGATGACCACCCGGCCTGGCCAGGCCTCGAGGACGCTGCCGTCCCGCCCGAACGGCTTGGCGCCTACCTGCGTGACTTCACGGCGATGCTCGACACCTTTGGGCTCGACGGCCTCATCTACGGGCATTTTGGCGACGGCTGCGTACACGTGCGGATTGACTTTCCCCTCGATGAGAGCCATGGCGGGCGCATCATGGATGAGTTCATGCACGCGATGGCAGAGGTCATCACCCGCCATGGCGGGTCGATCTCCGGTGAACACGGCGATGGGCGTGCCCGTTCCGAGGTCCTCACCGCCATGTACTCGCCGCAGCTCCGCGCCGCCTTCGGTGAAGTGAAACGCCTCTTCGACCCGCACGCCATCTTGAACCCGGGCATCATCACCGACCCGGCCCCGCTCGCTGCCGACCTCCGCCTCCCGCAAGGACGGGACCTCACCTCGCAGAGCTTTACGCTCGGTAGTGATGGCACCGACCTGGGGCGGGCCGTGCACCGCTGCACCGGGGTCGGCAAGTGCCGGGCCACGAGTCCCGGGCATGTCATGTGCCCCTCTTACCGCGCCACTCGCGACGAGAAGGACACCACCCGCGCACGGGCCCGCATCCTGCAGGAGGTCGCGAACGGTTCTTTCCTGCACGGCCTTGCCGACTCCGCGGTGCGCGAATCCCTCGACCTGTGCCTCGCATGTAAGGCGTGTTCGGCGGACTGCCCCACCGGGATCGACATGGCCCGCTACAAGTCCGAGGTGCTCTCCCAGATCTACGCGGGCCGGGTGCGACCCCGCAGCCACTACACGCTCGGCTGGTTGCCGCGCTGGATCCGGCTCGCGCTCGCGGCTCCCGGCGGCCCCCGCCTCGCCTCGCACCTGGCGGCGGCCGTGCAGGCGATGCCGGCCCTCGAACGCCTCGTGCTGCGCGCGGCGGGACTCTCCGAGCACCGCCACCTGGTCTCTTTCGCCTCGCGCTCACTCGCCAGGTGGTACCGGACGCGCGCTTCGAGCCGAGCGGACTCCACATCTGCGGTCGAAAGGGGAGCGGGTGAGCGAGCGCGCTACGTCGTTCTCTGGGCTGACACCTTCTCCCATCTGCTGGATACGGCCGGGGCCCGCGACCTCATCAACGTGCTCGAAGACGCGGGCTACACGCCGCTGCTGGCACCCGAGAGCGCATGCTGCGGGCTCACCTATATCACGACCGGGCAGCTGGATCTCGCCCGCGCCGCCCACGAGAGCTTGCTCGCGACACTCGGGCCACTCGCTGTGAACGGCGTACCGATCGTCGGCGTGGAGCCCTCCTGCCTCGCCGTGCTGCGCGATGACCTCCCGGCATTGAATCCGGAGGATCCACGGGCACGCGCCGTCGCTGCCCAGTCCTTCACCTTGGCCGAACTGCTGACACACCCACGCCACGGCGCGCCCGACTGGCGCCCGCCAAACCTCACCGGCGTCGACGTGGTCGCCCAACCGCACTGCCACCATTACGCGGTGATGGGCTGGCAGACCGACCGGGCACTGCTCGAACGGGCCGGGGCGCGCGTGCACGAGGTGCACGGCTGCTGCGGAATGGCCGGAAACTTCGGGATGGAAGCCGAGCATTTCGATGTGTCGATGGCGGTCGCGACGACGGCCCTGAACCCCACCCTGGACGCCCACCCGGATGCGCTCGTCCTCGCCGACGGCTTCTCCTGCCGCACCCAGATCGAGCAGGTCCGCGAGCGGCGGGCAGTGCACCTGGCGACCCTCCTTGCGGGGGCGCGCGCCGCCGAAGACCACGACGCGGGTGCCGCCGCGGGCCCCCGGGCAGGCTCGGGGCTTAAGACCCGCGGGTGATGGAACCGACCCCGGCGGCGTGCGACAATACCACCAGTAGACCGTCCCAAGCGCAGGGTAGTGATCATGTCTCTGTTCGAGTTCGATTCCGGCCACCTCGTCCCCGCCCAATTTGGGCGGGCTACCGCAGCCAGACTCGACGATGAGGCACTCGAGGCCGTACGCCATCAGGTCCTCGAACTCGTCGGGCGGCCCCTCTTCCCAGTCGTCTGGTCGGAAAACTCCCAACTTCTCTCGATGGACGCCTCCGGTCAGGTCGTGACCGTCGACATCATCAGGGACCTCGACGCGGCCGCGCTGGTGGCGGCCCTCTCGCGCGCCGGCCACCTGTCGGCCCTCGGGTGGCTGGAACTTGCCGCCCGCTACCCGGCAGGTGAGGGCGCTTTTCGGCGGGATTGGAATCGCTTCCGTGAATCCTTGCCGCCGCGCACCCCATCAGGTCCGCGCGTCGTGATCGTCGCGGACCACATTTCCGACGACGTACGCCCCGCCCTCGAGATGCTCTCCGGCGCCGGGGTTGAGGTGTTCGAGCTGACGTTGCGTCAGTTCTCCGACGGGCGGCGCTTCCTCGACGTCGCCCCCGTCCGCGGGCCGATCGCCGAACGTTCCCAGATGGTGCTGCTCGGGCGCTCCGCCCAGATCCACGAACTCGATCCGGCACCCACGGACCTGCACCCGACGGCCGAGCCGGATCAGGACACCCAGGAGGCCGAGCGAGCGGCGGCCCTGTCCGCCGAGGACGATCCCGAGGGTGGCGCCTCCTCGGTCTTCGACGTTCCCGAACCGCCGAGTCTTGACGTCACCGAACCCCCGACAGCCCTCGACGTTGAGGACACCCAGGAGGCCTCGGTCCAGACCGTGTCGGCCGAACCGATGGAGGCGCCGCCGGTCGATGCCGAGCCGGTGGCGGCGAGCGAGGTACGTGACCGCGAGCCGCTCGTGTCCGCTCCCGAGGCCCCGTCTTACACGACCCCGATGGACGAGGACGCGCGGATGCTGCTCGCGATCGCTGAATACGTCGGCGAAGACACCGTCCTCGTGTGGCGCCAGCTGCGTCGCGGCCTGCGCCACACCATCACGCTGCGCGTCAGTGGGGAACTCGTGACCGAGGACGGGCAGGTGTTCCGTGACCCGAATGCTGCCGCGTGCGCCGTCTCCCACCGCGAGGACGTGGACGGGTGGCGGGTCTGGCGTTTTGGGGAGGCAGGAGCCAATCTCGATGACGCCCGCCACGAGCTGGCGGAGCTGAACGGACAGCCCCCACGCGGCCGCCGAGCCCGCTAGGGACTAGACGTAGGCGCCGAGCCAACGCCTGAGCTCGGCAAAGACCTCAGTGCGGACGCTCTCACGGGAGAGGAAGACGTCGTGAATTGCGCCCTCGAACCGGGCGAGGGTGACCAACGGGCCGAGGCCGAGTGAGGCACGGGCGATGGCGTCGACGTCCAGGACGGTATCCGCACCGAGCAGCGTCTCGTCCCAGCGCAGGGAGAAGTCGGTGCGCGTGCTCGTCATGACGAGTACAGGACACGTGATCGCGAGACCCTCCTGCACCCGCGTGTGGCCCGCGAGGATCGCAGACAGCCACCCGGCACGCACCGGCGCCGAGGGGTAGGTACGCCACTCGTCGTTGAAGTCCCAGCCGAGCTCCTCGATCGTGCGGAAATAAAAGCCGTTATCGGGCAGCGGGAAGATCCGGTGCGGATTGCGCCGCGCAACCGCTTCGGCCACGGGCTGCGTCACGAGTTTGAGGAGCGGGGAGCCCTGTAGAGCGAGCCACGGCGTGTTGAGCACGAGTGCACGGAGCGCTCCCGGGTGACGATCAGCCCACAGTGCTGCGGTCAGACCACCGGTCGAGTGTCCCATGAGGACGACGTCGATGCCGTAGCCGTGTTCTTCGCGGATGACGCGAAGCGCCTCATGGATGTCCTCATCGTAGGTGGTGAGGTCCGTGATGAAGCCGCGGGTGTGATGGGGGCGTAGGGACCGGCCATACTTGCGCAGGTCGAGCGCGTAGGTGAGGCCTCCGGCGCGTGCAATCTCGCGGGCGAGATGCGGGTGGTAGAAGTAGTCGTTCCACCCGTGAAGGTACAGGACGATGACGTGTGGGCTGGCGGGAGTCTCGGGATGGGCCAGCGGATCGTGAACCGGCTCGTGGCGCACGAGGGTGGCGCAGCAGCTGCCCTCGTCGTCGTCGGCCAGCGGAAGGGTTCGCGCGACGAAGCCGGGGCCGAGGAGGTCCGCTCCCCAGCTGTCGACGGGGGCGGGGACAGTCGGAGTGCTCATCCCTCCATTCAAGCCTCTTCGCGCCCGTTCGGATAGTCGAGGCAGGCGTGGGGCGTGCCGGGACCGGGGGTGAGGGCGCGCTGTGCGAGCAGGGTGTCCAGGTGGGCGCTCACCTGGTCGTGCTCAATCAAGAAGGCGTCGTGCCCGTAGGGCGAGGAGATGATGCCGAGGGGCAGGGCCGTCTCGATCGAGTCGGCGAGGACGCGGGACTCCGCGTGTGTGAAGAGCCGATCGGTGTCGACCGCGAGGACGAGAGTCGGCACGCGGATGGCGCGCAACGCCTCACGCACCCCGCCCCGGTCGCGCCCAACGTCGTGGGTGAGCATCGCGCGCGTGAGGGTCACATACGAGTTCGCATCGAAGCGCCGCACCAGCTTCACGCCGTGATGATCCAGGTAGGACTGCACGGCGAAGCGGCCGCCATTGAGGGGTTCTTCGCCGCCCTGGGGGATCCGCCCGAAGCGGGTGTCCAGCTCGTGGGAGGTTCGATAGGACAGATGCGCGATTCGCCGGGCGAGCGCGAGGCCGCGCCACGGTCCCGTGCCGGGGGAGCGGTCGTAGTAGTCGCCGCCGACGAAGTTCGGGTCGGATTCGATGGCGAGCAGCTGCGTGTGGCCGAGCCCGATCTGGTCGGCTGTCGTCCGCGCGCCTGAGGCAATGACGGCGAGCCGTTTGAGGCGCGTGGGACGCGAGATAGCCCATTCGAGGGCACGGTGTCCACCCATGGAGGCGCCGACGACGAGCTGGAAGGTCTCGATCCCGAGGTGATCGGCGAGGAGGGACTCGGCGAGTACCTGATCGCGGGCCGTGACGTTCGGGAAGCGCGCCCCGTAGGGGCGCCCGTCGGGTGCGGTCGATGCCGGCCCGGTTGAGCCCTGGCAGCCGCCGAGAATGTTGGGCGCGAGAACGAAATAGCGGTCGGTATCGATCACGCGGCCCGGCCCGACGATCTCACGCCACCAGCCGGGACCGGCCGGCCCATCGGCGCAATGGGAGTCTCCGGTGAGCGCGTGCAGCACGAGGATCGCGTTGTCGCGCGCCGTATTCAGGGTCCCGAAGGTCTCGTAGGCGAGCGTCACGGGCAGCTGTTCACCGCTCTGAAGCAGGACCGTGCCGAGGTCGGCGAACGCGAGGCCGGGGCGGGTTTCGCCCTCCCGGTAGGCGCCGCTCGCGGGGATGTCGTGGGTCTGTTCCGGCTCGTGCATGGCTAGCTCACCGCTCCCGCGGCCTCGAGCCCGCGCGCGAGGTCGGCCACGATGTCGTCGATGTGCTCGATCCCAACGGAGAGGCGCACGGTGCCCGGCCCGATGCCGGCGTTCGCGAGGTCGGTGTCGGTCAGTTGGGAGTGCGTAGTCGATGCCGGGTGGATCGCGAGCGAGCGGACATCGCCGAGATTCGCCACGTGCGAGTGCAGCGTGAGCGCGGAGATGAAGGCCCGGCCCGCCTCTTTGCCACCCGCGAGGTCGATGGTGACGATCGCGCCCGCACCCTGCGGGCAGTACTTGCGGGCCCTGTCAGCGTAGGGGGAGTCCGGCAGTGAGGAGTAGGCAACGGACGCCACCTCCTCGCGTTCGGTGAGGAAGGCCGCCACCGCCTTCGCGTTGGCGACGTGGCGTTCCATCCGCAGGGAGAGGGTCTCCAGGCCCTGAGAGATGAGGAAGGCGTTGAACGGGGAGGCGGCGAATCCGAGGTCGCGCTGGCCCTCGAGGCGACACTTCAAGATGAAGGACACGTTCGCGCCGAACGGAGATTGAGCTCCCAGATCTCGGGCATAGACGAGCCCGTGGTAGGAGGGGTCCGGCTGGGTGAAGCCGGGGAAGCGTTCCGGGTCGGCCCCAAAGTCGAAGGACCCCGCATCGACGATGGCCCCCGCGACGGAGGTGCCGTGCCCGCCCAGATACTTCGTGGCTGAATGCACGACGATGTCGGCGCCCCATTCGATTGGCCGCGTGAGATAGGGGGTGGCCAGGGTGTTGTCGACGATCAGCGGCACACCGACGTCGTGCGCCGCTGTCGCGACGGCCTCGATGTCGAGAATGTCTCCCTTCGGATTCGGGATCGTCTCCCCGTAGAAGGCGACGGTGCGGTCGTCGGCGAGGGCGGCAAATGAGGTGGCGTCGTCGGGATCGGGGACGAAGCGGGTTTCGATACCGAACCTCGGCAGGGTGGCGGTCAGGAGATTCTTCGTGCCGCCGTACAGGGAGGGGGAGGCGACGATGTTGTCCCCTGCGCGGGCGATGGTCAGGATCGCGAGCGCTTCGGCGGCCTGTCCGGATGCGACGAGCAGCGCCCCGACGCCGCCCTCGAGATCGGCGATCCGGTTTTCGACGACCTCGTTCGTGGGATTGTTCAGCCGCGTGTAGATCGGGCCGAGTTCCTTCAGCGCGAAGCGGTCTGCGGCTTGCTCGGGGCTCTCGAAGACGTAGGAGGTGGTCTGGTAGATCGGCAGCGCACGCGATCCCGTATCGGAATCGGGGCTTTGGCCGGCGTGAATCTGGCGGGTTTCAAAGTGGAGAGTCATCGGATCCTCGTGTCCTGAGTCGTGGCGTGATGTAGGCCTGACCAGGTGAGGATTCGCGCCGCACCCGGTCCGGGATGACGCGATCGATCAAGAATCCGACGAAAGAAGAAAGAAGAGGCCGGTTCAGATTCTTTGCTGCACGCCCCTCACCGCAATCGCGGTTGGGCAGCGATGGACCGCGTCAGCGGCGCATTCGACGGGTGCAGAACATGTGAGGACTGTAACCATAGGGGGCCTTGGGAGACCAGAGGCAATCCAGCATGTGGGACATGTCAGCCGATCAGGGCGTGGATACCAGTCTGTGGCCGGAGGTTTGATCACGGCGCTCAGGGGATGTGACTAGTGTGGCAGATGTGAATAAGGGGAAAGTGGTGACTGGTGTTCCCCATGTGTTGAAAGTGAGGTAGCGTGGGCGAATGAAGTCGCCGATAACGCACCAGGGATCGGCGTGTCCCCTTGCACCATCTTCGGAGGACGTGTGACCACGCGTATTGCCCTCTCCCGTATTGCGGCCTCGGTATGCGGTCTCTCCCTCGCGATCGCTGGCCTCGGCGCTCCGGCGGCGCTCGCCGACCCCACGCGAGACGACGCCGTCGAAAGCAGCCGCTCAGCGGAGCAGTCGACCGCGGCACGCATCGCTGAACTTGAGCTGAAGATCGCGGAGCTCGCCAGCTCGAGCGAGCACACGATGATCGATGCGCAGGTCGCGACGGAGGACTACCTCGAGGCTGACGATGCGCGTATTGCTGCCGAGCAGGAGGCCGAAGCGGCAGCTGAGGCGGCCGCGAAGGCTCGGCAGGCGGTGGAACGCTCGCGCGCCGAATTGGGGACTAAGGCCCGCGACCTGTACCGGGGTAAGTCCTCCAGCTTCGCGGGCGTGAGGCCCTACTTCACGGAGGGGTCCTTTAGCGATCTTGCGACTCGCGCGCATCTGACGGCACGGGAAACCGCCCGTACCGACGGCGTGCTGCAGCACTTCCTCGGTGTTGAGGCAATCGCCGACGCGCTGGAGGCCCGTGCCATGGCGGCGCGCGATGAGGCGCGTGCGGCCGCGGAGCTCGCGGAGCAACGTCGCTTGGAGGCGGCGAACGCGAACGATCATGCCGCGAGTGAAGAGGCTGCTTATGTGGCCGAGCGTGACCGTTTGATCGAGCAGCTGGCCGCCCAGCGCGAGACGACGATCGAGCTGGAGCGAGAGCGGCAAGACGAGCTCGATGCGCAGCGTCGCGAGCGCGAATCGCAGGCGGCCCTGCAGCGGATTGAAGAGGAGTTGCGGGAGGATTCGACGGTCTCGCGTGACCACGTGGACCGTCCCAAGCCTCCGAGCGAGAGCGCCAATCCGGCGCCCACACCGAGCCAGACCCCGAGCGCGAAACCCTCACCTGCGCCGACGACGAAGCCCACGCCGGCTCCCAAGCCGACGCCTACTCCAACGGCGAAGCCGTCGCCGAAGCCCACGCCGACTCCCAAACCTTCGCCGACTCCAACGGCGAAGCCGTCGCCGAAGCCCACCCCCAAACCCACACCGAAGCCGGACCCGGCTCCGCCGTCGTCGTCGAAGGGGCGCCAAGCCCTGAACGTGGCGATGAAGTACGTAGGGGTGCCCTACGTTTACGGTGGCGCAACGCCCTCCGGGTTCGACTGCTCGGGCCTCGTGATGTACTCCTTCGCGCAGGTGGGGGTGAAGCTGCCGCGTAGGGCGACGGACCAGTACCATGCGACGGCGCGAGTTCCGGTCAAGTCCATGGAACCGGGTGACCTGATCTTCTACCAGGACAAGAGGGGTCGGATTTATCACGTGGCGATCAACGCCGGCAACGGGATGCGCGTGCACGCGCCGAGTCCGGGTAAACGGGTTGAGCACGTGAAGATCTACTGGACGAACGTCATGGCCTATGCGGGCCGCGTACGGTAACCGCGACTGAGCGCCGAGCGGCGGGCCCAGCTTTCCGGGGAAGGAAGCGGGGCCCGCCGCTCCTGTTATGGGCCGAGTGAGGCGCGAGATGGGACGCTGCGAGGCCAGCTGTGAGCGACCGCGGAAACGCCTACCACGGCGGTAGCGCACTGGTCGAGCACGCACATGGGGGTGGCCGGACCTGGTGCGGGCGGGGCGGTGCTGGTGCGACGCACACATGAGGGCGGCCCGGTCCCGGACGGGGACCGGGCCGCCCAGTGCGCTGGCGCAGGCGCCTGAGGGGTCTAGTCGTCGTCGTGCGAGTTGACGGCGCCGGGGTGGCCGATCATGAACGTGTCGACCTCGAGCTTGCTGGCCTGGAGCTTCGGGTCGTTGTCCAGGTAGTACTTCGTCTCCCGGGCCACGAGGCCCGACAGGATGATGAGGCCCACCAGGTTCGGGAATGCCATGAGCCCGTTCATGAGGTCGGAGAAGTTCCACACCACCGCCAGGGGCACGGTCGCGCCCACGTAGACGATGATGGAGAACACGATCCGGTAGGGGAGCACGCCCCCGCGCCCGACCAGCCGCTCCATACAGCGCTCACCGTAGTAGGCCCAGCCAAGCACCGTGGAAAAGGCAAACAGCGCGATCGCGATGGTGACCACGTAGTGGCCCCAGTTTCCGGGCAGCCCATGGGAGAAGGCCTCGGCGGTCATGGTCGCCGCAGTGAGATCGGTGTCCTGCCACGCGCCGGTGGTGATGAGCACGAGACCCGTGAACGTCACGACGATGATCGTGTCGATGAAGGTCTGGGTCATCGAGACGAGGCCCTGACGCACCGGGTGGGTCGTCTGCGCGGCGGCCGCGGCGATCGCGGCCGAGCCCATGCCGGACTCGTTGGAGAAGATGCCACGTGCGACACCCATGCGCAGCGCCAGCATAAAGGCGCTGCCTGCGGCGCCACCGAAGGCCGCGTGGCCGGTGAAAGCCTCGCGGAAGATCTGAGCGAAAGCTGCGGGCACCTGGTCGGCGTTCACAATGAGAATGAAGATCGCGCACAGCACGTAGGCGACGATCATGATCGGCACGAGGGCGGAGGTCACGCGGCCAATCGACTTGATGCCACCGACCAGCACAGCGAACGCACACGCCATGATGACGAGGCCCGCAATCCAGGGAGGAATCCCAAACGTGGATTCCACGTTCTCGGTGATCGCGTTGCCCTGCGTCATGTTGCCGATGCCGAACGAGGCAAGGACGGCGAATACGGCAAAGGACACTCCGAGCACCTTGCCGATCGGGCCCTTAATGCCCCGCTCAAGGTAATATTGCGGGCCGCCCGAGATTTCCCCGGCCGCATCCGTTTTACGGAACCGCACACCGAGGAAGGCCTCCGAGTACTTTGAGGCCATACCGAAGATGCCGGTCACCCACATCCAGAACAGGGCCCCAGGGCCGCCAACCGAGATCGCGCCAGCCACGCCGACGATGTTGCCGACGCCGACCGTCGCGGCGAGTGCGGTGGTGAGGGCCTGGAACTGCGAGACGTCGCCACCCTCGGCGTCCTCATCACGACGCCGCAAGATGCCGAGCCGCAGGGCCGGGCCGAGTTTGCTCAGCTGCAAGACGCGCAGGCGAATCGTCAAGATGACGCCGGTGCCGAGCAAGAGGGGGATCAGAAAAAACGGTCCCCACACGAATGAGCTCGCCGTTGCAAAGGCGTTCTCTAGTTGCTCCATGGTTCCTCCCCAGGGTCGTGGCCCTGTCCGCGGGGGCGGTGGGGCCAACAGGTTTGGAGACAGAATAGGGTAAAAATGTGACCCGCGCTATATCCACCCGGTAGGTGGCGTGAGCGCGGGTCACGATCGACGGTGCTGTTACGGCAGCGGCATTGGCTCTCCGCCGTTCGCGATTCGATCGCGTTCACGCTGGAAGGAGCGGTTAACTTCGGCCTCTGCTTCCTCGCGGCCAACCCAGTGGGCGCCCTCCACAGACTTACCGGGCTCAAGGTCCTTGTAGACCTCGAAGAAGTGCTGAATTTCGAGGCGGTGGAATTCGGAAACGTCGTCGATATCGGTGCGCCAGGAGGCGCGCTGGTCGCCGGCTGGCACGCACAGGACCTTATCGTCGCCGCCCTTTTCGTCCCGCATCCGGAACATGCCGAGGGCGCGGCAGCGGATCACGCAGCCGGGGAAGGTGGGTTCTTCCAGGAGCACGAGTGCGTCGAGTGGGTCGCCGTCCTCGCCGAGCGTTTCGTCGATGAACCCGTAGTCGTCGGGGTAGCGGGTCGAGGTGAAGAGCATCCGGTCCAGTCGGATCCGACCAGACTCGTGATCCACTTCGTACTTATTGCGATTCCCCTTCGGGATTTCGATCGTGACGTCGAATTCCACGTCCGGCCCTTTCTGTTGTCCGACTGACGCGACCGCCGTGGCGCGCTGTTCAGATCATTCACTCCCACATTAGTGTGGCATTGATACGTTGTGGGACAACTCGCGCTGAGAGGTGGAACATCGTGAGGAAACCGCGGGCCCTGGCGATTGGCGCCGCCGTTCTCGCACTCGGCGCGTACGCGAGCGCCGACGCCTTCGACGTCGTGCCGGGCATCCTCACGACGCGTCCGCCGCTCGCCTCACCTCAGCCCTACCCCACGCTCAGCGTGCCGACGACGACGCCCGTCTCACCCGCCGCCGCTCCGGAACCGTTCTCGCAGGCGGGGGCCCTACAGGAGCGCGCCGAGGAATTCGCCTCCTCCGCGTCAGCGCTCGGCCCGGGAGTTGCGGTCCGGATCCTCGACGTCGCCTCGGGTACCGTCCTCGCGGACGTCGCCGGAGACCGCGCGCACGCGACGGCGTCCTCAATCAAGGTAGCGACGGCCGTCGCGGCGCTCGCCGAACTCGGCCCCGACACACCCGTGCCGACGGACGTCACGTTCGCCGGCGACACCGTCACGCTGGTGGGGCACGGCGACCTGCGGCTCACTCCCGCAATCCTCGCTCAGCTGGCAGCCGACACCCACGACTCCCTGGCGGCAGCTGGCGTGAACGAGGTCAGGCTCGCGGTCGACGACACCGCGTTCACGGGCGCAACGTTCTCCCCCGGCTGGGGGGACCTGGACCGCCCCTGGGTGCAACCGATCGTGGCGCTCGCGGTGAACTCAGGCCGCTCCCAGGGGACCAATGAGGATGCCGACCCGCCGCTGGCGGTGGGGGAGATCTTCGCCGCCGAGCTGCGTGAGGCGGGGACGACGGTTCGCGAGGTGACCCGCGCGTCGAGCCCGGATGACGCCGAGGTCCTCACCTCCTGGCAGGGCACCAGCGTCGGGGATGTCGTAACCCACACGTTGAAACATTCCGATAACACCACCGCTGAGGCGCTCGGCCGGATCGTCGCGATTCACCGCGGACATCCGGGAACGTTCGAGGGGGCCCGCACGGCCGTGACCGAGGCACTCGCCGACGTCGGCTTCGACACGACGGGGTTGCACCTGGCCGACACCTGCGGGCTGGACTCCGCGACCCGGGCGCCCGCCCGCCTGCTCGCCGACCTTGCGCGGGCCGCCGCGCTCGGCGAGCCCGCCGCACTCGGACCGGGGATTGCGGGCCTGCCGATCGCCGGGCTTGACGGCACGTTGAAGACCCGCCTTCCCGACAGTGCCGGGCTCGTGCGCGCGAAGACGGGGACGCTCGTGACCGCCGTGTCCCTCACCGGGATTGCCGAGGCGGGGAAGGGACGGATGCTCGCCTTCTCGATCCTCGCAGACAAGGTCGAGCGCGGCGCCTACCGACAGGCTCGAGCGGAGCTGGACGCATTCGTCACCTCGCTCACGCGGACCGAGGAGAGTGGAGACTGACCGCGCGCTCCAGGACCGATAGCGTAGAGGCATGACCGCTCGCTCGCGTACCACCGACCCCACCCGCCGCCAGGCGCGAATCCTCGCGCGCCTCACCCCGCCGGGACCGGCCGGAACCCGCGCTGAGCTGCGCGCTATCGTCGAGATCCTGCATCGCTCCGCCGCCGAGGCGCCCGAGGAGGTCGGGCGCATCACCGGGCTCAACAGGGCAGCGAAAGCCGCGGCGCGCGTACCCGTGTACGTCGTGGACCGACCCCGCTTTCAGGCGGCAAACCGGGAACTGCTCACCCAGATTGCCGGACCGGTGCTGCCGGGACGAGACCTCGAGACCCTGCCGACCGATGCCGCACTCTCATTCCTGTCCACCAAGGTGCTTGGTCAGTATGATCCGCTGGCGCGCCGGCTCCTGCTCGTGGCCCCGAACGTGGTGAAGATCGAGAATGAACTCGACCTGGACGGGATGGATTTCCGACGCTGGGTGTGCCTACACGAGGCGACGCACGCCGTTCAGTTCGCGGCCGCTCCCTGGCTCAGTGAGTTCATGGTGACCAAGGTCCGCGAGATTCTTCGCGCCGGGGAACAGGGCAGCGACCTCACGGCGTTTGCCGCCTGGCTTTCCGCCGTCATTCGGGGCCGCGGCCAGGACGTCGCCGACGCGATCGTCCCACCCGAGGCTGCCTCCCTCATGGCGGAGGTGAGTGCGCTCATGGCGCTGCTTGAGGGGCACGCCGACGTCGTCATGGATTCCATCTCCCCGGCCCGGATGCCTTCGGTGCGGCGCATCCGCGCCGCCTTCGATGAACGGCGTAACCGCCCGAATCGAGTGACGGCGCGCCTGAACGCAGCTATCGGAATGGACGTGAAACTCGCCCAATACCGTGACGGGGCCGCGTTCGTCCGCGCTGTGGTAAACGACGGCGGCCACGCCCGCCTAAACGCAGTGTTCGCCGACCCGCGCCACCTGCCAAGCCCCGACGAGATCCGCGAGCCGCACGCCTGGCTCGCGCGCGTCACGGCCTGACCCGAGTGCCGGGTGCCCACGCTGGAACACCGCCAATGATCGGCCCGCACCGCGACGTCGCCGCAGCCCGCACCGCTGTGCGGGCCGCGGGCTTTCCCCCGGGGGCACGCCTCCTGCTCGGGTGTTCCGGTGGGCAGGACTCCCTCGCGCTCGCGGCCACGCTGGCCTTCCTCGCGCCGCGCGAGGGCTGGGTGGTGCGCGTCCTCGTCGTCGACCACGCCGTCCGTGCCGAATCCGCCGCCGACGCCGAGCGCGCGGCGGCCCTCACCCGAAGCCTCGGTCTGGAGACCGACGTCGTGCGCGTGACGGTACCCGGTGGAGCGGCCGGCACGGGCCACGGTGGGCCCGAGGCCGCCGCCCGTAGCGCCCGCCGTGCGGCCCTGCTCGCGCAGGCCCGCCGCGTTGACGCTGACGCGATCCTGCTCGGCCACACCATGGATGACCAGGCTGAAACCGTCCTGCTCGGCCTCGCCCGTGGTTCGGGGGCGCGCGCCCTGGCGGGCATGCGCGAGCGCGACGGCCTGTGGGCGCGTCCCCTCCTTGGGTTGCGGCGCGCCCAGACCGCCGAAATCTGTCGGGCCCTCGGCCTCACCCCCGTGGCAGACCCATCCAACGAGCTCTCCGGCCCCTGGCGTCAGGCGGACGGCTCGGCCCTGCGACGCACCGCGCTGCGACACCGCGCCATCCCGCTGCTCACCGAGATTCTTGGGCCCGGCGTCGTTCCCGCCCTCGCCCGGAGTGCGGACCAGCTCCGTCGCGACGACGACGCCCTGGCCGCGGACGCCGAACGTCTCACCGAAGCGGCGGTTCGCGCACGCGGGGTCGGGCACCTGGAAATCGACATCACCCCCCTGGCCGAGGCACCCGCGGCGATCCGCACCCGCGCGATTCACGCGCTGCTCTCCTCCCTTGCTCGCCCGGGCGCGCAGGTGGGCTCCGTGCACGTGCGTGAGGTCGAGCGGCTTGTGCTGCGCGAGGGGGTGGGGCCCATCGACGTCGCCGGGGGTGTGAGTGTCCGGCGTATTGGTGGCATGCTAAGGGTGTCGCGACGAGCCACATGAAGGGAATGTCGATGGATGCTCTGGATATGGGTGAGGACCTCGCAAAGGTCCTCATCAGCGAAGACGAGATCGCCACGCGCCTGGACGAGATGGCCGCCGAGATCGACCGGACGTATGCCGGTGAAGAAGTCTTGCTCATCGGGGTATTGAACGGTGCCGTCATGGTCATGGCGGATCTCTCGCGCCGCCTGCACACGCCCGTCACGATGGACTGGATGGCCGTCTCTTCCTACGGCTCGGGTACCCGCTCCTCCGGCGTGGTGCGCATTTTGAAGGATCTATCCACCGACGTTCACGGCAAACACCTGCTGATCGTCGAAGACATCATCGATTCGGGCCTCACGCTGTCCTGGCTGGTGAAAAATCTGTCGTCGCGTGAGCCGGCCTCCCTCAAGATCGCGACGCTGCTGCGCAAACCCGAGGCCGCTCAGACGGACCTGCAGGTCGACTTTTGCGGGTTCGATATCCCGAACGAATTTGTGATCGGTTACGGGCTGGACTTTGCGGGCCGCTACCGAAACGTTCCCTTTGTGGGGACGCTTGCCCCGCACGTGTACGGCGGTTAGCACGCCTCAAGCGAACACGCGCGGTCATCGGGTGTTTCGCCCGGTAGCGTAGGCGCAGATAGACGAGCGAAGGGATGGGGCGTGAGCCTCCGCGCATGAGTAAGAAAAAGAAGAATAAGGGGCTGTTCTCCGGCCCGGTGTCCTGGCTGATCCTCGTACTGATCTTGGCGTGGGTCGCCGTGTCGATCTTCAACAAGCCGGCGTTCCGGCCGATCGACACCTCCGAGGGCCTTGCCCTACTTGGGCAGTCTGGGGCTGTCACCGAGGTGGAGGTGACCGACGGCACCCAACAGGTGCGCATGAAGCTGAAGGATGACTTCATTGCCGCAAAGGGCAAGAAGAACGAGGAGAACAAGGGCACTGAGGTGACCTTCTTCTACGTCGAGCCCCAGGGTGAGACCGTCATGAAGGCGATCCAAGACGCCGCCCCCGAGAACGGATATAACTCCGACGTACCCCAGACCCCCTGGTGGATGTCCCTCATCTCCGTCGTCTTGCCGATGGTGTTGATCCTGGGGTTGTTCTGGTTCTTCATCATGCGTGCCCAGACCGGTGGGCGCGGCCCCATGGGACTCATGAAGTCCCGCGCCAAGATGATCACCAAGGAACGGCCAGACGTGACCTTCGCGGACGTCGCCGGCGAAGATGAGGCCGTCGAAGAACTCGAGGAGATCCGCGAATTCCTCTCCGAGCCCGCAAAGTTCCAGGCTGTCGGCGCCAAAATCCCGAAGGGCGTACTCCTGTACGGCCCACCGGGAACCGGTAAGACCCTGCTCGCTCGCGCCGTTGCCGGCGAAGCCGGCGTGCCGTTCTTCTCTATCTCGGCCTCCGAATTCGTGGAGCTCTACGTTGGTATGGGCGCCTCGCGGGTGCGCGACTTGTTTGAGCAGGCGAAGGAGAACTCGCCGTCGATCATCTTCGTTGACGAGATCGACGCCGTCGGCCGCCACCGTGGCACCGGCCTCGGCGGCGGACACGACGAGCGCGAGCAGACGCTCAACCAGCTGCTCGTCGAGATGGACGGCTTCGACGTGTCCACGAACGTCATCCTCGTGGCCGCCACGAACCGGCCCGACGTGCTCGATCCCGCGCTGTTGCGCCCGGGGCGCTTCGACCGGCAGATTCCCGTGGAGGCCCCCGACATGCAGGGGCGTCACCAGATCCTCAAGGTGCACGCGAAGGGTAAGCCGCTGGCCAGCTCTGTGGACCTCGAACTCGTGGCGAAGCGCACGCCGGGCTTCACGGGCGCGGACCTCGCGAACGTCTTGAACGAGGCGGCGCTGCTCACGGCCCGCTCCAACGCCCAACTGATCGACAACCGCGCGCTCGATGAAGCCATCGATCGCGTCATTGCGGGGCCGCAAAAGCGGAGCCGGGTCATGAACGAGAAGGAGAAGAAGGTCACGGCCTACCACGAGGGCGGGCACGCGCTCGTTGCCGCGGCGCTGCGCCACACCGACCCGGTCACGAAGGTGACGATCCTGCCGCGCGGGCGCGCCCTTGGCTACACGATGGTGCTCCCCAGCGAGGACCGCTATTCGACGACGCGCAACGAGCTGCTCGACCAGCTCGCCTACGCGATGGGTGGGCGGGTCGCTGAGGAGATCGTCTTCCACGACCCGACGACGGGTGCCTCAAATGACATCGAGAAGGCCACCTCGATGGCTCGCAAGATGGTCACCCAATACGGCATGAGTGCCACGCTCGGCACGGTGCGCCTGGGCTCGGACAACTCTGAGCCGTTCCTCGGCCGGGACATGGGCCACCAGCGTGACTACTCCGAGGACGCGGCCCGCGTGATTGACGCCGAGGTGCGCGCGCTGCTCGACGCCGCGAACGACGAGGCCTGGGAGATCCTCACCACCTATCGGCAGGTCCTCGATGATCTCGTGCTCGCACTGCTGGAGCGCGAGACCCTCAACGAGAAGGAACTCGCGGAGATCTTCGCCCCCGTCGAAAAGCGCCCGCCGCGCCCCGTGTGGCACTCCTCAAATGAGCGCCCGGTTTCCGACGTCCCGCCGGTCCGGACCCCCGCCGAGGAGGCGGCCGGTGAGCCGGAGGAGAACCCGGCCGACCAGGCGGCCGACGCGGGCGACGCCCTGCCGCCGCTGACGGGCGAGGGGGGTCCCTCCCTCACCGATCCCCCTTCCGCACCGGGGGAGGAGCGCTCGTGAGCCGAGACATCGGCAAGGGGGTCGCCGCCCGCCGCCCCTACGACGCCGATGGCGTGCGCCGCGCCATCCGGGACCTGCTGATCGCCATCGGTGAGGACCCCGAGCGCGACGGCCTGCGCGACACCCCGCGCCGCCTCGCGGACGCCTACGCCGAGATTTTCGCCGGCCTGCACCAGGATCCTGCCGATCAACTGAACGCCGTGTTCGACATCGGTCACGAGGAGATGATCCTCGTCAAAGACATCCCGCTCTACTCGATGTGTGAGCACCACCTCCTGCCCTTCCACGGCGTCGCCCACGTGGGTTATATCCCGCACGAGTCCGGGTACGTGACGGGCCTGTCAAAACTCGCGCGCCTCGTGGATGGCTACGCCCGCCGCCCCCAGGTGCAGGAGCGCCTCACCTCTCACGTCGCGGATGCCCTCATGGAGCGGCTCAGCCCGCGCGGCGTCATCGTCGTCGTCGAGGCCGAACACCTGTGCATGTCGATGCGTGGTGTGCGTAAACCGGGCTCGCGTACGATCACGTCCGCGGTGCGCGGGCAGATGCGTTCCGCGGCGACCCGCGCGGAGGCGATGAGCCTCATCATGTCGGGGAACTGAGATGGTGGCGCGCCCGCCTCGACCCCACCTCATGGGGATCGTGAACGTCACGCCAGACTCCTTTTCCGACGGCGGAGAGCACGCCGAAACGCAGGCCGCCGTCCGGCACGGCGTCGACCTGGCACGCGCCGGCGCCACGGTGCTCGACGTCGGTGGGGAGTCCACGCGCCCCGGATCCACCCGGGTCGATCCCAACACCGAGTGGGAGCGTATCGGTGAGGTTGTGGCCTCGCTGGTCGGAGCCGGCTTCACCGTCTCCGTCGACACACTGCACGCCCAGACCGCGGAGCGCGCGCTCGCCGCGGGTGCCGCCCACATCAACGACGTCTCCGGGGGCCTCTATGATCCGAACCTGCCCGCCGTCCTCGCCCGGTACCCCGAGGCCGGCTATCTCATCGGGCACTGGCGCGGCACTCCCGAGACGATGAACCAGCTGGCCACCTACGAAGACCCGGTCGCCGAGGTCTGCGCGGAGCTCAGCGAGCGGATCGAGGCGGCTCGAAGTGCCGGGGTGAGTGCCGCGCAGATCGTGGTGGACCCCGGCCTCGGATTCGCCAAAGATCGCGACCACAACTGGGCGATCCTCGCCGGCCTGGATCGGGTGGCGCGCCTCGGCTACCCCGTCATGCTCGGCGCGTCCCGCAAGCGTTTCCTGGCGCCCTACGCGCTCGACCATTCGGCCGGTGCAGCGGGCCGCGACCTCGCGACCGCCGTCCTGAGTGGCCTCGCGGCGCAGCGTTACCCGGGGCTGTGGGCGTTGCGCGTGCACGACGTCGCCTCCTCGCGGATCGCCCTCGAGCTGGCCGAGAAGATGAGCCCCGATGTCTGACCGGATCGAGGTGGCGGGCATCCGCGCGCACGGCTACCACGGCGTGTTCGACCACGAAAAACGCGAGGGCCAAACCTTCCTCGCGGACGTCACCTACACGCTGGATACGCGTGCCGCAGCCCGCGGCGACGCCCTCGCCGCCTCGGTGTCCTATGCCGAGGTCGCCGCCCTGGTGCATGCGCGCCTGGCAGGCCCGAGCGTCGATCTTTTGGAGACTCTCGCCGAGGCCATCGCCCGCGACGTGCTCGGCGCGGGCCCCCTCTCCTCGGTGCGCGTCCGGGTGCACAAGCCCGAGGCGCCGATCGACGTCGACTTCGCCGACGTCTGTGTCACGATCGAGCGTACGCCGCTCACGGTGGTGCCCGAGAACCCTCGCGAGGTGGTGTTGGGGCTTGGCGGCAACCTGGGGGACGTGCCGACTGCAATCGAGCGCGCCCTGGCCCTGCTCGGCGAGCGGCTGGGGGCCCTTCAGGTGGCACCGCTCTACCGGAGTACCCCGGTGCTCGCCCCCGGCCAGGCGGATCAGCCCGACTACGTCAACACGGTCGCCATCGCCCGCAGTGACCTGGCGGCCGATGAGGTGCTCGCCCTCGCGCAGGCCGTCGAAAACCGCCTGGGGCGCGAACGCCACGAACGCTGGGGCGCTCGCGTCATCGACGTCGACGTGATCGACGTCGAGGGCCTCACCTCGAGCGCGGCGCACCTCACGATCCCGCACCCGCGGGCCGCCGAGCGTTCCTTCGTTGTCCGGCCCTACCTGGACCTGCGTCCCGATGGGGCGATTGCTGGCACGCCGCTTGCGGACCTGGCGGTTACCGCCCGGGGAGAGGCCCACCGCCTGGCAGAAGGGGAGGGGCAATGAAGCGCACTTCCGTGACGGTGCTCGTGGTCCTCGCCATCGGCGTCGGGGTGCTCTCCCACGCGGTGCTCACCGTGATCGCCGGTCGTGCCCCCACACCGGTGCCGGTTTCCGCCCTCACCGCCGTGCTGCTCGCCGCTCTCGCGATCGTGCTGTGGCGACTTGGAACCGGGGTGAAGCGCCTCGTGAACCGCGAGGAGACGTCCATCGATGCGCTGAGTGCCGCGCGCGTCGCGATGGCCTCAAAGGCGTGCTCCTATGGGGGCTCCGGTCTGCTCGGCTACTTCCTCGCCCAGGTGGTGATCGCGCTGCCGCACCTCGGTGCGCCCTGGTTCCGCCAGCACGCCATCGTGGCGGCCGTGAGTGCGCTTGCCTGCCTCGCCCTGGTCGTCGTCGCCCTCATCGTGGAGTCCTGGTGCGCAAATCCGCCCGAGGACGACGACGAGTCGGGTTCGGGTCCCGTCCGCGGCGCTTCGGCCGCCTGACGGGTAACCTCTCATCCCACGGGCACCCACGCGGGTGAATGCAGGGCTTTGCCCCGGGATCGTGGACCGGAGCGCCGACGTGAAGCCCCGTATGGGCTCGCCGCCGCCGGTCCCCTGGGGCGTCCTTCGGAAGGACGAGGGACTGGAGAGGCTCCTTCGAGAGAACGATCAGCGGTGCGGCGGCCCTGTGCCAGACTGAAGTGACACGCCAGGTCAAAGGAGTGACACCATGCCCGAACCTGCCCGCACTACGGGGGCGACCCCCTTTGAGCCGGAAGGTATCGAGTTCACGCCCGTGTCGAGCAAGCTCACCCAGGCGCGCTTCATCATCGCCGGGATCGTCGCGGTCCCAGCGCTGATCGCGTTCCTCGTCCTCGCGCTTCTCGCCTCGCCCTGGTGGTGGATCGGTGTCGCCGGCGTCGTGCTCGTCATCGTCTGGCTGGGGTGGCTGATCCCACGCCAGGTGCGGGCCCTCGGATACGCGGAGGCCGCAGACGATCTCGTGATTCGGCGCGGCATCATGTTCCGATCCCTCACGATCGTGCCCTACGGGCGGATGCAGTACGTCGATGTCTCCGAAGGGCCGATCGCGCGCATGTTCTCGATCGCTTCCATCGAACTGCATACGGCATCGGCGTCGACGGACGCGACGCTCGACGGCCTGCCGCGCTCGGAAGCGTCCCGTCTGCGGGACCGCCTGACTGCGCGCGGAGAAACCCAGTTGGCGGGGCTATGAGCGAGAATGCGCTGAGTGGTGAGCTCGCCCGCGACGCGGCCGAGGTTCACTGGTCGAAAGTCCACCCGCTGACGCCGCTGATTAACGCCGCAAAAGCGCTCACGGTGCTGCTCGCCCTCCTCACCTGGCAGGCGGTCGATGCCGGCCTCAATACGCTGCCGATCCTTGAGCAGGACGCTCAGGCCTCCGGGGTTGTCCGCATCGCCGTCCTCATCATTGTGGCCCTCGTCATCGTCGTCCTTGCGATCGGCGGAGCCTTCTTCTACCTGTCGTGGCGCTATACGAAGTACGCGATCGGGGAGGAGGCCGTCTACTTCCACAAGGGCATTATTTTCCGCTCCCAGCGGCACGCCCGGCTGAACCGCGTTCAGGCGGTCGACCTGGTGCGCCCGCTGCTCGCGAGGTTCGTGGGGCTCGCCGCCGTCGAGATCGAGTCGGCGGGCGGCTCCGACTCCAACGTGCGGATCACCTACCTCAGGGAGGATGAGGCCGAGGCGGTACGTAACGAAATTCTTGCGCGGGCGGCCGGCGTGCAGGGGACTCCCGTGGAGGTCCCGGGCCGGGCGACGGACCGCCACGGGGCGCCGACTGCCGGCCACGAGGGGGCGGCGGCCACCTCGTCGGTACCCTCCGCGACCCCGGGAGCCGGTTCTGACGATCCCGGCGCGCCCGCAGTGCGGCCCGTGGCAGAGGGGACGCCGCGCCTGCACTACGCCGCCGCGCCCGAACGCGAGGTGCTCACCGTTCCGCCGGGGCGTCTTCTGGCCTCGATCGCGATCTCTCCGTGGACCTTCCTCCTGCTGGTCGCCATTGTCGCCATCGTGATCGCCGCTCTGTCCTGGTCCGCGCTGGTATTTGCGGCCCTGCCCGCGCTCGCGCCCGCGCTCCTCGTCGTCGGCGTCACCGCCTGGTCCCGCTTGGCCGGTGAGTTTGGCTTCACGCTCGCGATCTCCCCCGATGGATTGCGCTCGCGCCACGGCCTCACCGAGACGCGGGCGACGACGATCCCGCCGCGCCGCATCCAGGCCGTGCAGGTCACCCAGCCCATCCTGTGGCGTATCCCCGGCTGGTGGCGCGTGGAGATCAACGTCGCTGGCTACCACACGAGTGACTCTTCGTCGAATAAGACGTCGACATCCGCCGTGAAGAACGTCGTCCTGCCGGTGGGGGAGCGCACGGATCTCGAGCGGGTTCTCTGGCTCATCGTTCCCGATCTTGGCGTCGACGACCCCGCCGAGGTCCTCGACGCCCTCCTCGAGGGCAGCGGGGAGGGTGCTGGGTTTTACACGGCGCCGCGGCAGGCCCGCTGGCTTGACTGGTTCACGTGGCGCCGCCACGGTCTGTACGTCACTCGCACTGCGCTCCTCATGCGCTCCGGGTTCTTCGTTCGCCGCTCCGTGCTCGTCCCACATTCGCGCACGCAGTCTCTGGCGCTCGAGCAGGGGCCGCTTGAGCGGCTCCTGCACCTCGCGAACCTCGCGGCCCATTCGGTGCCGGGGCCCGTGGGGCCGCGCGCCCGCCACCTGCCCGAGGACATCGCCCTGGAAATCCTCCTCGCCCAGGCGGAACGCGCCCGCATGGCTCGCACCGACGAGGGGCCGGAGGAGTGGATGCGGCGCGCGAGCTCCGTCGCATCGTAGGCCGACGCCCGCGCGGGCCCGGCCCGGCCAGCCCGCGGCGCATCCGCAAGCGGTGATAATGGGGGCATGAGCGCGTCTGAGATCCAGTCCACCGCCACGCCCCTGAAGATCGCCGTCGTCGGCTCAGGACGGGTGGGCCCCATCCTCGCCGCCGCGTTCCGCCAGGTAGGCCACACGATCGTCGGAATCACCGCCCGCAGCGAGCAGGCCGTGGACCACGTGCAAGCCCTCGTACCGGACGTTCCGATCCGCACCGTCGCCGACATTGCAGAGGGCGCCGACCTCGTCCTCATCGCCGTGAGCGACGACGCGCTCGCCGAGGTGGTCGCCTCCCTCCAGGTGCGGCCCGGCCAACTCGTGGCCCACACCTGCGGGGCGCACGGACTCGACGTGCTCGAGCCCGCGGCCCGGCGCGGCGCACTCCCGATGGCCATCCACCCCGCCATGACGTTCACCGGTACGTCGCTCGACCTCCCGCGCCTTGCCGGGTGCGCCTTCGCCGTGACGGCGCCCCCCGCCATCGCGCCGCTCGCCCACGCACTCGTGACGGAACTTGGCGGCGCCCCGGTCGCGATCGCGAACGCCGACCGAAGCGCCTATCACGCTGCCCTCGCCCACGCCGCAAACCACAGCGTCACCGTCATCTCCCAGGCCCGGCGCGTCCTCGAATCCATCGGCCAGGTGGACCCCGGCGCGACCCTGCGCGCGCTGGTCAACGCCGCCGTCGACGGCGCCCTGCGCACCGGCGAAGGGGCGCTCACCGGCCCGGTCCTGCGGGGCGACGCCGGCACGATTGCCGCCCACCTGGCCGCGCTCGCGGAGCTCGGACTTCCGGACGTGCTCGCCACCTACCGGGCCCTCGCGCTCGGCACGGCGATGCGCTGCCTGGATCGGGGCGTCCTCGAGGAGCGGGCCGCGGCCGCCCTCGAGGAGGAGCTGTCTCCCCGCACCGAAGTGTGCACCACGAAGGCGGAGCTCGTGGCCGCGCTGGCCGTGCGGCCCGGGCGGCGCGCCGTCGTCATGACCATGGGTGCCCTGCACGAGGGGCATCTCTCGCTCGTGCGGCGAGCGAAAGAACTGGCCGACGTCGTCGTCGTCACCGACTTCGTGAACCCGCTCCAGTTCGCACCCGACGAGGATTTCGACACCTACCCGCGCGATCTTGAGGGAGACGTCACCCTCCTGCGCGAGGCCGGGGTCGACGTCGTCTTTGCCCCCACCGAGGAGGAGATGTACCCGCGTGAGCCACTCGTCCGGGTCGATCCGGGGCCCGTGGCGACGCGCTACGAGGGGGAGGCGCGCCCGACCCACTTCGCGGGGGTGGTGCAGGTTGTCGCGAAGCTCCTGCACCTCACGCAGCCGGACTGGGCGATCTTCGGCCAGAAGGACGCACAGCAGCTCGCGCTCATCCGCACGATGGTCGAGGACCTCGACTTCCCCGTTCAGATCGTCGGCGTGCCCATCGCGCGCGAGGACGACGGCGTCGCCCGCTCCTCTCGCAACGCCTACCTCGATGAGACCGAGCGCGCCCGGGCCCGCGCCCTCTCGGAGGCCCTCGAGGCGGCCGCCGCGGAGCTTCGGGCGGCCCGCGAGGCGGGCGGGCGGGCGACGCCGGCCAGCCTGGAGGCCGCGGCCCGCGACTACCTGACGCAGGCGCCGGGAGTCGACCCCGACTACGTGGTGGCCGTCGACGCGGCCACGTTCCTGCCGGCCGAGGAGGAGGCGGACGAGATCGTCTTGGCGCTCGCCGCGCGCGTCGGAACGACCCGACTGCTTGATAATCGGACCTTCACTCTCAGGCAGGGCGCCTAACCGCGGAGGCGGGCGCCCCTCCTGGGGCACCACGATCGATGAATATCGATTGGGAAATCTCCGCAGTTGCAAGAAGAACTGCTGTATTCTCACCGCATGGATTCCGCAGCAGCTGTCATTGCAGCAATCAACGACAAGTTTTGGTACCTGATCATCGTCCTCCTGGTGGTCGCGGGGGTGTGGTTCTCCTTCCGGACCCTGGTGGTGCAGATCCGCCAGTTCCCCGAGATGCTCCGCACCATCACGGAGCGGCCGACCCGCGATGAGCACGGTGATAAGGGGATTTCCGCCTTCAAGGCCTTCTCAATCTCCGCCGCCTCGCGCGTCGGGACCGGCAATGTCGCGGGCGTCGCCGTCGCCATCGTCATGGGCGGGCCGGGTGCGGTGTTCTGGATGTGGCTGCTCGCCATCATCGGTGGCGCCACCGCGTTCGTGGAATCCACGCTCGCCCAGCTCTACAAGGTGCGCGGCGAGGGGCACACCTTCAAGGGCGGGCCCGCCTACTACATCCGCGACGCGCTCGGCAAGCGCGGGGTCGCGATCACGTTCGCCGTCCTCATCACCATCACCTACGGCTTTGTCTTCAACGCCGTGCAGGCGAACTCCATCTCAGCTGCGGTGCAACACTCCATCGGAAACGACTCCATGACGGCCCGCGTCATGATCGGCGTGGCGCTCGCCCTCGTCACCGGCATCGTGACCTTCGGCGGGGTGCGCCGCGTCGGCGCCGTCACCGAATACCTCGTGCCGATCATGGCGACCGCCTACCTCGGCGTCGCCGCCGTCGTCGTCATCATCAACATCGATCACGTGCCCGCCATGATCGGCCAGATCATCGGCCACGCGCTCGGGTTCACCCAGATCACAGGCGCCGCCGTTGGCACGGCGATCATGCAGGGCATGAAGCGTGGCCTGTTCTCCAACGAAGCCGGCATGGGGTCCGTGCCGAACGCCGCCGCGACAGCCGACGTCTCCCACCCCGTGAAGCAGGGGCTCGTCCAGGCGCTCGGCGTCTACTTCGACACCCTGGTCGTCTGCTCCGCGACCGCCTTCGTGATCCTCCTGTCCGACCCGACGTTTGGCGGAGAACTCACCGGCGTGGAGCTCACTCAGACCTCGCTGCAGAGCCAGGTCGGGGACTGGGCCGGCCCCTTCCTCACCGTCGTGATTTTCTTCCTGGCCTACTCCTCGATCCTCGGCAACAGCTACTACGGCGAAGCGAATATCGCCTTCCTGTCGGACACCCGCGGCTGGCTTAACGGTTTCCGGGTCCTCGTGCTGCTGTGCGTGATCGGCGGCTCGATGGGCTCCGTCGCGCTGGTGTGGAACACCGCGGACCTGTTCATGGGGATGATGGCGACGATCAACCTCGTGGCGATCATGCCGCTCGGCGGGCTCGCCGTCGCTCTGCTGGCCCACTACCTCAGCCAGCGGGCCAAGGGGATCGAGCCGACCTTCGTGCGCGACGAGCTGCCGGAGGCACGCAACGTGAGCTGCTGGTCGGAAGCCGAGCGCTTCGCCGAACGCTAAGCGGACGCGTACCCCACCTCACGACACTGAGCGGGCCGGATCATCCGGCCCGCTCAGGCGTGTCAGTGTCGGTGTGCTGGGCGCTAGTCGGCCCAGTCGGAGCGCACGTGCGCGAGGGTCTCGGCGCCGCCCGACAGGTTCCGCGCCTCGAACCCCTTCTCGCGCAGGATTCGGGTGGCGAGGTAGGAACGCACGCCCGAGGCGCACAGCACCGCGATCGGGCGACCGGCGGCCGCCTCTCGAATCTCCTCGAGGCGCTCGCGCACCTCGGTGTGCGGCACGTTCAGCGATCCGGAGACCATGCCGCGCGCGCACTCCCCGGCCGAACGGGTATCAAGCAGCAGCGAGCTCTCGCGCACCTCATCGAGGTCCTCGGCGTACCACACGGGCATGAGGTCGGCCAGGATGTTCTGCGCCGTGAAGCCCGTCATCTGCACCGGGTCCTTCGCCGAACCAAACGGCGGCGCGTAGGCGAGATCGAGGTCCGCGAGGTCGCTGGCCGTCATGCCGGCCTTCAGCGCCGTCGCGAACACGTTGATCCGGTTCGCGACTCCGTTGCCGCCGACGATGTGGGCGCCGAGGAGCAGTCCATCGGACCGGCGGAAGTGCGCGACGATGTGCATCTGCTCCGCGCCCGGGTAATACCCGGCATGATCGGCCGGATGGGTGTGCACGGTGACGTAGTCGACGCCGAGCGAATCGAGCGTGCGACGCGACGCCCCGGTGAGAGCGGCGACCGCGCCGAATACCCGCACGATTGCGGTGCCGAGCACGCGCGGTGCGGCCGTGGCATCGCCGACCTGATCGACGGCGCGCTCCGCACCGAGGATTGCGGCGTCGGCGGCCCGTCGGCCGTGCCGATTCGCGGGCGCGGCCAGTGGCACCGGGCCGAGCAGATCCTGATCGCCGATCCGCTGGCGCACCTGGACGGCGTCACCCGCCGCCCAAATGTGCGGATCCGAGGTCTGCAGGTAACCATCAACCACGATGGCGCCGCGTTCTCCAAGCTCGAGGCCCGCATCCTTCGCGAGCGCTGAATCCGGCGCCACGCCCGTCGCGAGAATCACCAGATCGGCGTCCAGGGTGGAGCCATCCGAGAGGGTGAGGCGTGCGGCGCCGTCGTTATCGGCGATTGCCTGCACAGAGGTGCCCTCGCGCACGTCGACGTCGTGGCGCGCGAGCTCGCCGCTCACGTAGGAGGCGAGCTCCGCCTCGATCGGCGGCAGGACGTGCGGGGCAAATTCGACGAGGCTGACCGCCGCGCCGCGTTCCCGCAGCGCCTCCACGGCCTCCAGCCCGATGAAACCGGCCCCCACGACGACGGCGCGCGGGTGCTCCCCGAGGGGCGACAGGCGCGCGATGATGGCGTCCATGTCGTTGATGGTGCGCAGCGTGTGCGCGCTCGGGTGGGGCAGTCCCTCAATCGGAGGCATGACGGTCGCGGCGCCCGGCGAGAGGATGAGCGCGTCGTAGGCGAGCTCTTCTTCACCCTCGGGGCCGCGCGCCGTGACGGTCCGCTTCTCGCGGTCAATTCGCACAGCCTCGGTGCGCAGCCGCACGTCGAGGTTGAGACGAGACTTCAGTGTCTCGGGGGTGTGCAGCAGGAGCTCGGAGCGGTCCTCGATCTCCCCGGAGATGTGGTAGGGCAGGCCACAGTTCGCGAAGGAGACGTAGTCGCCGCGCTCCAACACGATGATGGAGGCCTCCTCGTTCAGACGGCGGGCGCGGGCAGCCGCGGACATGCCGCCGGCCACACCTCCGATGACGACGATGTTCATTGAGCGGTCCTTTCGTGGGACTCGAGTGGGGGATCGTGGGGCAGGCGCCGGTGAGGCGCCTCAGGTAAAGGAGAGAAAGAGCTTTTCCAGTTCCTCGCGCGCGGCCTCGGGGGCATCCTGCGTATAGCACTCCCGAAGCGCCGTGGCGAGCAGCGTGACGGCTGCCCGATCAACGGCGGTCGAGGCGGCCGCCAGCTGGGTGAGGATCGTCCGGCAATCCCCGCCCTCATCGAGCGCGCGGATCACCGCGGCAAGCTGACCATTGGCGCGCGCGAGCCGGTTGCGGGCGGCCTGCGCTTCGGCCGGGTCGAGGCTGACCATGAGCTACTCCTCGGGGTGAGACGATCCGCCTCGACCCTAACGAATACCCCCGGGGGTATGCAAAGGGTGTTCCGCTTGCTCCCGGTTCGGGCCTGCGGAACGCACGCGCTACCATCGAGGGTATGACCGATAATCCCCACCAGAACGCCGATTCTCCCGAGCAGGTGCGCGTCCGCCTCGACAAGCGTGAGCGCCTCCTTTCCGAGGGCCGTGAACCCTACCCCGTCGAGGTCCCCCTCACCTCCACGATTGCGAAGGTGCGCGAGAGCTACGGGCACCTCGAGGCGGGAGAAGAGACCGACGACGTCGTCTGCCTCGCCGGTCGTGTGATCTACCAGCGCAACTCGGGCAAGCTGTGCTTCGTGACCCTGCAAGACGGCGAGGGCCGCACCCTCCAGGGCATGCTCTCCGCCAAGGAAGTGGGCGCCGACGCGCTTGCCCAGTACAAGGCCGACGTCGACCTCGGAGATCACCTCGCCCTCACCGGGCGCGTCATCTCCTCGCGGCGAGGGGAACTGTCGGTGTTCGCCTCCAGCTGGCAACTCGCCTCCAAGGCGATCCGGCCGCTACCGAAGACCTTTGAAACCGAGGACGGCGAGCGGGTCGCCCTTTCCGAAGAGGAACGGGTCCGGCGGCGCTACGTCGACCTCATCACCCGCCCCGAGGCTCGCGAGATGGTGCGCACGCGCTCCGCCGTCGTCAAGTCTTTGCGACGCACCTTCGACGAACGTGGCTACATCGAGGTGGAGACCCCGATGCTGCAGGTCCTGCACGGGGGAGCTGCGGCGCGGCCGTTTTCCACCCACATGAATGCGTTCGACATGGAGCTCTACCTGCGCATCGCGCCGGAGCTCTTCTTGAAGCGCGCCGTCGTCGGCGGGATCGAGCGCGTGTTCGAGATCAACCGCAACTTCCGCAACGAGGGGGCCGACTCCTCCCACTCGCCCGAGTTCGCGATGATCGAGGCCTACCAGGCCTATTCCGACTACCACGGCATGGCCGAACTCACGCGCGCCCTCGTACAGCAGGCCGCCCGCGACGCGTGTGGCAGCGAAGTCGTGACCCTCGCCGACGGCAGCGAATACGACCTGTCGGGAGAATGGACCGAACTGGATCTGTACGGTTCACTATCGCAGGCCCTCGGCGAAGAGGTCACCCCGGCCACGCCGCGCGAAACGCTCGAGCGCTACGCGCAGGCGCACGACGTCGCCGTCGCCCCGCACCACACGAACGGCAAGATCGTCGAAGAGGTGTGGGAGGAGCTGGTCGGCAACTCGCTGTATGCTCCGACCTTCGTCATGAACTACCCCGTTGACACGTCCCCGCTCACGCGTGGGCACCGCGAGCGCGAGGGCGTCGTGGAGAAGTGGGACCTGTACGTGCGGGGCTTTGAGCTCGCGACCGCCTACTCCGAGCTCGTCGACCCCGTCATCCAGCGCGAGCGCTTCGAGCAGCAGGCCCTCGTCGCGGCCGCCGGCGATCCGGAGGCGATGGTGCTCGATGAGGACTTCCTGCAGGCCATGGAGTACGGCATGCCGCCCTCGGGTGGCATGGGCATGGGACTGGACCGTCTCCTCATGGCCCTCACCGGCCGCGGCATCCGCGAGACCATCCTCTTCCCACTGGTCAAGCCCCTGAACTGACGGCCGAGCTCCGGGGCACCCGCTCCGAGGTCGCGCCACACTGCTGGGCCCGCACCGCACGGTGCGGGCCCAGCGACGTTCCGATGGGAGCCCCTAGTTCTGGAAGGCGTCGAAACTGTAGGGCTGGAAGGAACTCACCCAGCCGAAATAGCGAGGCGACTTTTCCTGCAGCTCGTCGTCGGTGAGGAAGGAGACGTAGTCTTCGACGCCGGACGTGGCGTTGAACGTTGGGTCAACGTTCAGCCACTCGCCGTCCACCTTGACCTTGGTCCACATGTGCCCGGCGCCCGACGTCGTGCCACTGAGAGCCACCGCCTCCAGGCCCGCCTCGCGCGCCATGACGATGAGCGCGTGCGCATAGCCGGTGCAGATCGCCCGCTTGTCGCGCAGGGCGCCGAGTGCGGTCTGCCCGTCCTCGGTCGAGAACCTATAGGGGGTCGCCGCAAGGTAGTCGTCGTAGGTGACGTTCTCCACGAGCCAGGCGTTCAGCGCCGCAACCTTCTCCCGGTCCGACATGTCCGGAGTGATCCGCTCCTTGATGACCGCCTGGGCAAGGGCGCGAATCTCGTTGCGCTTGTCGAGGAACTCTTCACGGGACGCCGTATCCGTCTTGATCGTGAGCATCCCGGTCTCGAGGTCGAGATCGTAGGCGGGATGACCATTGCCGCCCGGGTAGAGAGTCAGCGGGTTCTGGCCGACCACCTCAGAAAGCACCTGGCTCACCTGCTGGGACGTCCCCGCTTCGGGGAAGTCACCGATCGGCATCTGGTTGTAGCCCGCCTGCAAGCTATCCGCGATGTAGCGCGAGAGCTCGCTCGTGCCGAAACCCGTTTCGGGAACGCCCGAGTCGGGGCGGGTTTCGATCCAGCCGTCGTAGTCGTTCAAAACCTCGGATTCGGCCGGCGCCAGGTCGATCGGCGGCGCGTAGGCCGCGGTCCGCTCTTGGAGCTCCTCGATCGTGCCGTAGCCGTCGCCGACGGCGACCGTCATCGTGGGGAGGCTGAAGGACGTGTTGCGCAGCGTCCTGCGGATATCGACGACGGTGTCGTAGTCTTTGACGACCTCGACGTCGTAGGCAAACCGACGCACCCGCCCATCGGCGGTAATCATCTCCTGGTATTCGGGCACCGACCGCGCGGTCACATACCCGGACACGGTCTCGAGTTCCCCCTCGTAGGGGGCGACGGGGATGCGGGAGCCGAGGTCCGTGTAGTCCAGGAGGTCGGAGGCGGTCCACTGGCCGCCCTTCTTCACGACCAAGAACAGCTTGGCCGAGTCACGCGAGAAGTAGGCGTCGGCCTGCCCAATCATCGATTCGTCCTGGAAGTCCGTGATGTCCAGGCGCTTCGTCCGCACGAATTCGTTCGCCCGACGATAGCCATCCAGAGAGACCCGCGGGTCGGTGAGGTCGATCCGCCCGGCGTCGATCTCGGAGGGCGTGAGCGGGAACTCGAGGAATTCGGTGCTCGTCCTTTCCCGGCTCACCTCGAGGATCGACTTCACGAGCCGCACCTCCTCGACGTCGTCGCCGAGATCTTCAAACGTGACGATCGCGGAGCCCTCCGAGTTGTTGAGAACGGGAGCGGGATAGCGTTCCATGTCCTCGATCACGATCGGCGTGACCTCGGGGTGCTCGAGCAGGTCGCCAGACTTATCGCTGCGCTGCACGAGGTAGTAGGTGGGGAAGACTCCCCACGTGTCCTCGGGGAAGAGCACCAGCGGGTCGCCGCCGCGCTTCGCGAGTGTATTCGGACGGTAGCGGGTGGCACTCTGCCCCGTGAAGGAGGGACCGATGACGACGGAGCCGTAGTTAAACTGATTGACCGTCGTGATCGGGTGCGTGAGGCTCGCATCCAGGTAGAGCATCGAATCGCTCGTCTGGTGCAGGTCTGGGTCCGGCTGCTCCTCGAGCGTGGCTTTCAGCGAGTTCCAGCGATTCAGGTCCGAATAGCCCTTCGGGACGTGCACGACGTCGTTCGTGTTCATCTCGAGCGCCGGCTGCATGGCGAAGCGCGACGCCGACTGGGGGCGCGGAGCTCCGCCGTCGTTGCCAGAATCGGAGGAGCAGGCGCCGAGACCCGCGAAGACTAAGGCAAGGGTGGCGGCCAGGGCGGCTGGACGGAGATGACGCATGGCTAGAGCCCCCATTTGCTGACGACGGAATAGCAGGCGGCGGAGCCGTCGCCCTGGTCCTTGATAGCGGTGACGCCGTTGTAGGTGACCGAGCATTCGGCGTCGACAGGAACCCCCACCTCGTTGGCCGAGACGTACACGATGAAGTTCAGGTCTTCTTCTACGCTGACCTCGAAGCTGGTCGACCACTCGCCCTCGATCGATTCCACGATGCTGCCGTCATTGCGAGCCACCTCGACTTCTCCGGGCGCGCCGACACTGACCGTGATCTCGACCGTGCCCGAAATGGGCGGCCCAGCGCTGCCGGGGGTGATCTGCTCGGCCGCCTCGCGCTGCGCTTCGACGTCTGCGCGGCTTTCAAGGTAGGGGCGGTTTTCTGACAGCTGCGCCGAACCACCCGGCAGTCCGCTACTGCTCGCGGACGGACCATATCGGGACCAGACGAAGACGCCCAGGATGATGGCAACGATGATGGCGAGCCCCACCAGCACGGGGATGATCCAGCGCGGTGTGGGCTTCGCTGACGCCCCGTCGTCCGGCTCGGACGAACCGAGCTGGCCTGCACGTTGATTCGAAGCGGCCACTGTGACGCCTTTCACTGCGAGTCTTTCGTGGTTGCAGTCTAACCCCTTGTGAGGGCGCGCAATCCTGCTCTTGCCACAGGATGTGCACATTTTTCGGTGTGGGAGGCGCGAGTCGTAGACTCCTGCCCGGGAGGAGGACTCAGATGGCACTGGTGGTCGGTCTTGGCGTGGGCCTGATCGTAGGGGCGCTCGGCGCAGGCGGGGGAATCCTCTCCGTGCCCATCCTCGTCTATCTGCTCGGCCAGGCGCCCCACGACGCCGCGGCCGCGTCCCTCATCATCGTCGGGGTGACGGCGCTCGTGGCCTTGCCCTCGCACGCGCGAGCGGGACACGTGAAATGGAAGGACGGGCTCGTCTTCGGCGCGCTGTCCGTCGTGGGGTCCGTGGCCGGTGGGCTGCTCTCTCGGTTCGTCTCCGAGCCCCTCTTAATGAGCCTGTTTGCGCTGCTGCTGTGTGCCGTCGGTTTCGCGATGGCGCAGCGGGCCCGCACCACCTGGCACGATGACGCCGAGGCCGAGGACGGCGCTGACACCGATGGTCACGCGAATCCGGACGCACCTACCGTGAGCCGGCGCCCCACCGGGAGCCGGTGGCGGATCTTCTCACGCGACGCCCACCACCCGTCGGGCCCGGTACTGCTGAGTGTCGCGGCCTCGCTCACGGGCTTCCTCACGGGTTTCTTCGGGGTGGGCGGCGGTTTCGCCGTCGTGCCGATGCTCGTGCTCGTTCTCTCCTTCGGGATGAAGCAGGCCTCCGGAACCTCGCTGCTCGTCATGGTGATCGCCTCGCTCGCAGGCCTTGCTTCCCGCTACGGAGCCGACATCCACCTGGACTGGCCCCTCATCGCCCTCTTCACGGCGGGGTCGGCGCTCGGAGGCATGGCGGGCGGCCCACTCACGCGCAGCGTTCGCCCGGCGCTCCTGACGGCGGCCTTCGCGCTGCTCTTGTTCGCCGTGTCCCTCGCGACCGGCGTGCAGGCAATCCCCGAGTTGTTCGCCTAGAGGCGCGGTAGGCCGTCGGGACGTCCCAGCGGCGTGGGATCGAGGCGGCGGTGCGTGAGGCGGGCCAGGCCCCAGGCGACGACGACGGGTTGGAGGCAGATCACCAGTCCCAAGGCGACGTGCAGCCACGCGGCGGGCACGACGATCATGAGGGCGCTCGCGCCCACGACGGCGAGCACCGCCGTGAGACGGGCGCACCACTCGAGGACCCGCACGTGGCGCCGCAGTGCAGCCTCGGGCTCTGTGCTGGCCGCCACGAGGAGACCCGTACCGGCGCCGATGAGCGCGATCGATCCCGCGCAGGCCAGGATTCCTAATGTCGCGGCGTGTCGGCCCGGATGGTCCTGCGGCGTCGACAGCAGGAGCATTAGCGAGAGCGCGCTCGTCAAAAGCGCGAGGATGAGCCCGGTCACGATCGTGAGACGCCCCATGGCGAGGCGCCGCGCGATGAGGACCTCGGGTGGAATCTCGCGTGGGGACACAGCTGGGGTGGACACGCTTCGCAGCCTACCGTCCACGCGGGCGCGGCGAGCACGCGTGGAGAATCCGGGCGAGGGTCGCGGGCTCGATTCTCCGCGTCGGGCGGGGCGCGGCGGGAATCGGGTGCGCCCGCGGCGTGCGGCGTCGGGTGGACCAAGCCGGGAGGGCAGGCCGTTACGGGAGGCGGATGAGCCCGCTGGACGTCTGGGTACACAGCCCGTCGGCGAGCAGTCCGGCGAGGGCACGTTCGGCCTGCTCGGCGGGCGCTCTGCTCGCCGCGCGGGCGGCGTCGATACTGACACCGGCGTCGGCCTGCGGCGAGCGCAGCAGCGCCATGATGCGGCCGCGCGCCTGCCGGTCGGTGCCGTGCCAGGCTTGGGTGCGGCGCGTGATGGTGGGGTCGGCCGGCCTCCCGGCCGCGTACCAGGCGCACCGCTCCGCCACGGGGCAGACCTCGCATCGTGGGGAGCGTGCCGTGCAGATGAGGGCCCCCAGCTCCATGAGCCCCTCGTTCAGGCGCACGGCGCGGGCCGGATCCTGCGGCAGGAGGGCGCGAGCCCGCTCGAGCTCGAACGCCCGCACGTGCGCGGGGACACCGGCCTCCCCGTGCAGCCGGGCGAGGACCCGGCGCACGTTCGTGTCGGCAACGACGGTGCGATGCCCACCCCCGAACGCCGCGACGGCGGCAGCCGTATAGGCACCGATGCCCGGCAGGGTACGAAGCGTCTCTTCGTCGGTCGGGACCTCGCCGTCGTAGTCGCGCACGATGACCTCGGCGCATTCGTGCAGGCGGATGGCGCGGCGCGGGTATCCGAGCCGGTCCCAAGCGCGCAGCACCTCGGCGCGTGGCGCAGCGGCGAGATCCGCAGGCGTTGGCCAGCGCTCCATCCACGCGCGCCAGCGGGGTTCGACCCGGGTGACGGGGGTTTGTTGGCTCATGACCTCGCACACGAGAATGCCCCACGGATCGGTCCGGCCCGCACGCCAGGGCAGGTCCCGCCCGGCGTGTTCAAACCACGCAATGATGGATGCGGCCACGGTCATGGCCTCATTGTGCCGCGTGGCAGGTCCCGCCGCTCGCGTGGATCGCCTAGGTTAACACTCGGAGGTGCGTATGGCTCAGTCTGGTGGACGCCGCCCCGGTTCGGGCGGTTCGCGGAACTCGCGCGGCGGAAAGCCGAGGAGGAACTCCGCCCGTTCGGCGCGCCCCGGGCGCGAGCAGAAGGGCACCCCTCGGGCGTCGAGCTCGCGCCGGAAGGCGAGCGCAAGCGAGAGGGATCGCGGCCAGGCACGCAAGGCCGGGGCGCGTACGCGGGGCCAGGGGGCGAATCCGCCCGCCGGGCGTCGCGCCGCACGCCCCTCGGGCGCCGCCGCGCGCCGTTCCACCACGAGCACCAGGCGCACACGCTCCGCCACTGCTGCCACGCGCCCCCCTCACGCCACCAAGCATCCCGCCCGAACGGCCAGCGCCACGAAGCGTCGCACCCGGCCCACAAGAGGCCGCATCATGGCCCGCCGCGCCGTCGCCCTCGCGCTTTTCGTCCTCCTGCTGTGCGCGCTTGCGTGGGGCGCGAAGGCCCTCGTGACGTGGTGGCGCAGCCCGGCGGTTGGGGAGGAAACCCCTGCCGAGGTTGCGACGCCCTCCAGTGCCGCCGAGTGGGGGGAACTCTCCGAAGAGGAGCGTTTCAAAGAACAGGTCGGCCGCCTCCCCGAGGAGTGCCCCGCGGATTCCCTGAACCTCGCGGTGAACGCCTCTAGCCTGGCCGACGGTGGTGTCCAACTGGAGGTCACCATCGACAACACCTACCCCGTGCCCTGCACCGTGGGCACCAGTAAATCGCCCCTGACGGCAACGATCAGCTCGGGCGATGACACCATCTGGTCGACGACGACGTGTCCGGGGGACCCAACCGTGCTGCTGCTTCCAGGCGGCGAACAAGCCACGCGCACCATCACGTGGCCGGGCACGCGCCGCACCTCGGGCTGTGATGCGGAAGGCTCCGCCGAAGCGGGTGTCTACCACGCGGAGGTGAGCATCCGAAGCGCCACCGCGGAGGTGGCCTTCGAGGTGCGTTAGACAGCAGGCTCGGGTGCGTGTGGCGCGGGTTAGCGGCGCGCGAAGATCGTTGTGTCGGCGAGGTGGCGCAGCCCGTCGTGGATCGCGCGTGCCCGCAGCGGGCCGACTCCCTCGACTTCCTGGAGTTCACTCGCCGTCGCCCCCAGCAGTTCATCGACGGTCGAGAAATGCGCGGCTAGGGCCTCCACGACGGCAGAGGGCAGGCGTGGGATCTTTGCGATCAGGCGCACACCTCGGGGTTGGAGCACCTCGTCCGTGCCGAGTGCGCCTGAGCCGAGACCCATGATGGCGGCAACCGCCTGGATCTCCATGAGTTCATTCGAGGTGAGCTGGCCGAGCTCCTCGGCGACCTGGTCGGGTGGGACGCGCGAATACTCGGTAAGGACGAGATCGATGTCTTTTTCCACACCCGAGACCAGCTCATCGAGCTGGAGGTTCAGCAGCCTGCCATCGGTTCCCAGTTCGATCACGTAGGACTCGATTTCGCGCCAGATGCGCACGACCATCTCCATGCGCTGCATGGCGGCGGCGACGTCACCGACCGTGACGTACCCGGTCAGTTCGAGCGCCGTGAGGTTGGTGAGAACCTGGTCGAGACGGGCCCGGTAGCGCTCGAGAGTCGACAGCGCCTCGTTGGCGCGCGAAGAGATGGCGTCCGAGTTCTCGAGCACGTGGCGCCCACCGGCGACGTACAGGGCGATGATGTTCATCGACTGGGAGACCGAGATGACGGGAAAGCCCGTCTGTTTAGCGACCCGGTCGGCGGTGCGATGGCGCATGCCGGTCTCCGTCGTCGGGATGTCCGAGGCGGGTAGCAGCTGCACGTTCGCGCGCGTGATCTTGGTGAGGGAGGAGTCGAGGACGACGCCGCCGTCCATCTTGGCGAGCTCCCGCAGCCGCGTCGCCGTGAAGGGGACGTTGAGGTTGAAACCGCCGGAGCAGATCGCGCCCACGGTCTCGTTATCACCGAGGACGATGAGCGCGCCTGTGCGGCCACGCAGGATACGTTCGAGACCATCACGCAGTTCACTACCCGGGGCCACCCGGGCGAGCGTGGAGCGTAGATCGTGCGCCGTCACCTGTACTCTCTCTTCAGTCGTGATCGACCCCTCCTATCTTAGGTGCAGCGAGAGGGGACTTTTCGGAGGTGGTCACGGCAGTGGGCAAGTGAGACGCATTCGTGACCTGCGGCCCGGGTACGGGCGCAAGGCCTGGTGAGTCAGCCCAGACCGAGGCCCGTCAGCACGGCGTCCGCGACGAATTCAACCGGGTGCAACCGCACACCCGACGAGTGGGCGAATCCCGCGGAGTTTGCCGGCACGATCGCGTCGGTGAATCCGAGTCGGGCGGCCTCGGCGAGCCGGCGTTCCACACCACTGACGGCACGCAGTTGGCCCGTGAGACCCACCTCCCCGATCGCGATCCAGGCCTGGGGAATGAACCTCTCGTTGAGGGCTCCCGCGATCGCGAGTGCAATGGCCAGATCGATCGCGGGCTCCGCGGTCGTCATGCCGCCAACCGTCGAGACGTAGATGTCGTGTGTTCCGACGTTCAGTCCGATCCGAGACTGGAGCACCGCGATCGTCATGGCGGTGCGGGAAGAAGAGAGGCCCGAGGTGGTGCGCCGCGGATTCGACAGGTTCGACGCCGCGGTGAGGGCCTGAACCTGCACGGGCATGGGGCGCTGCCCCTCGAGTGTCATCGAGACGCACGTGCCCGGCACGTTGGCGCTCGCACCCTCGAGGAAGAGGCCTGAGGGATCGGGCAGTTCGACGATGCCGGCGTCCGTGAGGTCGAAGCACCCGACCTCGTCCGTGGCTCCGTAGCGATTCTTGATGGCGCGTAACATCCGCAGACGCGAGTGCCTGCCACCCTCGAACTGGCAGACGACGTCGACCAGGTGCTCGAGGACTCGGGGCCCCGCGATCGTGCCGTCCTTCGTCACGTGCCCGACGAGGACGATTGGCAGCGAGCGCGACTTGGCCACCTCGATGAACGCGCCCGCAGTATGGCGTACCTGCGTCACGGAGCCTGGTACGCCCGAGACTTCGGCGGAGGCGAACGTCTGCACGGAATCGACGATGACGAGTGACGGGGAGAGCTGCTCGATGTGGCCAATTGCCGCCGCGACGTCGGACAGGGAGGCGAGCATGAGATTCTCGTGGATCGCGCCGATCCGGTCCGCCCGGATCCGCACCTGGCTCTCGGATTCCTCGCCGGTGAGGTACAGGACTGGGCCTTCGCCGGCCTGGCGAGCAGCAAGCGCCGCGCGGGAGGCCACATGCAGGAGCAGCGTTGACTTGCCGACGCCGGGTTCCCCGGCCAACAGCAAGACCGAGCCGGGCACGATCCCGCCGCCGAGTACGCGGTCGAGTTCGCTCAGGCCCGTCGGCCGCGAACGTGCGTCTTCCGCACTGACCTCGTGGATCGGGAGCGCCGGCCGCGTCGGCCGCGCTGCCGCGACGGCGCGCACCGAGGTCTCGGCTTCTCCGCTGACCTCCTCGAGCGTTCCCCACTCGCCACATTCCGCGCACTTACCCACCCATTTGGAGGTGGTCCACCCGCAGGTGGTGCAGCGATACTCGGTCCGTGTCTTAGCCATGGCTTCAGCCTAGGGGCGATCCCCGACATGAACGCTGACCGTCCCCAGGCGCCGTCGTCACGTGGCCCACCGCGGCTCCCCCAGGGGTGATCCCCGACATGAACGCTGACCGTCCCCAGGCGCCGTCGTCACGTGGCCCACGGCGGTTCCCCCCCAGGGGCACGTGCTGTCCGCTCGTCGTGGTGGTTGAAAGCGGTGAACGGGATGGAAACAATGGAGACGAATCACTGGATCAACCCAGCAAGGGGTACCATGACCGCGATCCTCACCGACGAGCTTCTGGCCACCATCCACTCCCGCGCCGCCCGCACCGATGCCGACAACGTCTTCTTCGACGAGGACCTGCAAGACCTCAAAGAGGCGGGCTACCTCAGCGCCTTTGTCCCGGCCTCCTACGGCGGGGGCGGACTGAGTCTGGAGGACATCGTCGCCGAACAGATGCGCCTGTCCGGGGCCGCGCCTGCCACGGCGCTCGCGGTGAACATGCACCACATCGTCGTCGGAGTCGGCCGAATGCTCGACGAGGCCGGTCTGGAAGGCGGACGACTCATCCTGGAGGACGCCGCCGCCGGCCACCTGTTCGCCTTCGGCATCTCGGAGCCCTCCAACGACCTCGTCCTCTTCGGCTCCATTACCGATGCCCGCCCCGACGGCGAGGGCGGCTTCACCTTCCACGGCACCAAGATCTTCACCTCGCTCGCCCCCGCATGGACTCGCCTGCTCACCTTCGGGCGCGACGACTCGGGGGAGAGCCCCAAGAGCGTGTTTGCCGTGCTGCACCGCGACGACGGTGGCTTCACCATTCGCGAGGACTGGGACACGCTGGGAATGCGCGCCACGCAATCACAGACCACCATCCTCGAAGGCGCGCCCGCACCCGCCGGACAGGTGCTCTGCCGGATTGACCCGGGGCCGAACCCGCACCCGGTCGTGTGGGGGATTTTCTCCCACTTCGAGATCCTCTTGGCTGCCTGCTACGCGGGCATCGGCAAGCGGGCGCTCGAGGTCGCCGTCGACACGGTGAAGAACCGACCGAGCGTGAAGAACCAGACCTCGTATGCGAACGATCCCGATATTCGCTGGCGCCTGGCCGATGCCGCCATCGAAATGGACGGCGTCTACCCGCAGCTCACACTCGCCGCGCGTGACATCGACAAGGGATATGACCGCGGCCCGCTGTGGATGCCCATGGTCTCGGCGATCAAGGTGAGGGCCACGGAGGCGGCGAAGAACACCGTGGAGAAGGCCATCCGCGCCTGCGGCGGACGCTCCTACTACAACAGCCACGAGCTCTCTCGGCTCTACCGCGACGTGCTCGCCGGGCTCTTCCAGCCATCCGACGACGAGTCCACGCACGCCGCCTGGGCGAACGTCCTGCTCGGGCCGATCGAGAAGTAAGCGCCCGCGGGAGCGCCGCGCGGATTGCCGGAGCGCCACCGGGTGATTTCTCTTCGTGTCCTCCCCGATGGCGCTCGCCCACACAGTGGGGCGGATACCCGCTAACGCTGGGGGCAGGCCGGAGCCTGCCGTGTCTCGTGAGGTGGGGCGTCGTCGTCGGGGTGTGGGTTGGCCGCAGCCTGCCGCGTCTCGTGAGGTGGGGCGTCGTCGTCGGGGTGTGGGTTGGCCGCAGCCTGCCGCGTCACCCGAGGGCTGCTACGGACGCTGGGCGAAGCGCTCGAGCAGCTCGGTGTTGCCGGAGACGATGAGGACGTCGTCGCGGTTGATCCGAGTGTTCTCGGTGGCGTATTCGAACGGCTCACCGGGAGGTTTCACCCCGAGGATCGTGATGCCGTACTTTTTGCGGATGTCCGATTCGGCGAGCGTGAAGCCGTGCGTCTCTTTTGGCGGGCGCATCTTCACGATGGTGAAGCCGTCCTCCATCTCGATGAAGTCGAGCATGCGCCCCGAAACCATGTGGGCGACGCGCTGGCCCGCGTCGTGCTCGGGATAGACCACGTGGTGGGCGCCGATGCGGCGCAGGATTCGGCCGTGTTCGGCGGAGATCGCCTTCGCCCAGATTTCCGGCATACCGAGGTCCACGAGGTTACCGGTGATGAGGACCGAGGCCTCCAAAGAGGTGCCGACGCCGACGACAGCGACAGGGAATTCACTCGCCCCGAGCTGTTCGAGCGATTCGGGATTGGACGCATCCGCCTCCACGAGTGGGAGCCGCCCGGACCACTGTTCGATGAGGTCGGGGTTCTTCTCGACGGCGAGGACCTCGCGGCCCGAACGTTCCAGCGTGATCGCGAGCGCGGAGCCGAAGCGTCCGAGCCCGATCACAAGAACGCCGGAATTCGTGGGTTGGTCGGCCATAGTTCCTCCTCCAGGTGCGGCCTTTAGCCTACCGCCGGGCGTTCGGCCGGCATGCGGATGACGCGGCGGCGCGAGCGCAACGCCAGGGCGGCCGCGAGCGTCATCGTGCCGACGCGGCCCGTGAACATCATGACGGTCAGGACGTATTTGCCGGCATCGGGCAGGTGCGGGGTGATGCCGGTCGACAATCCCACCGTGCCGAAGGCAGAGATCACCTCAAAGAGCACGGAATCGAGCTGCAGGGAAGTAATTGAGAGCAGCAGGAGGGTGGCGATCCCTACCAGGGTCGCGCCGATGAACGCGACCGCGACCGCCAGACGCACGGTCTCGATCGGGATCCGGCGCCGGAAGGCCTCAATGTCCCGGTCACCTCGCGCCTCTGCGACGATCGCGAGGACGAGGACGGCGAGCGTCGTCACCTTGATCCCGCCGCCCGTGGAGGCGGTACCGCCGCCCACGAACATGAGTGCGTCTTGCACGAACCACGTCGATTCGCGCATATGCCCGATGGGCACGGTCTCAAGGCCTGACGAGCGGGAGTTGACCGAGAGCACCAACGCGGAGAGGAACTTCTCGGAGGGTTTCATCTGACCAAAGGTCGCGGGGTTCGTCCATTCCATGGCAGGAATGGCAATGAAGGTGAGAACGCACAGGCTCACATAGGTCACGATCGTCAGTTTCGTGTGCAGCGACCACTGGCGCGGGTGGAAGAAGTGGCGGCGCAGGTTCAACAGCACCGGGAAGCCGATCGCGCCGAGCGCCGTGCCGAACGCAATCGGCAGGCAGATCCACCAGTCCCCGATGTGGGGGGCGAGGCCATCGGGCAGGATCACGAAGCCCGCATTGTTGAAGATTGACGCGGCCATGAAGGCGGCATGCCAGGCGGCCTGGCCCGCATTGCCCTCAAGATCCCACAGGCGCGGGAAAAGCACGAGGGCCAGCGTAATTTCGACCGAGAGCGAGGCCACCACCACCGCCCGGATGAGGGAACCAACCTCACCGAGCCGATCCGTCTTCGTCTCGCGGGCGGCCAGGAGCCGCTGCGTGAGGCCGATCCGTCGGGAGACGGCGAAACCGAGGATCGAGGCGAGGGTCATGACGCCGAGACCGCCGATCATCGCCCCCAGCATGATGCACACGTGCCCGAATGTGGACCAGTAACTCGCCGTCTCCACCGTGACGAGGCCGGTCACGCACACTGCCGACGTCGCCGTGAAGAGCGCGTCCGCCAGCGGTGCGCGCTGCCCCGAGGCGGTCGCGATCGGCAGCGAAAGCAGCGTCGTCACCACGAGCACGATCGACGTGAACACGAGCAGCGCGAGGCGTGAAGGCGAGGAATTTGCCATCTCGTCGACCCAGTCGCGCAGGGACAGGCCAATGGTGCGCATCCGCGACATGAAACCTCCTCACCTATCCCGTAGACCTCAGCGTAGCGGTAGCGTGGACCCATGGAAGCCGCCCCCCGCGTCGATCTCATCTGGTCTCCCGAGTTCGTGGAGTATGACTTCGCGCCCGGGCACCCCATGGATCCGGCCCGTCTCTCGCTCACCCACGCCCTCGTCGAGGCCATGGGGCTCACTGCCGCGCCTCACGTGCGCGTGCGTCCGGCCCCACTCGCGACCGATGACGAACTGCGGGTCGTCCACACCGAAGAATACGTCGCCGCGGTACGGGCCGCGTCATCTGGAGCCGCCCCTGAGGGCGCTGCCCGGTTTGGGATTGGTGACGCCGACTGCCCCGCCTTCGTTGGCATGCACACCGCCTCCGCGCGCCTCACCGGCGGGACCCTCGCCGCCTGCCGCGCCGTCGCCTCGGGCGAGGCCCGCCGCGCCGTGAACTTCGCGGGCGGAATGCACCACGCGATGCCCGCCAAGGCCGCGGGATTTTGCGTCTATAACGATGCCGCCGTCGCCGCCGCTGATCTCCTAGCGCGGGGTGTAGAGCCGATCTGCATCATCGATATCGACGCCCATCACGGCGACGGCGTCGAGCGCATGTTTCGCGATGAACCGCGCGTCACGACCATCTCGCTGCATCAACACCCCGACACGCTCTTCCCGCACACCGGCTACCCGCAAGATTCGGGCGGCACGGGAGCCCGCGGGCACGCCATCAATCTCTGTCTGCCTCCGGAAAGCGGGGACGGGGACGCGCTCCGGGCGCTCGAAGCCGTCGTCGAGCCGGTCCTGATGGAGCTGCAGCCGGCTCTCGTCATCACGCAGCACGGCTGCGATGGGCATCAGCGGGATCCGCTCACCAACCTGGGGTGGAGTATTGAAGGCATGCGTGCTGCCGCACAACTGCTGCGCGACCTCATCTCGACGCATGCCGCCGAGGGCCGCTGGGTGGCCCTCGGCGGCGGGGGATATGCCATCTGCGACGTCGTGCCGCGAGCGTGGGCGCACCTGGTCGCCGTCGTCGCGGAGCAGGATCTCGACCCACAGGGAGCGGTGCCGCGGGACTGGCGAGAGTTGGCGGCGTCGCTCGCGTCGTGCGCGAAAGGGGGCGTGCCCGAGGTCATGGGGGACGGGAGCGATGTGACATTCACGCCATTTTCCCACGGATACGACCCCGCCAACCCGATTGATCGGGCGATCATGGCCACCCGTTCGGCGGCGTTTCCTGATCTCGGAATCGACCCCATGACTGTGTAAAGTCCGCGACGCTCGAAGCGTGAACCTGCTTGAGATCAGCCGTTGTATCTGGGACTATTGTGGCCAGGGAGAATGCCCGCCGGACCCATGTCAGATATCTGGCGGTCCATAAATTAAAGGACAGTCATGGCCCAGCTTGAGGGAAAACCGCGCTTCGTCACGGTCGCAGAAGTGGCGGCGCTGATGCGCGTGTCGCGCATGACCGTGTATCGCATGGTGCACGCCGGTGAACTGCCGGCCGTGCGGATGGGCCGGTCTTACCGCGTCCCTCTGGCTGCAGTCGAGGAACTCATCGCGGAAGGCCTGGGCTCGTGGGACCAGGATCGCGATGTGGAGCAGAGCGGGTAGACTCGTCCAGGTACCGGCGCCTCCGCCACGGATGCGCTCCCAACGACTCGTGAGGACCACCTATGGGATCTGTGATCAAGAAGCGCCGCAAGCGCATGTCCAAGAAGAAGCACCGCAAGCTGCTTCGTAAGACGCGTCACCAGCGTCGCAACAAGAAGTAGGCACGCCTACGGTTAAGGCCCGGCATCAGCCGGGCCTTTGTGTTGCCTCGGGTGCTCTACGGCGTCGCCCCCCACTCCCGCTTAACCGGTCGACACCCCTCTCTCGCCGTCCTCCCGCCCCGCTTAACCGGTCGACACCCCTGTACGACGTCGCCCCACTCCCGCTTAACCGCTCGACACCCCTCTACGGCGTCATCACCCCTCTATGGAAGGGGAGTTCGAGACCGTTGAGGGGTGTTGACCGATTTATGAGCCCGGCGCCCCTACCGGGCGAGGCCCACTGACGCCCCCTTGTGGGCGGGGTGTGCAGACTCTCCCCCCTGCCGGCCAGGCATGGTCGGAACATCCGCCAACTCATGATCCATCTGCGCAATGTCCACGTTTACGGGGCGCGTGGAGTAATCCGCGGAATGCGGGATAGGTGACGAGGCAGAAGGGCACGAGATGGCCGGAGTCGTCTGGCCATATCAACGGGAATATAGGGGCTGATGATGTCGGCAACCGCGTGGATGTCCATTGCCTCGTTGGCGAGCAGGCGGACAAAGCTCAGATTTGGGTAACGCCGCCGAATGGCATCTTCTCGATACTTCTCATTGATCAGAGCTCTCGGATCGTCCTGATATTTGAGTGCCCCATCAACCTCGATGCAGAGCTGTGGGTCGCGCAGGAACAGATCAATGAACGCGGGTGTCATGCAGTCGGGCGGCGTCTCTCGGCCGCGATACAGGAGACGGTATTGGCATTCCGGTTCGGAAAAGCCAAGAGCCAGGAGCGCCCAACGTGCCGCAGATTCAGGCACAGAATCCGCCCAGGGACTCGAGAGAGTGATGAGGTTTTCTAGGCGTCTTTGGTAATGCTGAAACGGAGGATGTTGGAGGACCTCGAAGAGTTTCTCTTTGACGGATGTGTCGCTGCGCCTCAGGAAGGTTCTCGAGAAACGATCGGGCTGCGTCTGCTGACGGAGGTAAGAGTCGAGTAAGATCAGCGCTTCTCTCGGGTGCGACGATCGGATGTAGTCGATGGCGAGATAGCTCGCCTCGAGAACTCGCACGCCGGCTATTTCCGCAACGGGGACATCGGGCGGCAATCGACGCCTGCGGACCACATAGTGTGCGGGTGCATTCGAGACGGGGTAGTGAAACGAATAGCGACGGTTGCTGCCACGCCCACCGATCATCACGATGGCACCATCTGGGGGCGCAGCCAGACCTTGGAGCAGGGCCCCCGCGACGCCGCACACGATGGAGTCTTGCCCTCGAAAATGCGCCGCGCCCACCGCGCGTGCCACGAGAACCGCCTGACGAGTTAACCAGCGAGGCCACGTCGGATCGATTTGGAGTGCTACACCTGGACCGATGCGCGTGTATCCCACGCGCTCGAGCCTGGTGAGGTGACGAGATCCTGAGTCGTGGGCGTATGCCACATGACGGTCTAGTACCTCGGGGAGTGATGGCCAGGTCATGGCGTTTACCGTGGCACAGGTGTGGACGGATGCCCCGAGGTTATCCACAGCGCGGGGCATGGCTCACCGGACCAGGGCGGCGTCGTTGGGGAGGGGACTAGCACAGTGGCATCGATACCCCTGTACGGACAGTTTTGCCCCTGAATTAGAGGGGTATCGACGTCGTAAAGGGGTGTCGACCGGTTTAGTGAGGGGGAGGGGGATGAGAGAGG
>JAUNVA010000032.1 GCA_030537895.1 Bowdeniella nasicola
CCGGCAACGTCAACGCCCTCGACGTGATCCGCGCCGTCACGCGCGAGCCCGCCAGTCTCGAGGCCCTGACCAAGGAACTCCATGTCGTGCGAGGCACGAGTCCCGAGTTGGACGTCTACACCGACGCCGCCCTGGCCCAGGCTCGCGCCCTGGATGGGAGTGCTCCCGAAGCGGCCTTCGTGGCCCGCAACGTCGTCGAGCAGCTGGCCCTGGCCTTCCAGGCCGCGCTGCTGGTCGAGCACTCCCCCGCCGTCGCCCATGCGTTCATCGCGAGCCGGATCAGCGGCCGGCACGGTCACACCTACGGCAGCCTCACCGCCGACCTCGCCGGCTCGGTCGACGTCATCATCGACCGAGCCCTCTGGCCCATCTGAGTCGCTTGCCCGCTCGCCCCTCAGCTGTCGGCGAGGCGCGCCTTCTCGGCCTCGACGTCAAAGTCCGCTGCCGGCCACTCCAACCGCATGCCGCGCAGCGCCTCGAGGACGAGTTGCTGGACGGCAAGTCGGGCGTACCACTTGCGGTCCGCCGGGATGACGTGCCACGGAGCCTTGACGGTCGAGCACTTGTCGAGGGCGACCTGGTAGGCCTCCATGTAGGCGTCCCAGTACTGCCGCTCGTCGACGTCGCCCGGGTTGTACTTGTAGTACTTGTCCGGCCGGTCGAGCCGCTCCTGCAACCGCTCCTTCTGCTCGTCCTTGGAGATGTGCATCATCACCTTGATGATCGTGGTCCCGCTCCCGGCGACCCTGCGCTCAAAGGCATTGATCTTCGCGTAACGGGTGGACCACTCCTCTTCGGGCACCAGGTCGTGGACCCGCACGATCAGCACGTCCTCGTAGTGCGAGCGGTCGAAGACGCCGAACTGTCCGGGCTCGGGAAGCGCCTTCTCGATCCGCCAGAGGAAGTCGTGGGCCTGCTCCTCCTTGCTGGGGGCCTTGAAGGCGGTCGCGTTGACGTTCTGTGGGTTGATGGACACGACATGGCGCATGATGCCGCCCTTGCCGGAGGTGTCCATGCCCTGCACGACGAGCAGAATGGCGTCCTGAGACCCTGCAGTTGACCCTGCGTGGAGCCGCTCGAGCAGGTCGCTGAACTCGTCCTTGGCGGCCGCCAGGGCCTGTTTGCCATCATCCTTGTCGCCCGCGAAGCCAGGGGTCGAGGACGGGTCGAACTCGGCGAGAGAGAAGCCCTTCTCGATGCGCAACTCGTCGGTGAAGCCGCCGAGGGGCTTGGCGAAGTCGACCTCCACGAGTTGGCCGTCCTCGTTGGGGATCTCCTTGTTGACGCGCCCCTTGCCCGCTTTCGTGGTGGATTTCTTGCCCTTGTCCTTCTTGTGCTTCTTTCCCATTCGGACATCCTGCACCACTCCTGCACCGGACATCGAGATACTGGTGCCATGCGTCTACTCCTGCCCGGGTCGTCCGGCCTCTCCACGGGCGAGCTCTCCACCGACGATCTCGCGACTCTCTACGCCGCCCCACCCGGCGCCTGGCTGCGGTGCAACATGGTCTCGACGCTCGACGGCGCTGCGAACGGACCCGACGGCCGATCCGGCTCGATCAACAACGACGCCGACCACGTCGTCTTCGACCTGCTGCGGGCGCTGTCGCACGTCGTGGTCGTCGGGGCCGGCACGGTCCGCGCCGAGGGCTACCCACCTCTCCACGTCCCCGAGGAGTGGCGTCGGGCCAGAGCTGCGCGCGGACTGCCGGATGCCCTTCCCCTCGTGGTCGTGTCCCGGTCCGGCGATGTGCCGGCCACGGTCCGGCACGCGTCACCAGGCACGGTCCTCTTCGCCACGACCACGAACGCCCCCGGGTTCGCTGACGCCCGCGCGACCCTCGGCGACGAGCAGGTCATCGGCTGCGGCGAGGACGAGGTCGATCTGGGTGAACTCGTCGCGGACCTGCACGGTCGCGGCTGGACTCAGATCCTCACCGAGGGCGGACCGCGCCTGACCGGGAGTTTCCTCGGCGCGGGCCTGATGGACGAGCTCTGCT
>JAUNVA010000033.1 GCA_030537895.1 Bowdeniella nasicola
GGCCGCTCGAAGCGGCTGAATTTGGGACCCGGGGCTGCCGCGGCCCGACGCGAGATCAAGGATAAGCGCCGTCGGGTCGATCTCCAACACCCCGACGAGACTCACCTATTGTGCTCGCGAAGTGGGGCGCGTGCCTCACGGGAGAAGTGCTCGCGAAACCTGGGTCTGGCCTCGGGTACTGGAGTGGACTCGGGGGATGGGTCAATGGTTGACGATGGGAACGCGTCATGAGATCACCAAGAGGTACGCCAATGAGTACCGGGGTGCGCTGAAGAAGGAGAAGGGCCGGCTGCTCGACGAGCTGGTCGCGGTGACGGGCTGGTCGAGGGCCAATGCCAGGCGTGCGATCGGTGCGGCGGGTAGGCGTCGGGGCCGCGCCGGCTCGGTGCAGCGCAAGCCGCGGCCACCGAAATACGGGTATGACACGCTCAAGGTCCTGATCGAGGTGTGGACCTTGATCGGCGAGCCGTGCGGAAAGTATCTGGCGCCGATCATGAGGGAGTCGCTGACTCAGTTGGAGGCCTTCGGTGAGCTCGCCAAGGTCGCGGACCGCCTCGATGACCAGGTGCGCGCCCAGCTGGTGGCGATGAGCCCGGCCACGATCGATCGAATGCTCAGGCCCATCAAGGCCGCCCGGTATCCCGAGGCGAAGGCCGCGACCCGCCCTTCAGCCACGCTGCGCTCCTCGATCGGGGTGCGCCAGGCGATGGACGAGATGGAGCAGGCCCCGGGATTCTTCGAAATCGATCTGGTTGCGCACTGCGGGCATACCCTCAAGGGCGAGCACGCGTGGACGCTGACCGCGACCGATGTGTACCTGGGCTGGACCGAGAACGTCGCGATCCGTAACCGGGCCCACACCCACGTGGTCGCCGCGATCGAGGAGATCGCCCAACGGTTGCCGTACCGGATGGTCGGCCTGGACTGCGACAACGGGGGTGAGTTCATCAATCACGCCCTGATCGGCTGGTGCGCCGAGCGGACGATCTTCATGACCCGTGCTCGGGCGCATACCTCCAACGACAATGCCCACGTGGAGCAGAAGAACGGCGACATCGTGCGCAAGTCCGCGTTCCGCTACCGCTACGACACGGCCGAGGAGCTGGCCCTGCTGAACGAACTGTGGGCGCTGGTGAACCGGCGCAAGAACTTCTTCCTGCCCACGAAAAAGGCCAATGGATGGCGCACCACCAAGGCTGGACGCAACACCCGCACCTACGACGATCCCAAGACCCCGTACCGGCGACTCATCGACGAGCCGGACTTCCTCGCGCCGCAGGCCGTTTCGCGGCTCGCAACCCTGCACGGACAGACCAACCCGGCCGACCTGACCCGGAACATCAACCGCATCCAGCAAGCCCTGATCGCCTCAGCCAAGGACAAGACCCTCGCCCTCAGGGATCAAGTTTCGTGAGCAAAAATCGTGAGGCACGCGAGTCCCGTTTCGCGAGCATATTGACATGAGGCACCACGGGGGGAGCGACTCATGACGAGCTGCGCCGGCTATGGGCCGCCCTCATCGAAGTGTCGGTTGTCATCCGGGGCGTGGAGCGAGACGAGGGACCAGGGGAGCGGATCAAATCAGGGGAATCGAGACGGGGATCCGAGGTGTGGATCCGAAGCGGTCCGTTGTCGGGGCAACGGCCCGACGGACCCATGCATCACCCGACGAAATTGGCTGTCGGGAGACCACAGAGGTCTGCTGGACTGCAGCCGAAGCCGCTGGGAACGGAGCAACCATGTCGCTCCACGAGGTCCAGGCATCGGGACTCGAGGCGCAACGCCTCGCAACACATCTTCTGCAACGCACTCGCCGTGCAGATCCGCTCGCCGGCGTCTGGGAGGCCGCAGACATCCAGTGGTGGTGGCGGAAGCCGCGGCCGTCCGACACGGTCGACAACATGTTCTGGATGGACGACGAAGGCCCCGCGGCAGGCGTTCTGTTGACCATTTGGT
>JAUNVA010000034.1 GCA_030537895.1 Bowdeniella nasicola
CCGAGGGAAGGGCAGCGCACGGGCATCTACAAGGAGCCGGTGGTGGGGCGCGTCCGGGTTGATGCGGCGGGGCTGGTTGGCGACCACCAGGGCGACCGTCGCGTCCATGGAGGCCCTGAGAAGGCCGTGCACTATCTGCCCGCCGAAACGTACCCGCTCCTCGCCATCCGGAGGCCCGATCTGGCCGTCGACTTCGTCCCCGGGTCACTCGGGGAGAACCTGTCCGGCCACGGCCTCACCGAGGACAACGTATGCCTGGGCGACCGCTACAGGATCGGTACCGTCGTTCTTGAGGTGTCACAGCCGCGACGGCCGTGCTGGAAGATCGACCACCGCTTCGACACCGACGGACTCGTGCCGCTCATCAATGAGCTGGGACGCCCGGGCTGGTACTTCCGGGTGCTCACCCCCGGCGAGCTCGCGGCGGGCGACACGATCGAGCTCGTCGCGCGGCCAGCCCCCGAGTTCACGCTGAGCCGCCTGCTCGCGTCATTTGCCAGTCACAGGCCCGCCCAGGACGAACTGCTCCTCCTGGCGGGCGCGCCGGCGCTCAACCACGACTGGGCCGAGCGGCTTCGGCGCCGTGCCGCGTGGTTGGGGTCGAACACCACCACGGACTAAGGACGGCGTGGTGCGACATCCGCCGAGAACGCCACCGAAGACGCAGAACGCCAACCCTGGCAGAGAACGCTTGCGATGTATCGCAGGCGTTCTCACGCCAGGGTTGGCGTCGACGTGGAACGTTGGCGTTGCGGGTGTTCCGCCGCCCAATCTCAGAGCTCGATGAGCGCCTGGCCACCCTGCACCGGGTCGCCGGTTTCCACCAGGACGGCGGACACCTTGCCCGCGGCGGGGGCCGTGATCTCGGTCTCCATCTTCATGGCCTCGAGCACGAGCAGGACCTGCCCGGCCGTGATCTCGTCGCCAGCCTTGACGTTGATCTTGGCCACGGAGCCTGCCAACGGCGCCACGACGGCGTTGGAACTGACGGCGCTCACGGACGCGGTCGTGGGGACGGCATGGCTGCCCGTTCCGCCGATGATGATGGGGCCGAGTCCCTGTCGTTCCTCCTCCTCCACCTCCACGTCGATCTCGTATTCCGTCTGGTTGACGGTCACCTTCAACTTCATCTCAGATTCTCCTCAAGTGCGATCAGCGTGAATGGGGGACGGAGCGGTCGTGGACCTTGCCGCGGCTGGCGGCGGCCCAACGATTCTGCGGGCTGTAACGGATGGCACGCACCTTCGCCTTGTGGCCGAAGTAGGCCGCGACGGCAGCCCCGATGAGTACGAGATCCGCCTCCGGAACCTGATCGTGGTGAACCTCGAGCGTATTCACCCGTGCCTGCAGCGCCTTCATCTGCTCGGTGAGCGAGGCGATGGCTGCCCGAAGTTCATCGGGCGACATGTCGTTCATAGTATGGGACACCTTTCCGATCAGGCCGGGCCGAGGCCGTGCTTCTTCGCGGGGCGAATCTCACGCTTCCCGACGAGCAGTTCCAGGGCCATGGCAATCTCGCGACGGGTGTCGGCGGGATCGATGATGTCGTCCACGAGTCCGCGACTGGCGGCCATGTACGGCGTCGAGAATGTCTCGCGGTACTCCTCCACCAGTTCGCTCCGACGTGCATCCTTGTCATCAGCCGCCTCGATCTCGCGACGGAAGACGACGCCTGCGGCACCCTCGGCCCCCATCACGGCGATCTCGGCGGTGGGCCATGCGAACACCTTGTCGGCGCCGAGGTCCTTCGAGCACATCGCCAGGTAGGCGCCGCCGTAGGCCTTGCGGAGCACCACGGTGATCTTCGGGACGGTGGCTGCGGAGTAGGCGTACAGCATCTT
>JAUNVA010000011.1:0-9865 GCA_030537895.1 Bowdeniella nasicola
GCTGGACTTCAACCGCACCCGCAACCTGCTCTCCGAAGACGACGGCTGAGCTAGATCCAATCCCCGTCGCGGGAGGTACCGCCGCCCCCGGGTCTGGGGCGGGGCCCGGGGGCGCCCCCGGGGCGGGGGCGGGGGACCCGGGGGGGCCGCCGCTAATAACGGTGGTGCCCGCCCATATTGGGCGGGCACAACGGGAAGGGGGAACGTCTACGAGGAGCGCGCGGCGCCCTCGTCCTCGGGCATCAGCCACAGGACGCCGAGCGGAGGTACGCGCAGGCGGACCGAGTATTCGCGTCCGTCCCAGGGGATTTGCTCGGCGCTCACGCGGCCGAGGTTACCGACGCCGGAGCCGCCGTAGAGCTCGGAGTCGGTGTTCAACACTTCGAGCCAGTGCCCGCCGTGCGGCAGTCCGATCCGGTAGCCCTCGTGCGGCGTACCCGCGAAGTTGACGACGCAGACGACCATGTCCTCACCGTCGGAGGACTTCCGCAGGAAGGTCAGGACATTGTGGTCGGCATCGTCAGCCTGAATCCACTCGAAGCCACGGTGCGAGAAGTCCTCGGAGTAGAGGGCGGGGTGGGCCTGGTAGATCTCGTTCATGGTGCGCACGAGCTCCGCGACGCCGGCGTGCGTCGGGTTATCGAGCAGCCACCAGTCGAGCGAGTCGGACTCGTTCCACTCGCTGTCTTGTGCGAACTCTTGGCCCATGAACAGAAGCTTCTTGCCCGGGTGGGACCACTGGTAGGCGAGCAGGGCACGCACACCCGCGAGCTGCTGCCACCAATCACCGGGCATCTTGCGCTTCAGCGTGCCCTTACCGTGCACGACCTCGTCGTGGCTGAACGGCAGGATGAACTGCTCGGAGAAGGCGTAGACGAGTGAGAAGGTCAACATGCCGTGGTGGTAACGCCGGTTGATCGGCTCCTCCGCGATGTAGCGCAGGGTGTCGTTCATCCAGCCCATGTTCCATTTCAAGCCGAATCCGAGGCCACCCGCATCAGTCGGCGCGGTCACGCCGGGCCAGGCCGTCGACTCCTCGGCGATCATGACAATCCCCGGGCAGCGGCGATAGGCGGTCGCGTTCGTCTCCTGGAGGAACTGGATGGCCTCGAGGTTCTCGCGTCCGCCGTACTGATTGGGGCGCCACTGGCCGTCGGGACGTGAATAGTCCAGATAGAGCATCGAGGCCACGGCGTCGACGCGCAGACCGTCGATATGGAATTCCTCCAGCCAGTACAGGGCGTTCGCGACAAGGAAGTTGCGCACCTCGTTACGCCCAAAGTTGAACACGAGCGTGCCCCACTCCGGGTGTTCTCCGCGCATCGGATCCGGATCCTCATACAGCGGCGTGCCATCGAAGCGGGCGAGCGCCCAGGAATCCTTGGGGAAGTGGGCGGGCACCCAGTCCATGATGACCCCGATGCCGGCCTGGTGAAGTTGGTCAATCAGGTACTTGAAATCGTCGGGGTGCCCGAACCGGGAGGTGGGGGCGTAATAGCTCGTGACCTGGTAGCCCCAGGAGCCACCGAACGGGTGCTCAGCCACGGGCATGAACTCGACGTGCGTGAATCCGAGGGACGTCACGTATTCGACCAGTTCGTGCGCGAGCGCCCGATAGTGCAGCCCCTGGCGCCAGGAGCCGAGATGCACCTCGTAGATCGTCATTGGGCCCGTGTGCGGGTTGCGTTCGGTGCGCCGCTCGAACCAACGCGCATCGCCCCACTCGTAGGAGGACTCAGTGATGATCGAGGCGGTCTCCGGTGGCACCTGGGTGCGTCGTGCCATCGGGTCGGCCTTCTCAATCCAGGAGCCGTCGGCGGCCCAGATCTCGAATTTGTAGCACTGGTCGACCTCGGCCGTCGGGATGAAAATCTCCCACACGCCGCAGGAGCCGAGGCTGCGCATCGCGTGCTGCGTGCCATCCCAGGAGTTGAAGTCACCGATGACGCGCACGGCACGGGCGTTGGGGGCCCACACACTAAACGAGACCCCGCGCACGTCCCCAAGGACGGAGGGGTAGGTTCGCACGTGGGCGCCGAGCACTCGCCAGAGGTCCTCGTGGCGCCCCGCCGACAGCAGGTGGCCGTCGAGCTCACCGAAGGTGGGCAGGTAGCGGTAGGGGTCGTCGACCGTGACGGTGTCCTCTCCGTAGCTGGCACGCACCCGATAGTCCGGGATCTGCGTCCCCTCGAGCGTTGCGACCCACACGCCGTCGTGCTCATGGCGTGCGGCGACCGTGCCATCTGGGGTGATGATCTCGACCGTCGACGCCAGATGCTTCAGCGTGCGAATGGTGATGCAGTCCTGGTACTCGTGGGCGCCGAGGATGGCATGCGGGTCGTGATACAGGCCGCGGGCGACCGCGCCCAGCGCCTCAGGATCAACGGGAGCAACGGGGAGGTCCATGCCCTCAGTCTCCCACGGTTTCGCCTCTTGCGGCGCCCCTTGCGGGCCCGCAGTGAGCCGCTCAATACCGGCCAAGGGGATCGAGAGCCAGTCGGGGCGATTACGGGCCTCGTAGGTCGCTTCGTAGAGTGCCTTGTCGAGCTCGAGGGCCGCGAGGACGGCGGCATTCGCGTTCGGATCGCAGCCCCCCTCTTCGGCGTAGCCTTCCATGAAGGCCGCTCGCGCGTTGGCCGCCCACGAGTCATCGGTGTCCTGGGCGGCGTAATCGAACGAGCGGAGCATCCCCGCGACATCACGCAGGGCGAGGTCGGGGAGCGTTCGTTCGCTGAGCGGACGCAGCGGTTCGCCCTCGAAGTCCAAGATCACCCACCCGCGATCAGGAACGTCCAGGACCTGGCCCAGATGATAGTCGCCGTGTACCCGCTGCAGTGCGGGCCACGGCTCAGCAGCGGCTGCCGCGAAGATGGCGAGGGCACGCTCCCGAATCCCCGCGAGTGAGGGCACCGCGGCGATTGCCTCATCGAGTCGGCGTACCCACGAGCCGTGCAGGGTAGCGACCTGCTCCTCGCCCGCGGTGCTCGTGCCGAGGCGCGCGGCAAGGACGGTGTGCATCTGCGCGGTTGCGTGCCCGAGCTCGCGGGCGGGCGCCGTAAAATCGCGGCCTTGCTGCGCCCAGGACCGGGCGAGATCGAAACCGTCCTCACCTCCGGCAAGGAATTCCTGGGCGAGCGCCAGGTGACCGTGCTCGGTCCCGGTGACGGTGCCGTCGGCGCCGATGCGGGACCAGGAACCGGACAGGTGGCCGCGCGGTGCAGGCACGAGGTGGCAGCCGTCCGCGGCGAGTTCTCTGCCGACGACGACGTCGGGGTTGGGACCCGCGTGTACGACTCGAAAGAGCTTCACGATACAGGTGTGGCCGTCCTGCAACGACACGACGAGCGAGGTGTTGGACTGCTCGCCAGACATCACGCGTGCCGCCGCGACCGGCGCGGCGGGGCCGTCGGTGAGGGCGGCGAAGAGCGCGGGCGCAAACGCGGGGTCGTGGACGGCGTCGTAGAGGGTGACCTCACCGCTGCCCTGCGGGTTGGGCAGCACGCACATACGCGCGTGGGCGAGCTCTGGACGCGGGGTACGTCGCATGCTCACGGGGACGAGGTAGTGCACGAGTGCCGAGTCGGCGAGGTCCGCGAGCACCAGCACAGCCAGTTCGGCGTCCGGGTCCGATGAGGTCAGTGTGACGGAGGTGGGGCTCGCCACCAGATGGGGGACGTGGTCCTTACCCGTGTACCAGCGCTGGGTCGCGACGTAGGACGCGATCTCTTCGCTGATGAGCGAGGGGATCATTGAGGGGCCTCCAAGGTGAGCCAGAAGAAGTCGCGCGAGGCGAGCGTAATCGTCACGGTTCCGTCCTTCTCGATCGGCGGGAACTCGGCGCCGCCGAATACGTCCGTGAGCCAATACCCCTCGTATCCGGGGACCTCGATAGTGGCGGCCCGTGACGTATTCGCGAGATTCGCGACGCACAGAATCGACTCGTGTTCGTCGGCGCGGATGAATGTGAGGACGCTGCGGTGGTTGCACTCGAGCATGTGGAAGGAGCCCGTACCGAAGACGGGGTGGGCACGGCGGATCTCCAACATGCCCCGCACCCAGTGCAACAGCGAGGTGGGGGTGGCGAGTTGCGCTTCGACGTTTGTGGCCGAGTAGTGGTGCACGAGCGACTGGATGACCGGCAGGTAGAGCTTTCCCGGATCGGAGGTGGAAAAGCCCGCGTTACGGTCGGGCGTCCACTGCATGGGGGTGCGCACCGAGTCCCGATCCGGCAGCCAGATGTTGTCCCCCATCCCGATCTCGTCGCCGTAATACAGGCATGGTGAGCCCGGCAGGGAGAGCAAGAGCGCATGCGCGAGCTCGATCTCGGGGCGCGAGTTGCGCAGCAGGGGGGCGAGGCGTCTGCGGATGCCGACGTTCGCGCGCATCCTCGGGTCCTCCGCATACCAGCCGTACATGGAGGCCCGCTCCTCGGTGGTCACCATTTCGAGAGTCAGCTCGTCATGATTGCGCAGGAACGTTCCCCACTGGCCGCCGGCAGGCAGGTCCGGAGTGTCGGCGAGAATCTGGCGGATCGCGTGGCTGCGCTGCTCACGTAGTGCGTAGAAGATCCGCGGCATGACGGGGAAGTGGAAACACATATGGCACTCAGGGCGCTCATCGGTCCCGAAATACTCGACGACGTCGTGGGGCCACTGGTTCGCTTCGGCGAGCAGAATGCGTCCCGGGAATTCCGCGTCGAGCATGGCACGCACGTCGGCGAGGAACTCGTGGGTCTTCGGTAGGTTCTCGCAGTTCGTGCCTTCCTCCTCGTAGAGGTAGGGCACGGCGTCGAGCCGGAAGCCATCGACCCCGGTGCGAGCCCAGAACCGGACGACGTCCATGATGGCCTCGTGGACTTTCGGGTTCTCGTAGTTGAGATCCGGCTGGTGGGAGAAGAATCGGTGCCAAAAGTACTGTTTGCGGACCGGGTCGAACGTCCAGTTGGAGGTTTCCGTATCCACGAAGATGACGCGCGCGTCGGCATACCCCGTGTTGTCATCGCTCCAGACGTAGAAGTCCCCGTAGGCGCCTTCGGGGTTGGAGCGCGACGCTTGGAACCACGGGTGCTGGTCAGAGGTGTGGTTCATGACGAGGTCGATGATGATGCGTAAGCCCCGCGCATGCGCCTCGTCCATCAGCTCCTGGAAGTCCGCCATCGTCCCGTAGGTCTGGTCGATGTTCGTGTAATCGGAGATGTCATAGCCGCCGTCGGCCATGGGGGAGGGATAAAACGGCGGGATCCACAGGCAGTCGACACCGAGCCACTGCAGGTAGTCGAGTCGGTCGATGAGACCGCGCAGATCACCGACACCGTCGCCGTCTGAATCCGCGAATGCTCGCAACACCACCTCGTAGAAGACAGCGGTGCGGAACCAGTCGGGATCATCGCTGAGCCCTGGGCGCGGCGCCTCACGATGCGGGTGGGCGACCGCAAGGGAACGTCGGACGGTGGTCTCGGGGTAGAGGGAGAAGTCTCTCAACGCTGGCGAACCTTCACGATGTGGGCGCACTGGGTACGCGGATCAAGGCGAACGAAGGGGACGGGACCCCACACGAAATCCTGCCCGGAGATCTCATCGTGAACGTCGAGCAGCGGGCTGCCTTCCCCCGAGATACCAAGCGCGGCGAGATCGAGGTGGATCAGGGATTCGCGGGCCTGTGTCGGGTCCAGGTTCACGACGACGATCACCGTGTCATCGGTACCGTCCGCGCTGAACTTAGCGGGCAGGCGTTTGGAGAAGCACAGCGTAGAGTCGTCCGTCGTCGGGTGGATCGTGATGTTGTGCAGCTGCCGCAGTGCGGGATGGCGCTCACGGATGTCGTTGAGCATCGTCAGTAGCGTCGTCATGCCGGCAGCTTCGGGGGCACTGAAGTCGCGGGGTTTGAACTCGTACTTCTCATTATCGATCTGCTCCTCGAAACCCGGGCGTGGCACGTTCTCGACGAACTCATAGCCCGAGTAGATGCCCCACGTCGGCGAGCCGGTCGCGGCGAGGACCGCCCGGATCGCGAAGGCCGCAGCGCCTCCCTCGCTCATATAGGGGGTGAGGATGTCGTGGGTTGTCGGCCAGAACGCGGGCCGCATGAGGTGCGGGGTTTCCTTCGCGACTTCGGTGAAGTAGTCCGCGAGCTCCTCCTTCGTGTGGCGCCACGTGAAGTAGGTATAGGACTGGTGGAAGCCAATCGCGCCGAGCGTGCGCATCATTGCGGGTCGCGTGAATGCCTCCGCGAGGAAGATCACCTCGGGATGGCGCTCGTGGAACTCGGCGAGGAGGCGCTGCCAGAACGAGAGCGGCTTCGTGTGCGGATTATCGACACGGAAGAGCGTCACCCCGTGGTCGATCCACAATTGCACGACGTCGCGGATCGCCCGGTAGATCCCCTCGGGGTCGTGATCGAAGTTCAGGGGGTAGATATCCTGATACTTTTTGGGCGGGTTTTCCGCATACGCGATCGTGCCGTCCGCCCGCTTCGTGAACCACTCGGGGTGTTCGCTCACCCACGGATGGTCGGGGGAGCACTGCAGTGCGAGGTCGAGTGCCACCTCCAGGCCGAGCTCACGGGCACGTGCCACGAAGGCGTCGAACTCATCGAACGTGCCGAGTTCGGGGTGTAGAGCGTCGTGTCCCCCCTCGGCGGCGCCGATTCCGTAGGGCGAGCCGGGGTCTCCGGGCTCGGCCACCAGGGTGTTGTTTCGGCCCTTGCGGTTGGTCATGCCGATCGGGTGGATCGGCGTGAGGTAGATGACGGAGAACCCCATCTCCGCCACGCGGTCGAGTCCGCGGGCGGCAGTGGCGAACGTGCCGGAGGTCCAGCGCCCGAGCTTCTCATCAAAGGCCGCGCCGTGCGAGCGAGGGAAGATTTCATACCAGGCGCCGGCCATCGCCAACTCGCGGTGTACGACGAGCGGGTAGGCCGCCGAAGGTGAGACGAAATCCCGCAGTGGCGTGCGCTCCAGCACCTCGGTCACGGTCTCGCTTGTGGCCAACTCCAGCGCCTCGGTGGGGTTCGTCTCGCGCATAGCGTCGGCGATTTCGCGCAGCGTGGCGGCGTCTGCTGGGGGCACGGTGCGTGCGGCGTCGGAGGTGGCGGCACGCTCCAGGATGAGGGCGCCCTCCTCAACCATGAGCCCGGCGTCGATATCCGCCTCAATCTTGATGCGGGCGTCGTGCACCCAGGTGCGGTACGGATCGGAGTACCCCTCGACCTGGAAACTCCAGTCACCGGGCTCATCGGGACACAGCCAGCCTTCGTAGCGGTCGAGCCCCTTGAGGACCTCTACCATGTCCGCCCTCGAGTGTTCGGAGCCGTCCGGGCGGAGCAACACCGCCGTAGCCCCGTAGGCGTCGTGCCCGTCCCGGAAGACGGTCGCGCGCACCGGGAACGGTTCGCCGACGGTCGCCTTGGCCGCCCACCGGCCGCCCTCGATCACGGGCGAGAGCTCGGTGACGGGAATTCGTCCAATGATCTCGTAGGGCGCCGGTTTCGGCTGCGGATCCGGACGCGGGTCCTGGTCAACGTGACCGACGGGAACGTCCGGGGAGGCGGGATCGGCGGGTTCGGGGGCGCGGGCGGGAATATCGTTCGTGCTCACACCTTTACGGTAGCGATCTCAATGCAACGGTGCAGGAGATGTCACTCGGCGGGCCGCCAGGAGTAGTGTTACCGCGTGAGTCACCTGCGCAACGCACGGCCCGGGCAGCTGATCGTCGCTGCCTTCCTCACCACCATCGTGGTGGGAACGGTGCTCCTCATGCTGCCACTCGCGCGCACCGGCGCACCCGCGTGGGTGCTCGCCGACGGGTCCGCCTCGGGCCTGCCCGCCACCATCCCCGTTTCGATCGGTTCGGGTGCGCCCCTGTCGGTTGCTCTTTTCACAGCGACGTCAGCGTCCTCGGTCACGGGCCTTATCGTCGTGGATACCGCCACCTACTGGTCGCCCTTCGGGCAGGTCGTGCTCCTGTGCCTCATGCAGCTTGGTGGGCTGGGCACCATGACGATCGCAGCTCTCGTCGCAATCCTCGTGGCCCGCCGCCTTGGCCTTGCGCAACGCTCGTGGGCTGCCGCCTCCACCGGGGACCTGCACCTCGGGGACGTGCGCGACGTCGTCGTCCGGATTGTGAGGTGGGCTCTGATTGCCGAGCTGGCCGCCGCGTTTGTGCTTTTCGTGCGCTTCCTCTTTCTCGGTTACGACACCCCGCGCGCTGCGGGCCACGCTCTCTTCCTTGCGATCTCCGCCTTCAACAATGCGGGTTTTTCTCCCTACGCGGATTCCCTCATGGCGTTTTCGGGTGATCCGCTGGTGATCCTGCCGATCTCCGCGCTCATCATCACCGGGGGCCTTGGCTTTCCCGTACTGCGGGAGCTGCGTACCCGCGTCCTACCTTCGCGACGCTGGTCAATGAACACGAAGCTCGTGGTGCTCGGCACGTGCGCCTTCATTGTTGCGGGCTGGCTCGCGATCGCACTCGCAGAATGGAACAACCCGGATACGCTCGGGCCGCTGAGCCTCCCGCACCGCCTGCTTGCCGCGTTCTTCACGGCGATCTCTCCTCGCACGGCGGGATTCAATTCGATCGATATCGCCACCCAGTACGATGTCACCTGGGTCATGACTGACATGCTCATGTTCGTGGGGGCGGGACCGGCCGGTACCGCCGGAGGCATCAAGATCACGACGGCGCTCGTACTCTTGTACATCGTGTGGACCGAGGTGAGCGGGGAGCGGTCGGTCGAGATCCTGGGGCGTCGACTCGACCGCGCCGTACATCGCCAGGCCATCACGGTCATCACGCTGTCCGCCATCGCGGTACTCACCGTGACCTTCGCGATCATGATCCGTACCGCGTTCGGGCTCGATCGCGCTCTCTTCGAAGCCGTGAGCGCCTTCGCCACCGTCGGCCTGTCCACGGGCATCACGCCGCACCTTCCCGTGAGCATCCAGCTGGTCCTCGCCGCCCTGATGTTCATCGGTCGGATGGGGCCCCTGACCATCGCGACGGCCCTTGCGCTACGCAAACGAACCCGCCTATACGAATACCCCAAAGAGCGTCCCCTCATCGGCTAGGGCACGCACACGAAAGGACGCCCCATGGCTCAACTCTTTAAGAACGTGCGGCACGGCGAGGCCGCACGATCCGGCGTCGTCGTCATCGGTCTTGGCCGCTTCGGCGCTGCTATCGCGAAAGAACTCGAACGGTGTGGCGTGGAGGTCCTCGCCATCGACAACGATGAGGCGAGCGTTCAGAAGGTTGCGCCCCACCTCACCCACGTCGTGCGAGGGGACGGCACCAGCGAGGAAGTGCTGCGTCAACTCTCTGTACCGGAGTTTTCCACCGCCGTTGTCGCGATCGGCTCAAACCTCGCGGCCTCCATTCTCACGGCGTCCGTCCTGTTGAAGATCGGCGGCATCGAGGTGTGGGCGAAGGCCTCCAGTCCCGAGCAGGGCCAGATCCTCACCCAGATGGGTATTGAGCACGTCTTCTATCCCGAAAGCGATATGGGACGACGCGCCGCTCATGTGGTGTCCCAGTCCTTCTTGGACTACATCGAGCTGGGCTATGGTTTTGCGCTCGTCGCGACCCTCGCGCCGAAGGATCTGGTCGGTCAGACCCTGGGGGAGACTGCGCTGCGGCGTGCCGAAGGCATCACGGTGGTCGCCGTGCGCGACCCGAATGGCTCCTGGGAGACGGCCCACTCCGAGACGTTCGTGACCGAAGGGGACACCGTCCTCGTCGTCGGGCCGGCCGACAAGCTCGACCGCTGGCGAGTCAGGTAGGGATCAGTAGTCCATCTGCATGGCGGCGCGCACCTCGGCGAGCGTGTGCTCGGCTACCTCGTTCGCGCGTTCATTGCCGCGATGCAG
>JAUNVA010000011.1:9875-67877 GCA_030537895.1 Bowdeniella nasicola
TCGTCGCCGGCGAGCTCGCGCCGGCGAGCGCGGATGGGCGCAAGGTGATCGTTCACCGCGGCCGTCACCTCGGCCTTCAGCGCGCCTCCGCCTCCATCACCGATTCGTTCGGCAATGGCTTCGGGGGCTTCCCCGGTGCACATCGAGGCAATCAGGAGCAGGTTGGAGACCTCCGGGCGGGCCTGCGGATCGTAGGTGATGACGCGGTTTGAGTCGGTAACCGCCTTCTTCAAGACTTTGGCCGTGGTGTCGGCGTCCATCCCAAGTTCGATCGTGTTCTTCCGGGACTTGCTCATCTTCTGGCCATCCATGCCGAGTACCGAGGCGGCCTCCGACAGGAGCGCCTCGGGGCGGCGGAAGACGGGACGCTTCGGGTCCACGCGACCGTAGCGCTTATCGAACCGGGACGCGATCACCCGGGCCTGCTCGAGGTGGGGAACCTGGTCCTTGCCGACCGGCACGAGATTCGCCTTGCAAAACAGGATGTCCGCGGCCTGGTGGACGGGGTAGGTGAGCAGCAGGCCGGACATTGCGCGGCCCTCGGAGGCCTCCAGTTCGGCCTTAACCGTCGGATTGCGATGCAGTTCGGCCTCGGTAACCAGGGAGAGGAACGGCAACATCAGCTGGTTCAGTGCCGGGACCGCCGAATGGTTGAAGATCGTCGCACGTTCGGGATCGATTCCGCAGGCGAGGTAATCGGCGAGCAGGCCGAGGACTCGCTCGCGGATGGGACCCACGCCATCGCGATCGGTGATGACCTGGTAGTCGGCCACGAGGATCCAGGTCTCGACGCCCCGGTTTTGGATCTCGACACGGTTCTTGAGCGTCCCGAAGTAGTGTCCGAGATGCAGGGCCCCCGTCGGACGGTCGCCGGTGAGCACACGGAAGCGGGAAGGATCCTGCTCGATCTGCTTCTCGATGTGCGCCGAACGTTCGCGGGTGCGCGCGAGTGACGCGCTCGAGGTGGCCTGAGCGAAATCCGCTTCGGAGCTCATGGTGTCCTTTCGGAGAGGTAGATCTGCATCGACAGGGGCGCCAGACGCACCCGACCGGCCGCCTCCAGCACGGGCCCGGCCTGCGAGGTGGGCCGCTCCCATGTGGAGTCCCAGGTGAGGCGCCATCCCTCGGCTCGGGTACCCGAGCCATTATTCTCCATCGTACGACCGACGGCGAGGGTCACCTCAACCTCGTCCATGGAGCCATTGAAGACGACGAGGGCGTCCGGACCGCGTCCACGCCCGGAGCGCAGCATCTGCAGGGCTCGGTCATAGGGGTCGTGCCACGCGGAGGACAATCGCGGTTCCGCGTTGGCCTGCAACCAGGTGAGGTCCGGCATGGAATCGCCGCGGGCCGGCCGACCGGACGCGAACCGGATCGGCCGCAGCGCCGGGGTTGAGCGTCGTAGCTCAACGAGGTAGGCGCTCGTTGCGAGCAGGTCCTCCTGCCAGGGGGCGTGGTCCCACGAGAGGTAGGAAGTGTCGTTGTCCTGGCAGTAGGCGTTGTTATTGCCGCCCTGGGTACGGCCGAACTCATCGCCGGCCGTGATCATCGGCACCCCTGCCGAGACGAGCAGGGAGCCGAGGAGGTTACGGATGGAGCGGCGCTTCGCGGCCGAGTTCCCCGGACAGGAGCCCTCCGGTTCACCGTGATTCCACGACAGGTTACGATCGGTGCCGTCACGGTTGTCTTCGCCGTTCGCAGCATTGTGTTTGTGGCTGTAACTCACGAGGTCCGCCAGGGTGAACCCGTCGTGGGCGGTGACGTAGTTGATGGAGCCGAGCGGGCCGCGCCCACCGGGGTTGTCCCCATAGGAGAACAGGTCGGCGGAGCCGGACAGCCGGTTGCCGAGGTCGGCAAGCGAGGATGGAGCGACATCGTGGCTCAGGCGGTCCGCATCGGCGAGCCAGAAGGTGCGCAGCGTGTCACGGAACCGGTCGTTCCAATCCGCCATTGGCGCCGGGAACTGGCCCGTGCGCCAGCCGTTCGGCCCGAGGTCCCACGGCTCATTGATGAGCTTGACATCGCGCAGCACCGGGTCGGTGGCGAGCGCCGTGAGGAAGGGGTGGTGATCGGTGAACTGCTCACGATGGCGGCCGAGCGTGACGGCCAGATCGAACCGGAAACCATCCACCCCGACGTCGCGCGCCCAGTAGCGCAACGAGTCGAGCGCCAGCTGGACGACCCGCGTACGCCGGAAGTCGAGCGTATTTCCGCAGCCCGTGTAGTCGGTGAGGTGGCCGTCCGGCTCGTGCAGGTAGTAGCCTGCCTCATCGAGCCCCCGCAATGACAGACTCGGTCCGTCGATTCCGGCCTCGCACGTGTGGTTGTAGACGACGTCGAGAATCACCTCGATGCCCGCCTGGTGCAGGAGCTCTACCGCGCCGGTGAACTCCTCAATCACGGCCTGGGCCCCGCCTCGTTGTGCCTGCTCGCTTGCGTAACTCGGTTCGGGGGCGAAGAAGGCGAGCGTGTTGTAGCCCCAGTAGTTCACGAGGCCCTTGTCCTTCAGGAAGGGCTCGGGAGCGGAGGCGTGCACGGGCAGCAGTTCCAGGGCGGTGACGCCGAGCCTCGTGAGGTGATCCACGAAGGCGGGGTGGGCGAGACCCGCGTAGGTGCCGCGCAGGTGGGCTGGCACCCCGGGGTGGTGCATGGTGAGGCCCTTGACGTGCCCCTCGTAGATCACCGTATCTCGCCACTGGTGACGTGGGCGTGAGTGGCGGGCGGAAAAGACAGTCTCGGTGACGACGCCGCGTGCGGCCGAGCCAATCGTGTCGCGCGTGCTCGGCTGGGTGGGGTAGGTATTCGCCCCGCCGGCTCGCTCATAGTCATAGATTGCGTCTCCGAGCTCGACCTGCCCCGTGATGCCGCGTGCATAGGGATCCAGCATGAGTCGGTGCGGATTGAACCGCTGTGCGGAGGCAGGGTCCCACTTGCCGTACGCACGGAAGCCGTAAGGGGTGCCGCCGAGGATGCCTGGGACGTGCCCATGCCAGACTCCGTGGACGGGGCCTTCGAGCAGCCAAGGCTCTTCTACCTCGCCGTCCCCGTCGGATCGGAAAAAACACACTTCAAGGGCGGTCGCCCGCGGCGCATAGACCGCGACGTCGACGCCACCATCGACCCGATGGACGCCGAGCCGACCACGATCGGTCGCCGGGCGCGTCACGGGCTGGGGCCTGGAACGTACGGGAAGTGTCACGGGCTCAATTATCCACAACGCGCGCCCGCTCGCGCGGGAAAAGCACCCGCGCGCGATGTGAGGTTCGCCCACCCGTTCGCTCTCTCGCTAGTCGCCTCGGGGCGGACGTGGCAAGGTGGAGCGCATGAAGGTTGCAGTACTGGTCAAACATGTTCCGGACGTCCAATCGGAACGCCGGATCGAAGACGGCCACCTCGTGCGCGGCGAGGATGACGTCATCAACGAACTAGACGAGAACGCCGTCGAGGCCGCCGTTTCCCTCGTTGAGGAAATCGGCGGTGAGGTCGTCGCCGTCACTATGGGGCCCGAGGACGCCGTGGACGCGGTGCGTCGCGCATTGCAGATGGGAGCCGACTCGGGCCTGCACGTGTGCGACGAACGGCTCACCGGCACCGATGTTCTGGGGACGGCCCGCGTACTGGCCGCGGCGGTGCGCACTCTCGGAGACGTCGACCTCGTGCTCGCGGGCATGGCCTCCTCCGACGGCGAAACCTCGGTTGTCCCGGCCGCGCTCGCGGCAGACCTCGGCTGGCCCGTTGCCTCCGTTGCCTCCCGCCTGGAGTGCGATGGCACGACTGCGACCATCGAGCGTACGGTCGACAGTATCGACGAGAGCGTGCGGGTGCGCCTGCCCGCCGTCGTGTCGGTCACCGACCAGGTGAACGAGCCGCGCATTCCTGCGTTTAAGGCGATGATGGCGGCCCGCAAGAAGCCCGTCACCGAGATCGACCTCGCTGAGCTCGGGCTTGCCGATGACGTCGAGGCGGATGCTGGCGCCCTGCTCGGTGCCTCAGGAGCGGGCGTGCGCGTGCGTGACGCCAGTCCCATCCCGGCCCGCGAACAGGGCACGATCGTGACCGATACCGGCGATGGTGGCACACGCCTCGCCGACTACCTCAAGCAGGTGATGTAAGTGTTGACCCTCCTCGTGATCCGCACCCCGGAGCCGGGCGTGTCGGCGGAACTTGCCACGGCCGCTCGCGCCCTCGGTGACCTTGAGGTACTCGACCTCACGGGCGAGGCACCTCTCGAGGGGCTCGGCGCGGTGCGCGCCTACCGTCCCGAGGGTGGCGCCGACTTTACGAGTGTCGTCGCCGGAGCCCACGCCATCGTCACGGCCGCGCAGCACTCGGGTGCCGACCTGATCCTCACCGAGGCCTCCTTCGCAGGCCGTGAGCTCGCGGGCTACAGCGCTAGTTTGCTCGACGCCGGAGTCATGACCGACGCCTCAGCGATCCGCCGCGAGGGTGACAAGCTTGTCGTCACGCGCACGGTCCTTGCCGGCTCGTGGACCTCCACGTGCGAGTTCTTGCGCACCCCCGCCGTCGTCGCCTTCACCCCCGGTCTCATCGAGCCCGAGACCGTGCCCGGTGCGCCACAGCTGACCGACCTCGACGTCGCCCTGCCGGAGGCGGCCGGCGCGATCGAGATCCTCGAGCGCACCCGCCAGGACACGGGCGATGAGGTCCCGCTGCCGACTGCGGATATTGTCGTCGTCGGGGGCCGGGGCGTCGAGGGTGACTTCACGCTCGTGCGCCAGCTTGCTGAACGCCTCGGTGCTGCAGTCGGGGCCACCCGCGTCGCGACCGACGAGGGGTGGATTGAGCACACCGCGCAGATTGGCCAGACCGGCGTGAGCATCCGCCCCAAGATCTACATCGGTCTCGGTGTCTCGGGCGCCGTCCACCACACGGTGGGCATGCACAATTCCGCCATCGTCGTCGCCGTGAATACCGACTCGGAGGCGCCCATCTTCGAGATGTGTGACTTCGGCGTGGTCGGTGACCTGAACGACGTCGTCCCCCAGCTCCTCGAGGCCCTCGGGGCGTGAGCGTCGCCTACCTCGATCATGCCGCGACCGCGCCGGCCCGTCCGGCGGCAGTCGAGGCCTACGCCCGGGAGGCGAGCCGGTCAGGCAACCCCTCCTCACTGCACCAGGTGGGGCGCGCCGCCCGCGAGCGTCTCGAACAGGCCCGCGAACAGATCGCGGAGCTCATGGGAGCACGCCCGGCCGAGGTGATCTTCACCTCGGGGGGCTCGGAGGCCGACGCCCTCATGATGCTTGGCACGGCGGGAGCCCTCACCCGGCGGGGTGTCGGTGGGCGCCTCGCATACGCCGAGATCGAACACGACGCCGTACGCGGCGCCGCCCGCGCCGCTGAAGAACTCTACGGGATGCCCGCGGTGGCGCTAGCCTGCGGACCCGACGGGCGGCTCGAATTGGATGGCGTGCGCATCGCATGCGAGGAAGGGCTCGCCCTACTCACGGTGCAGTGGGCCAATAACGAGACCGGGGTGCTGCAGCCCGTCGCCGAGGCCGCCGAGCTCGCCGCGAGCGCGGGCGCGATCGTGCACAGCGACGCCGTCCAGGCCGTTGGGCGTGTACCGGTGGACTTCACCAACGCGCACCTCAGTGCCCTCTCTCTCACGGGCCACAAGATCGGGGCGCCGGTTGGTACCGGGGTGCTCCTCGCCCGGACCGATACCCCCCTGATCGACATCCGTCCGGGCGGGGGCCAGGAGCGTGGCGTGCGCTCCGGCACCCTCGATGTGGCCGGAGCCGTCGCACTGGCCACGGCTCTTGCGGAGGCCGAGGCCACGCGTGCCGAAACCAGCGCGCGCCTCGCCTCCTACGTCACGCGCCTGCGGCACGCGCTGCGCCTCCTGCCTGGGGTTCGCCTTACCGGACCAGACCCGGACGCCGACGTCGATGCGGGTGTTCTGCCCGGCTTCGTCCACCTCGTGGTGTGCGACGCGGATGCCGAGGCGCTCCTCATGCTCGCGGACCTCGCCGGCATCGCCGCGACCTCCTCGTCGGCCTGCCACGCCGGCGTACAATCCCTTTCCCACGTCGTGACCTCCCTCGGCTACGGCGCGGACGAGTCCGTCGCTCCGCTGCGTCTTTCCCTGGGCTGGAACACCACTGAGGCGGAGGTTGAGGCAGCAATCGCGGCCCTTCCCGGCATTATCGAGGCGGCCCGTGCCGCCCGAGGAGGTCGGCGATGAAGGTTCTTGCTGCGCTCTCAGGCGGAGTTGACTCCGCGGTGGCGGCGGCGCGGGCCGTCGAGGCCGGCCACGATGTGGTCGGCGTGCACATGGCACTGTCAAAGTCCCGGGCCCAGCACCGGACGGGCTCGCGTGGGTGCTGCTCGATCGAGGACGCCTCCGATGCCCAACGTGCGGCTGCCACCCTTTCCATTCCGTATTACGTGTGGGACCTCTCCGATGACTTCGAGGAGCGTGTTGTCGCGGATTTCCTCGCCGAGTATGAGGCCGGACGGACTCCCAATCCGTGCGTGCGCTGTAACGAACACATCAAGTTCGCGGCGCTGCTCGAGCGGGGGCGTGCGCTCGGTTTCGACGCCGTGTGTACGGGCCATTACGCGGCCCTGCGTCCCGGCAATGACGGCCCGGAACTGCACCGCGCGCGCGACCGTGCCAAGGATCAGTCCTACGTGCTCGCCGTCATGGGCCGGGAGGGGCTCGAGCGTGCGCTCTTCCCACTCGGGGACGTCGGCAGCAAAGACGAGGTACGCGCCGAGGCAAAGGCACGCGGGCTGCGGGTAAGCGCGAAACCCGATTCATTCGATATCTGTTTCGTCGCGGATGGTGACACCTCCGGTTTTCTCCGCTCGCGGCTCGGAGAGCGACCCGGTGCAATTCTCGACATGGACGGTGCTGAGATCGGCGAACACCGCGGCGCCTACGCCTACACCGTGGGCCAGCGGCGCGGCCTCGGCCTCACCGTCCCCGCGCCGGACGGGCGGCCGCGCTACGTCCTGGAAGTCGACCCCGCCGCCAACACGGTGCGAGTCGGTCCGAAGGAGGCGCTGAGTGTTCGTCGCATTGTGGCCGACGACGTCGTGTGGCTCGCGAACGACGACGACGCCGCGGCACCCGGAGTGAGCGTGCAGGTCCGAGCTCACGGACGCGCGATTGATGCCCGGGTTGAGCGCGACAGCACTTGTCTCCATGTGGAGCTTGGTGAGCCGCTGCGCGGGATCGCGCCGGGTCAGTCGATCGTCGTCTATCGGGGCACCCGGGTCCTTGGGCAGGCCACCATTGCCCGCGCACACCGTGAGGAGAACGCATGAGCGCGACGCTGCCGATGGCCCTCGCCGCCACCGCGATCGACCTCGATACGCCGCGCCGCGCGCAGGAAGGTCTTCTCGACCAGCTTGCGCGAGATCGGGCAGCCCTCGCGATCGCGGTCGCCCCTTCCGGCGCCCTGTCGGTGCACGGGGGCGGGCGCGTCATCGCTCCACTGGCCGGGCGCCGCCCCCTCGCCTATCTCGGCCGCGTCGAGAACCGCCCCCTCGTGCTGGTCGACGGCCCCGAGGCCGCGCGGCAGGCACCGAGCGCCACGCTCGCAGACCCGTACGCGGCCGGGTCGACGGGAGAGGAGCGTTCGGGCATCGAGGTGGTCGGCTTGCGCGAATGCGGACTGCGCCTCACCCCCGTGGATGCCACGTTCGCGGCGGTCGCCGTCGCGCTGCGCCAGTGGCACGAGGAGACCCGCTGCGTGCGCTGCGCCGCGAGCCAGGACCTGCGCGAGGCCGGCTGGGTTTACCGGTGCCCACACTGCGGGGCGGAACGCTATCCTCGCACCGATCCGTGCATCATCGTGGCGGTCACCGATGAAGTGGACCGACTTCTGCTTGCGCGCGCCGCTCACTTTCCGGCCGGACGCTTTTCGGTGCTCGCCGGCTACGTCGAACCGGGGGAATCCCTCGAGGCTGCCGTACGCCGAGAGGTGTGGGAGGAAGCCGGCGTGCGGGTGCATTCGGTCCGCTACCGCGGCTCCCAGCCCTGGCCGTTCCCGCGCTCCCTCATGTGCGCCTTCACCGCGCGCGTTCACGGCACGCCCACTCCGCGCGTTGACGGCGTGGAGATCGCCGAGGCCGCCTTTTATTCGCGCACCGAGGTCACCGACCTCATCGAGCGTGGACAGATGCGCCTGCCGTCGGGAATCTCCGTCGCCCGCTCCCTGGTCGCCGACTGGCAGAACGGCTAGGCCCTAGGCTGGGGGCATGTCTGCCACTGCTCTGTCCGACGCCCCGCTCCTCGCCCACGTGGTCCGCAGCGGTGTCGTCGAATCGGTCCACCACGGTCTTCTCATTGCCCTGGATGCGGACGGCGCCGCCACCCGTCAGTGCGGTGATGTGCACGCCCCGATCCTGCCCCGCTCCGCCCTGAAACCAGCCCAGGCGCTCGCGTGCCTGCGCGCCGGCGCGGACCTGACTGGCGAGCACCTCGCCCTCGCCTGCGCCTCCCACTCGGGGGAGGACACCCATCTGGCGGGAGTACGCGCCATGCTGGAGCAGGCGGACCTCGGCGTCGATCAGCTCGACAACACGCCGGACTATCCGCTCGGTGAGCAGGCGCGCCTCGCCTGGATCGCGGCGGGGCGTGGGAAGGAATCCCTCGCACAGAACTGCTCGGGCAAACACGCCGCGATGCTCACGGCCTGTCGCGCCGCGGGCTGGGACACCGCCACCTACCGTGAAGTCGGCCATCCCCTGCAGGTCCTCGTGGAGGAGACCCTCGCGGACCTCGCCGGCGAACCCGTGGCGCGGCGCACCGTCGACGGATGCGGTGCGCCCGCTCTCGGAATCTCCCTGATGGGGCTCGCCCGCATGTTCGCGGCTCTCGCGTCGGCGCGCAGCGGCACGAGACGCGCCGCAGTGGCCGATGCCATGCGCCGCCACCCGCAGGCCGTGGGTGGGACCGGCCGCGTCGTCACCGACCTCATGCGCGCGATCCCCGGCCTCATCGCGAAGGACGGTGCCGAAGGCGTGATCGCGGCCGCCCTGCCTGATGGCCGTGCCTTCGCTGTGAAAATCGCAGACGGCAATGCCCGGGCTGCCGGTGTGAGCCTGCTCGCGGCACTCGAGTCCGACGGCGTCTTGGAGCTCCCCGGCGTGGATGCCTCAGCCGCCCGCACGGCGGTTCGCAGCGAGATCCTCGGCCACGGGCGCCCGGTCGGCCAGGTACGTGCTGTGGACAATTCGACGTACGGCAGTGGGCTGCGAGAATAGTGCCGATGGCACTGCTCGACGCACTCGACCCCGATCAACGTGAGGTCGCCGAACACCTCAGCGGCCCCCTGTGTGTGCTCGCGGGGGCTGGCACCGGCAAGACCCGCGCCATCACCTACCGCATTGCCAACGGCGTGCTCCGCGGGATCTACCGTCCGACGAACGTGCTCGCCGTCACCTTCACGGCTCGCGCCGCGGGCGAAATGCGCTCGCGGCTGCGTGATCTCGGTGTGTCGGGGGTGCAGGCTCGCACGTTCCACTCGGCGGCGCTGCGCCAGCTGCGCTTCTTTTGGGAACGGGCGATCGGCGCGGGCTTTCCCCGGATCGTGGAACACAAGGCAGGGCTGGTGGCGGAGGCCGCGGGCCGTCTCGGACTTGGCACCGATCGTGCCCAGCTGCGCGACCTCGCCGTCGAAATTGAATGGTCGAAGGTCCAGCTCGTCGCCCCCGAGAACTATCAGCGCCGTGCGATCGCGGCGGGCCGGGCCGACGTCGCCGGCGTCGACGCCGCTACCATTTCCTCACTGATCGCTGCCTACGAGGATGTAAAAACGGAGCGGGGCGCGATGGATTTCGAGGACGTGCTCCTGGTCCTCGTCGGCCTGCTTGTCGACAAGCCGGATATCGCCACCGAGATCCGCCGCCAATACCGCCACTTCGTTGTGGACGAATATCAGGACGTCTCGCCCCTGCAGCAGCGCCTGCTCGACCTATGGCTCGGGGATCGTGACGACCTGTGCGTCGTCGGCGACGTCTCCCAAACCATCTACTCCTTCACGGGGGCGAGTCCCGCCTTCCTTACGGGATTCACGGACCGTTACCCGCACGCGCGGCGGGTGGAGTTGAACCGGGATTACCGCTCCACCCCACAGGTCGTTGACGTCGCGAACCGGCTCCTGGAGATCGCCCCGGACAGGATGGCTCCGGGGGCCGTGCGCCTCGTCGCGCAGCGTCCCTCATCGGTGCCCGTCCAATACCATGCCTACCCGTCCGATGACGCCGAGGCCTCCGGCGTGGCAGAGCAGGTCGCGGCGCTCATCGAGGAGGGTGTCGCGCGCTCGGAGATCGCTATCCTCTACCGGACTAATGCCCAGTCACAGGCCTTCGAGTCGGCGCTCACGGCTGCCGGCATCGCCTACCAGGTTCGCGGCGGGGAACGATTCTTCCAACGTGCCGAGGTCCGCCGGGCTCTGGTCATGCTGCGGGGCGCGCGCAACCAGGGCGATCAAAACGATATGCCGCGTGCGGTACGCGATGTGCTCTCCCAGACCGGCTGGGCCCCGGTCGCTCCCAGCCAGGCGGGCGCGATGCGGGAGCGGTGGGACGCGATGAACGCGCTCGTCGTTCTTGCTGACGAGCTGCACGCGAGGCGCGGCGCGACCCTCGAGGAGTATGTGAGCGAGCTCGAGGATCGTGCGGCGAATCAGCACGCCCCCACGCTGGAGGGCGTGACGCTCGCCTCCATGCATGCCGCTAAGGGGCTCGAGTGGGACGCGGTCTTCCTCGTGGGGCTGCGTGAGGGGCTCCTACCGATCTCCATGGCGGAGACCCCCGAGGAGATCGAAGAGGAGCGTCGTCTCCTCTATGTGGGGGTGACGCGCGCCCGCGAGCACCTGCGGCTCAGCTATTCGACCTCCCGCTCCGGCGGACGCTCCGCGCGCTCGCGCACCCGCTTCCTCGCCCGTATCTGGCCCGAAGAAGAGGCTCCGGAGCGCGCCCCGCGCGCCGAGCGTCAGGCGAGTACGCGCCATGCTCTTGAGGCGATGGATCCCGACGCCCAGGCCTGCTTCGAGGCGCTGCGCGAATGGCGCGCGGACCTCGCCCGCGAGAGTGGCAGGCCCGCCTACACTGTCCTGCACGACGCCACCCTGCTCGCGATCGCGCAGGCGCAGCCGAGGAACCTTCGTCAGCTCTCCCTGCTACGCGGCGTTGGCGCCACCAAACTCGAGCGCTACGGCGGCGATATCTTACGAATTATCGGGTCCTAACGGCCCCGGTGGGGGTGACCGGAAAGGATGGCCGAGATGAGCTCTACGCCGCAGATCGAGGAACCCTACGACGGCTACGTACGCCACGTCAGTGCCGAGCTCGAGCGCGACGTCGCCGCCGCGCCGCACCCTAGCTCCTCACACGCACCCACCCCACCGGCGGTGCGCGCGGCCCTGACCGCGATCGTGGAGGACCTCGCACCCGAGCTGAACGATCTCGCGCGCGACCTGCACGCCCACCCCGAAGTCGCGTTCGCCGAGCACCGTTCCATCCGGCAGTTGGCCACGCTGGCGAGGCGCCACGGAGTGGACGTTGAGGTCGGCTGCTATGGGTTAGAGACCGCCGGCCACGCAATCGAGGCCGCCCAGGCAGGCCGGAGCGTCGCGCTGCTGTCCGAATACGACGCTCTGCCCGAACTCGGCCACGCCTGCGGCCACAATGTCATCGCGGCCAGCGGCCTTGGCGCCTATCTGGCGTTGCACGAACTGCGCCGCCGAGGCATCGAGGTGCCGGGCACGATCCGCTGGATCGGTACTCCTGCGGAAGAGGGCCACTCCGGTAAGGAATACCTCGCGCGCGCCGGCGCCTTCGACGGCCTCGATGCCGCCCTCATGGTCCATCCCTACGGGTTTGATGCGACGCGCCAGGTCTGGCTCGGCCGGCGCGTGTTCCGGGCCCGCTATACGGGCGTGAGCGCCCATGCCTCCTCCCAGCCGTTCATGGGACGCAACGCGCTCGATGCCGCCTCCCTCGCCTATCAGGGGCTGGCGCTGCTCCGCCAACAGATTCTGCCCGTTGATCGCCTCCACGCCATCATCACCTCGGGTGGGCAACGAGCCTCGGTCATCGCGGACAGCGCCGAACTGTCTGGCTACGTACGCTCGAAGTACCCCGACACACTTGCCGACCTCTCGACGCGGGTGCATCACGTCTTCCGGGGTGCAGCCCTCATGACGGGATGCGCGCTCGATTTCATCTGGGATGAGCACCCGCCGAGCCTTCCGGTGCGGGGCAACGCTCCCCTTGAGGCGCGGTTCGCGGCGGCGATGGCGGAGCGGGGCCGCGACCTGATTCCGTCGGGCGTACTGCCCGAGACCATCGCGGCGTCGACCGATTTTGGCAACGTCAGCTACCGGGTGCCGGGCATCCACCCGCTCGTCAAAATCTCACCCGACTCGGTCGCGTTGCACACGCGTGCCTTCGAGGAGGCGGCGGGCTCACCCGCAGCCTGGCGCGCCGTCGCCGATGCGACCTACGCACTTGCCCGTACCGCATTCGACGTCCTGCACGACGACGCTCTTGCCCAGGCGGTCCGCGACGAATTCGATGCCGACGGTGGCGCCATCGACGCCGCCACCTACTTTGGGGACGTCGGCGAGTTATGACAATGGTGGTGCAATCGTGCCAAGGGCCGACAGAGATGGCTTAGCGAGTCGCCCACCCACGTCCTCAACATACGAAGGTGAAGCGAGCTAAGGCCACCATCACGCCTTCCAGCGCGCTGCTCTCCCGGCGGTCTCGCGGGATCGAGTAAAGACCACCTCAGCGCTCAGGTCCGTGGATGCGCCGCACCGGGTGGCACCTGCTCTCCGGCGGCGCCGCGCTCTGAGGAACGTGGGTGCAAAGAGCGCGGCGTTCCCGCAAGCGGTGAGCGGCACGGACACTCGGGGTGGGCCCGCCACACGCTCGGGCGCGCCTGCCCCGTCGCGAGGTCGATTCGCAGGGCGATACCAGCGGGGGCGGGTTTGGGCTGTTGGGTGAGCGTGAGATACGCCTGCGCGGCGGCGAGGTCGATCGTGTGTGCCGGGATGGCGGGCAAGGGGCGAAGCCGCAACTGAGTGGCGAGGAAGTAGTGCTCACGATCCCGCTCTGCCCGATGCAATTCCCGACAGGTGGGGCACGGCGTCGCCCCGGGCATGACGAGGGGGGAGACCTCCACGCGATAGGGATCGACACTCAGCACTACGAATGGCACGTCTTCGCGCATGAGTGGGGCGATGCGTGCCGGATCGGGAAGATGTGAACACGTAAGGACGGCCCTCACCGGCGCGTCGGTTTCAGGAGGGGCTACCCGCGCAATAGCTCTGCGCAACTCGGTGCGTGCCTTCGGGCGGCACACGGGGGAGGGGTGGCTGTCCAGGCGCACGTCCTGGCCGGCGTCCAGAGCGAGGTGCGCGACGCGCGCAGTGAGACGATGGGCGTCCATTGCGAGGACACCGAGGGGAGATGGGCGCGGAGCTCCGAGATGGCCGAGGCGCTTCAGCTCCGTGAGTACGCCCTCCAGCCGGGTCTGCTCAGCGCGGTCCAGCACGATGGGGTGGCGGCTGCCGTAGATCCGATCCTCGAGGGCTCGCGCCACCCGCGGGCCGAGGCCGTGCAGCACCCGCACGGGCCAGGGGCCACCGGGCAGGCCCACCTGAACGTCTCCGTTCGGGCGCGTGAGCAGAACCGTGGTTGCCATACCCGAAGTACAGCGTGTGCGCGCCCCTTGGGCCAGGGGTGGGGCCGCCCCTGTGGATAAGTGTCCCGAGCCCGAGAGGCTAGGAGCCCCGCCTCTCGTCGGGGTCCTCGTCGCTCTTAGAGCGCTCATCGCCGTCGATGGAGGGATCCTCGTGCGTCTCGGCGTCGTGGGCGCTCGCAGCGTCATGGAAGGGCAACGTCCCATCCAAGATGGCCTGGAGGCCAGCGTCGAAATCCGCTTCCGCGTCCGCCTCCGCCTCGCGCATCGCGAGGAAGGAATCGGGGTCGTCCAGATCGGCGGAACTCGGCATGAGATCGGGGTGACTAAAGAGCTGGTCGCGGCCCTCGATGCCCCGTTCGCGCTGCACGAGGGTGAACAGGCGGGCGGCGTCGCGCAGACGGGCGGGACGCAGTTCTAGGCCCACGAGGGAGGCGAAGACGTGCTCGGCAGGACCACCGGTCGCGCGGCGGCGCCGGATCATCTCCGCGAGGGCGTGGGCATTGGGCAGATGGGCGCGACTCGCTTGCTCGGTGACGACGTCAACCCAGCCTTCGACGACCGCGAGCGCCGTTTCGAGACGGGCCAGGGCCGCCTGCTGCTCGGGGCTCTGCGCCATTTGGAAGAGACCACCGCTCATGGCGGCACGGATCGAGTCGGGGTTCGTTGGGTCGACGGAGCGCAGCGCCTCGGTGAGTGCCTCCATATCAATCGTGATGCCCTCCGCGTACGTGCGAATGATCGCGCTCACGTGGGAGTCCAGCCAGGGGACGGCCGAATAGAGCCGGCCGGCGGCAGCTTCGCGCAGGGCAAGGAATTGGAGGACTTCCTCGAAGGGAATCTCCAGATCGTCGGCGAAGGCTTCCACGTTCGCGGCTACGAGGCCCGTGCGGTGATGCGACGCGAGCGGGATACCGATGTCGCAAAAGCCGAAGACTTCACAGGCCAGGGTACCGATGGCGTGACCGAGCTGGGCGCCGAACGCCGCCGCAGCCATCGGCCGCAGCAGGGAGGACGCGAACTGACCGGCCCCTGGGCTTTCGGCGAGTTCGAGGGGCATGCCGGGTGCGCCGAGCTGTCCGGACATGGTCTGCACCATGGCTTCCACCATGTGGACCGCGACCGGTTCCGCAAGCCACAACAGGGTCTCGGAGCAGGCCTCCAACCAGTCGTGGCGCGAAGCGACCGAGCGGGTACCAGAGCTGGGCGCGAAATCGGTCACCGTGTCGAGCCACAGGTCCGCAACCTGCAGGGCCTGCGTGTACTGGGCGTGCTGGGATTGAACGATCACCGATTCCCCGGAGGCGTTCTGCGCGAGGACCTGGCGGGCCATCTCGCGCGCCAGCGTCGTATTGATGGGGTTGTCTCCGGCATCGGAGAGCATCTGCTGCATCTGCCCGATCATGGCGCTGAGCTGGCTGGGGTCATTGGGTAGGCCCGCGGCGGCCCCCATCGCGTCCGGGTCGATGCCCGCCTGCCGCATGGCGTTGAGAGCTTCTTGCGCCCCCTGAGGCCCGAGGAACTGGTTCAGGAACGCCAGCCACGATCGGTCGTCGTCAGGCTGAGAATGATGCGTATCGCTCACGGATTCCCCCTCATAGCTGAACCCTCAGCCTACCGGCGCCCACCGCGGGAATCGAGGGCGACGCCTGGGTGATCAGCTGAGGGCGTAGCGGCGGTTGCATTGGCCGGCTAGCGGTGGTGCGATACGTCTATGAACGATTCACCGAAGAGCCCAAGCGCTGTCGCCGTCGCGACCGGAGGACGCAACTGCTCGCTCTTTTCCGAGCAGCCCGAAATCTCTCTTGACGTGCGTGTGCCGCGTGAGAGTGGAGGAGACGGACACGGGACCACCCCCAACCAGCTCTTCGCTCTTGCCTATGCGGCGAGCTTTGCCGCGGCCCTAGACGAGGTGGCTGAGGCGGAGGACCTCACGACTGACGGCTGGCAGGTGCGCGTCACCCTGGCCCCGGTGCCCGAGGGCACACCCGGTGAGTTTTCCGTCAATGTGGAAGTCGCCAATTCCGATATGGATGAGGACACCACGCGTCGCCTCACGACGGCGGCCGATGAGATCTGCCCGTACGCCCGCGCCGTGCGCGGCAACGTGGACATCACACTGCGAGGCTGCGAGCTCTTGTGAGCGCCCTCGCGACACGCTACCGGTGGGCGCGTCTGATCACCGGGATCTCGGCGCTCGCCTGCTGCGTGGCGCCGCTACCGTACGTGATCGAGCATCCCGGTCCCACGATCGATGTCCTCGGCGACTACCAGGACGAGGAACTCATCACCGTGAACGACCCGAAGGACACTGGCGGACCGCTGCGCATGACGACGGTCACCATCTCGGGTCTGCCCGGCGACGTCATCATGGCCTACCCACTCACGCGGGCCTTCTTCACCTCCACCGACGCGATCACACCACGTGAACTCATCTTCCCCGAAGGCCAGACGGCTGAGGAGAATCGCGAGATCTCACGCGCCCAGATGAACTCGTCTCAGGAGTCCGCCTCCGTGGCGGCGCTCGAGGCCATGGGGCGTACCGTCGTCGTCTCCCTGGAGATCGCGGGGATCGCCGAGGGAGCGAGTGCGGCCGACGTCGTCGACATTGGTGACATCCTTCTTTCTGTGACGCCGCCCGGCGGTACACCCGTGGCGGGCACGAGCTACCGCGACATCATCCAGACGATGGCGACCATCCCGCCGGCTACCGAGGTCGACATCGTGGTGGAACGCGACGGGCAACGCCTCCCCCTGACCGTCACGACCATCGAGCCGCCGACCCTTCCGGACGGCACGCCCGAACGCCAGGGCTCTCTGCTCGGGCTCGCGCTCTACGCCCACCCGGACAGTGATCTCGGCGTCGATTTCGGGGTTGGGGATCGGATTGGTGGCCCGTCTGCGGGCCTCATGTTCTCCCTGGGCATCATCGACAAGCTCACGCCAGGCCCCCTCACGGGAACGCACGACGTCGCGGGCACCGGCACGATCTCGTTGGACGGCAGCGTCGGACCCATCGGGGGAATCGCCCAGAAACTCGCCGGTGCGAAGCGCGATGGAGCCGAGTACTTTCTCATTCCGGCCGCGAACTGTGCCGACGCCGAAGGCCACGTGCCCGATGGGCTCGCCGGCGTGCGGGTGGAGACCCTGGCCGACGCTCTAGACGCCGTTAAGGCTATCGCCGCCGACCGAGCCACGGCGCTTCCCACCTGCGATTAGTCTCGCAGCGTTGCGTGCAGTGCCTCAGTGAGCTGGGGGACGAGGTTCGCTCCGCCGAGGACCTCGTCGTCGTGGTGGCGCATTCGGATGACGGACCAGGTCTCGCCCGTGCGTAGGGCGCTCACCACCATGCGCACGTCCTCGCGGTCGGGGTGTGTCAGGTAGTCCTCGGGAGAGGGGTTCGCCCCGAGTTCGGCTTCTGCCTGCGGCGGGAGGACGATCCGCTCGAGTGCGATCGCTGCCCCGTGCACGGCCTGCGGCCACGCGATCGTCGCCAGCAGTTCCTCGGTCGTCTCGACCGCGGGTAGGTTGTCTTGGACCACCGCGGTCAGATGTTCGGGGTTCTCCTCTGCCTCCGCACGCACGTGGGCGGGTGCCTCCGCCGCGAAGGCCGGGTCACTCGCGAGGGCTTCGGCGGTGCGGATGAGGGCGAACAGGTAGACCTGCCCGTCCCAGGGGATTGCCGTGAGGTGCGTATCGATCTCGGAGGTACACACCGCAAGAGCCCATTCGCGCGGACTCCTTTCGGTGGATGGGACCTCAGGTGTCTCACTCATGGGTCTTAGTATCGCAAACCCCACGCGAGGGGCCAGATTCGAAAGTGACCGCTCGGGGCGATTCACGTAGGGTAGGACAAGATCCGCGGCGACGGGGAGTGTGCCCGGCGCCATCCGACGAAATGGAGATCTCGTGACATCGGACTCGAATCAGCGGCCGGGACCGGGCGACGACTGGGACCCGGACGGCGAGTCTGGCGGGGACGAGCAGAGCTCGAATCCTCAGGGCGCGGACCCGTTCTTTGGTCCGGGCGGCCTGTTTTCCGCTATGTTCGAGGCGAATAGCCAGCGGCCCGGTAACGCTGGCGAGGGACCGCGCCGGCGCAATACCCCGCCCATGGGTGGGCCCTTTGGCATGTTCGTCGCGGGTGGTCCGCGCCCTGGCCAGCCTCGCAGGCCAGGAGGCTCGGGTCCGCAAGGACCGGGCGGACGCCCAGGATCCTCAGCGATGTTCCGAGATGGCAAGCCGAGCCCGCTACTCCTGACGCTGATCATCCTCGGTGTGATCGGTTTCGCCCTCTGGGCGCTCGCCGAGTTCTACACGGAGATTCTCTGGTTCACGCAGGTACGCTACATTTCCGTCTTCTGGACGACCTGGATCGCGAAGGCGGTCATGTTCCTCATCGGGTTCGTCCTCACCGCGGTGGTGCTGTGGGCCTCCATGAGCTGGGCCTATCGCAGCCGTCCACGCGAGCTCAGCGTCGATCCCCGCTCACCGATGGCTCGCTACCGCGAACTGCTCGACCCCATGCGGCGCTTTCTCTTCATCGTGATCCCCGCGATCATGGGGCTGTTTTCCGGTACGAGTCTCGCCGGCCAATGGCAGACCGTCCTGCTGTGGTGGAACTCCACCGACTTCGGGGAGGTCGACCCGATCTTCGGGCACGACGTCTCCTTCTTCCTCTTCACGCTGCCGTTTATCCGGGCGCTCGTCTCGCTGCTGCTCATGCTCGCGATCTTCGCCACGGTGGCGGGCCTCGCGGTGTCCTATGTCTACGGGGGAGTGCGCACGTCGCCGAAGCTCAGCCTTGATCGGCCGACCCGTATTCACGCGTCCCTGGCGGGGGCGCTTGTGGTCGCATTCATGGCGGTGAACTACTGGCTCGACCGCTATTCGCTCCTTGTGGGGGATAACGGCAAGTTCTCCGGGGCAGGCTACACCGACATCCACGCGACCCTGCCGGCGAAGGCCATTTTGGCGGCGATCGCGCTCGTCGTCGTCGTGCTCTTCATCATCGCCGCCTTTAAGGGAACATGGAAGCTGCCCGCCGTCGGCGTGGCCCTCATGGTCGCCTCCGCGCTGGTCCTTGGCTTCGCCTATCCGGCGCTCGTGCAGAAGTTCCGCGTCGATCCGAACGCCGTAGAGACGGAATCCCGGTTTATCCAATACAACATCGATGGCACCCGAGCGGCCTACGGTCTGGACTCAGTGGAAACTCAGACCTACGACGCTAAGACCAGTGCCGAAGCGGGGCAGCTCCGCGAGGACTCGGAGTCGGCGGCCTCGATCCGCCTGCTGGACCCGAACATCGTCTCGCCCACCTTCCGCCAGCTGCAGCAAAACCGGCAGTACTACAACTTCGCGCCGCAGCTCGCGGTGGACCGCTACGAGATCGACGGCGCCAAGCAGGACACCGTCATTGCTGTGCGTGAACTGAACCAGGAAGGCCTGGACGATTCCCAACGCACCTGGGTGAACGACCACACCGTGTACACGCACGGCTTCGGCGTGGTCGCCGCAAAGGGCAACATGACCGCCTCGGACGGCCGCCCCTCCTTCCTCCAGCAGGGCATCCCCTCAACGGGTGTGCTCGGTGACTACGAACCGCGCGTCTACTTTGGGGAGGCGACGCCGAGTTACTCGATCGTTGGCGCTCCCGAGGGGAGCGAGCCCTGGGAGCTTGACTACCCGGATGACAGCGCCCCGAATGGCCAGGTGAATACGACCTTCGCGGGTGACGGCGGCCCGAGTGTGGGCAACCTGTGGAACCAGCTGCTCTACGCGATCAAATTCCGCTCCTGGGACATTATGTTCTCCGACCGGGTGACGAGCGAATCGCAGATTCTCTACGATCGCGAGCCGCGCGAGCGGGTCGCCAAGGTGGCGCCCTACCTGACGTTGGATGGACGGACCTACCCGGCGATCGTGGACCGCGACGACGACCCGGACACGCCGAGCGAGCTCGTCTGGATTGTCGACGGCTACACCACGTCGAACAACTTCCCCTACTCGGCCCGTGCCCAGCTTGAGCAGGCGGTCACCGATTCGCTCAGCCAGGATCAGCAGTTGATCGCGCCGAACGCGCAGATCAACTACATCCGCAACTCCGTGAAGGCCGTCGTGAACGCCTACGACGGCTCGGTAACCCTCTACCAATGGGACGAAGACGATCCCGTGTTGAAGGCGTGGATGGCTGTCTATCCGGACACGATTAAGCCGAAGAGCGAGATCTCCGGGTCGCTCATGAGTCACCTGCGCTACCCCGAGGATCTCTTCAAGGTTCAGCGCGAACTGCTCACCTCCTACCACGTGACAGACGCGGCCTCCTTCTACTCGGGTGGCGACTTCTGGAACAACCCGAACGACCCGACGACGGGCGGCGGCAAGATCGCTCAGCCGCCCTACTACCTGACCCTCAAGATGCCGGGCCAGGATGAGGCGACGTTCTCGCTGACCTCCTCCTTCATCCCGGGCGGGCGGACCGACCGCGAAGTGCTGACCGGCTTCCTCGCCGTCGATGCCGAACCCGGTAACAAGGCGGGAGAAGTCCGGGAAGACTACGGGCAGCTCCGCATCCTGGAGCTGCCTCGCGACCTGACGGTGCCCGGCCCCGGACAGGTGCAGAACATGTTCAACTCGACTCCGCGCATCTCAAACGAGCTGAACCTGCTGGCACAGAACGCCTCGCAGGTGCTGCGCGGTAACCTCCTCACCCTGCCTGTGGGTGACGGTCTGCTCTACGTGCAACCCGTCTACGTCCAGTCCGCGCAGGGCACGCAGTTCCCGCTCCTGCACCGCGTGGCCGTGGCCTTCGGTGACGAGATCGGCTACGCGCCGACCCTCGATGAGGCACTCGACCAAGTGTTTGGCGGCGACTCCGGCGCGAAGGCCGGTGACGCCGGCGTGGACGCCGATCGTGAGGGGCTGCCCGAGGACCCGGATGCGGCCGAGGTCTCAGCGAACGCGCGGCTCAGCGCGGCCTTGAAGGACGCTCGCGACGCGATGCGACGCTCCGGCGAGGCCCTGCAGAATAGCGACTGGACGGCCTACGGCAACGCTCAGGCGGACCTGCAGAGCGCCCTCGAGAATGCCCTGGAAGCCGAGGAGGAACTCACCGGGGCCACGCCCACCCCGGAAGCGGACGAGGGCGGGGTTGAACCCGCGGAAGGCGCTACCGATGAGGGCTGACCTGTGAGGGAGGACACCGGGGCTCGGTTTGAAAACTGATCCGTTCCCCCCTACAGTGGAAATCACGACGCGGGGTGGAGCAGTTCGGTAGCTCGCCGGGCTCATAACCCGGAGGTCGCAGGTTCAAATCCTGCCCCCGCTACCACGGAGAAAGGCCCGCCGATCACTCGATCGGCGGGCCTTTCACTGTCCCGCTCCCTCCCCTCCCGCACGAGGCAGCCCGCTGCGATGCTCGCACCCTCTGGCGTGCCACGGTGGGGCTAGCCCACCGCCACCGCGACGAGGACCGCGACGGACAGCGCCAACATGCCGAGGCAATTCACCCAGAATGCCGGCCCGAGGGCGCGGGCGCGTACGTGGGCGTAGCTGGCGGCCACGAAGTAGGCGACGACTCCGGTGGCGGAGGCCAGCGCGATGCCGGGGACCCACAGCCCGACGATGAGCCCCGCGGTCGCGAGTAGCTTCGCCCAGATGAGGACCCACCACCACTCGCGGGGAAAGCCCACCGAGTGCAGGCACGAGGAGATGAAGGCGGGTGGGCGCTGCGAGAGAAGGGCGTCCGCGAGGAGGACGGCGGCCAGGAGGGCGGGCGGCCACCACAGGGATGGCGGGGTAGTCATGGGGACTCCTTCGGGAGGGGGCAGGCGAGGGCGCAGGAGTGCCGCAGGGCGGCGCGCAGTTCACTCTCGCGCGGTTCGGGCGCCGCGGCCCAGGCGAACAGGGTGCCGATGTAGGTCCGGTAGAGGCACTGGGCACGCTCGTGGGTGGGGACCGCCGCGTCATGCGCGCAGTCCTCGAAGACCTCCCGCAGTTCCCGCACGAGGTGGCCGGCGAGCTCGGTGAACACGCGCGAGGAATGCCGGCCCGTCACGAGGATCGCAGCGTAGCGCCGGCCAAGTTCCAGACGGTGTGCGAACATTGCGGCAAACGGCCAAATCAGCGCAAAGGCGCGTTCGGCGCAGCCGCCCTCGGCCCGGTGGGGCGGGGGAGCGGAGCGTCGGGCGCGGTGCTCGGCTTCAATCATGGCGTCCACGACGCGCACGATGAGGGCGTCCTTGTCACCGACCGACATCACGGTCCCGACGCTCACCTGCGCCGCGTTTGCGATGTCTCGCACGGTGGTGGCCTCAACCCCGCGCTCCTCGATGAGGTCGCTGGTCGCTCCGAGGACCGCGTGGATTGTGGCGGCCCGGGCCGCCCGTCGTCGAGTCATCTCCCGCCTCACACTGAACACGTTCACTGAACATGTTCAGTGGAGTATGCCGGCCCGGGCTCCGGAAGGGCGACGCCGCACCGAACGATCAGAACGCCGAGGCGAGCACCCCCCAGATGAGCGCCGGGAGCTCGACTCCGAGCGTGGGCATGATCGTGAAGATCGCGATCCCCGCAGTGCAGATACCGATCGCCGTCCGGCGGGCCTTGCGACGCCCCTCAAGCTGGAGGTCGTTGAACCGCAGGGCATCGGCGTCGCTCAGGGTGAGGACCGCGAACTGGGCGGGAGTGATCCCAAGGGGTTCCAGGAGCGAGGGGTCTTCCTCGTAGGCGCTGACGTCGTCCGGAAGCTGGTCGTAGGCCGAACGGGCGCTCGCTTCGAGGTTCGCGTAGACCTCCGCCCGCGGATCGACGAGCTCGTGGGCCTTGGGTAGGGTCCGAAGATCGTTGGCATAGAACAGGGCGAACCCCACCGAGACGACGCCGATCGCGACGAGGGGCGCGAGCTCCGCGGGCGTGGGTGAGGCGCCGATGACGACCAGGTCGGAGGGCGATCGTCCCCGAGTGCCGAGGTAGACGCGCAGCAGGTAGAGCGCGACGACGATCGGAAACCAAGCGTAGGCGACCGAACCCGCGTACGGGATCGAGCTTAGATGCTGGCGTCGCCCACCCACGATCGACGGCGACGGCTTCGCGAAGACGACCGGCTCAGCGGGTGGCTTCGGCTCGGGTGCGGACACCAGCTCGCCACGCTCCTCCGCCGCCCGGCGCGCGGCGATGCTCGCTTCGGCACGGCGTTCAGAGCGGGTTTCGGGGTCCAAAAACGGCGGCAGCCGCCACGGCCAAAGCCACCCGATGAAGCCGAAGAGGAGACCTACGATGGGCGGGAGCCCCAGCAACGGGTGCGTGGCGTGGAGCAGCTCCGTCATGGACTGGCCGGTGGCGTACGAGGCCAGGCCGAACAACCCGAATCCGCCGAAAGCCAGGAGTCCCCCGAGCGTGGAGAGCCCCAAAAAGGTGGCGTTGCGCATCGGGTGGACGTGCCAGTTCAGGATCCAGTATTCGGAGCGGAAGTCGTCCGTGTAGAGCGCCTTCCACCACTGATAGCCGGAGTAGGCCGCCAATCCGAGGCAGGCTAGGGGGATCCAGAAGTCCGCTCCCATGGGAACTCCCAGGCACCCTAGTGTTCCGTGGAGAACGCCACGTCGTAGTGACGCACCACCGAGTGCGCGCCACCCGCTCGCGGCGAGGGGCGTTCCTTTGCGCCGTCCTCGTTGTGGGAGCGGGCGAAGCCCTTCGATTCTCGCCAGTTGGCATAGGCCTGTTCATCGCGCCACCGGGTGACGACCAGCCAGCGGTCGTCGGCCGGATCGGTCGGGCGGCACAGGTCGAAGCCGAGGAACCCGTCGCGCTCGCGAAGAGCGAGGGAATTGGCCTCGAACTTTGCGGCCACCTCCCCCGCACGGGCGGGATCAACGGTTATTTCGTTCGTCACGACGATACTCATGGAGTTACTCTAGCGTTTCCAGCCTGCCGCAGATAGACCCAAAACCGCGGGTGGAGAATCAAACGGCGTTACCCTTAAAGGGTCTTCGCTCCGCTGAAAGTCAGGTCCCATGACCAACATCGCCCACCGTCCCGCGAGTCCGGATCCCCACGGTGAAGGAGAGGGCGTTGCGGCTCGCCGACCGAGCGACCTTCCTCACGCAAGGAGCCAGGGTCACCATCCGGTCGTCCGTCAGGTGCGCCACGACCTCACGCAAAAGCCCTTCATCGTGATCTGGGAGGTGACCCGAGCCTGCCAGTTGGTCTGTCAGCACTGCCGCGCCGAAGCCCACAAGACCGCGGCGCCCGGAGAGCTCACCACGGAGGAGGGCAAGGACCTCCTTCGCCAGCTGGCCGCCTACGACCGGCCGCGTCCGCTGGTCGTCTTTACGGGTGGGGATTGCTTCGAGCGCGAAGACCTCGTCGAACTGACCGAATACGGCTGCTCGCTCGGCCTCGCCATCTCGATTTCGCCGTCGGTGACGCCACTGTTTACCCGCGAGCGACTGCAGGCACTGCGGGACGCGGGGGCGCGGGCGATGAGTGTCTCCCTCGACGGCGCGAGCGCGGCCACCCACGATGCCTTCCGCGGTTTTGCGGGCACGTTCGACAAGACCGTCGAGGCGACCCGCCTCATCAACGACGTCGGCTTCCGCCTCCAGATCAACACGACGCTCACGAAGTCGAATATCGCTGAGGCGCCGCAGATGTTGAAGAACGCCCTCGATATGGGTGCGTTCATGTGGTACGTCTTCATGCTGGTGCCGACGGGCCGTGGCGCGCAGCTCGATGCGCTCGGCCCGACGGAACGCGAGGATGTGCTCCAATGGCTGCACGACGTGTCGGACCGGATCGCCATCAAGACGACGGAAGCTCCACAGTACCGACGCATCGCCCTGCAGCGCGAGGAGGCATCCGCTGCCGGAGTTCCCGCCGATGAACTTGCGCGCCCGGCGGAACGGGGCGACCTCTACCGCCAGCTGAGTACCGAGACCACGCGTCTGCTCGGCCCCCACGCCCCGAAGCCGCGTGTGCCGCGCCCGCCGCTCGCGATCAACTCGGGCTCCGGCTTCGCCTTCGTGAGTCACGTGGGTGATGTCTACCCCTCAGGATTTCTGCCCGTCGTCGTCGGGTCCCTGAAGGAGCGGCCATTCGCCGAGCTCTACCGCGACACCACCCCGATGATCGAGCTGCGCACGCCCGAACTCTTCGGCGGCAAGTGTGGGGTGTGCGACTTCAACCACGTGTGTGGCGGGTCGCGCTCCACCGCGTATGCGCTCACCGGTGACTACCTCGCAGACGATCCAACCTGCGCCTACGTTCCGCCTGCCGCGGCGGCCCCCACTGCGTAGCCGCATGCGCACTCGCCGGCTGGATGTTCTGGTTGGGGCCTTCATCCTCGCACTCGGTATGGTCCTCGCAGGCCTGGCCCTTGCGGACTACCGTCCGGTCTCGCGCGCGTATAGCGACGCCGACTTCTCGATTACCCCCGAGGTGGCGAGTGTCGACGCCGACGGCGACGGCGTGCCCGACTATGAGGATCTCTGGCTCGGTGCGCTCGCGGAAGCGGAACGCCGCCCCACCTACGATTCGTCCTACGTCGCCTCGGGGCGCGGCCTGCCCGACCCGGAGACGGGAGCCTGCACGGACGTCGTCTGGCGGGCCTTTCGGGACGCCGGCTACGATCTGCCCGCGATGGTGAACCGAGACATCGCCGCCCGCACGGATGCTTACCCCCGGGTCGATCAGGCTGATCCTCGGATCGACTACCGCCGTGTCGTGAACCTGCACGTGTTTTTCTCCACCTACGCCCGCTCCCTACCCACCGACACAGACTCCGCGGCCGGCTTCGACCCTTCCGTGTGGCAGGTTGGCGACATCGTGACCCTCGGGCCCGGATCGGGCCGCCTCACCCACATCGCGATCCTCGGCCCCGACCGAGATCGCACGGGCCTGTCGTGGATCTCGCATAATGGTGGGCAGACTCGACGTTATGAACCGGCTTTACGCTCCTGGCAGGTCATGGGCCATTTCCGGTTCGACGCCGCCGCGGTCCCCTCCCAGGTTCTTGTGAGGTGGGGCGAGGATCCCGCTATCACGGGATAAAACACGTCTCCGATCGCGCGCGGGCACGGTAGTCTTCAAAGTTACGGCAGACCTACGCCGAGCCCGGGAGGGACGATGAACGGCCACGAGATCGTCGTGACGCCGCACGAGGCCAGTGACCTGGTCGAAATCGCAGACACCTACGGTGCCGCCTGGCGAGCCTCCCACCAGATGCTTGGCCCTGAGGCCGTGGAGCGTTTCGACTACGACCGCGCGCTCGTCGACATCATTGACTACCTCGAGCATGGAGGCCAGATCTTCGTCGCTCGCCGCGCGGGACGGATCGCAGGCCTGGTGGGGGTCAAGGACGACGTCATCTCACGCCTGTACATACACCCGGATCTGCAGGGCCGCGGGATTGGCACCGCGTTGCTGGACTACGCGAACGCCCAGTGCGAGCAGGCCCGCCTCACTGTGCTCAACACCAATGAGGGCGCCCAGCGTCTGTACCTGCGCAAGGGATTCCGGTTCACCGGCCATTCGATCCCGCGTACCGATCAGGTGAGCGAACTCGAGATGATTGCCGAGCCGCCCACCGACTAGTGGGGCCGCCGCAGCGCCAGGACGAGCGCCGCCGCGAGCAGGAGGATCCCTAGCGCACCAATTGCCATGACGGCGAGTGGGGGCTGCAGGCCCAGCAGTGGCGTGGCCCACCCGATGGCCCACAGCGCCTGCGCGGTGAGTTGGGCGGGCACGCTCCGGTGGGCGAGCGAGGTGAGCGCCCGGACTTGCACGCGGGTGCGCAGCGCGGTGCGTTCGCTCACTCGGGCGGTAACGAACAGGACGTGGGTGAGCACGATGATGACGGCGACCGTCGCCCACCACGTGGGCGAGACTTCGCCTGCGCGCTCGGGAAGAAATCCGGCGAGCGCCCCGAAGCAGAGGGCGGCCAGTGGTGTCCACGCGGTGGTAGCGGCGAGCGCGGTGAGGGTGGTGACCACCACCAGCCATGTGGGGGCGGACCAGAGGAGGGCGATCGCGAAGGCAGCGAGGGCGCGCGTGAGAACGAGCCCCCACGCGGGCAGCGTGGGCCCGATCCGCAACACGACGTCGGGTGAGCGACGGACATTCAGCTCGCTCATCGGCGTGCCTCCTGCCTCGCCATCGTCCGCAAGTGTGCCAGGTCGGGCTCATCGAGGCGTCGCCAGGGCAGGATGGTCAGACCCGCCTCGCGCAGTCGTCGGATCCGAATGTCCCGCTCGGCGAGTTCCAGGGCGAGGGCCATTCGCACCGCGGGGTCGTTCGAGCGCAGGCCCTCGGGCAGCACATCGACGGCCCAGACCTGGTGGCCCGAGCGCGCCCAGGTGAGGGCGACGTCGGCCGCTGCGGCGTCGAGGAACGTGGAGATCAGCCAGATCGTCGCCCCCGTGGGCACGCGCGGTGCCCGCACGGTCGGCGGGGCGTGATGGGGAGCGCGGGCCGCGCTCACGTACTGGCTGAAGCGCTCTTTGGCTCGGCGCCCGGTGCTCGGCGGAACCCCGGAGCCCGGCACGGCAAGGTCCAGCAGCCCCACCCGGTCGCCGGCCTCAAGGTGGGCATTCGCGAGGGAGAGTGCCGCATTGCGCGCCACGTCCAGGCTGGTGATCTCGGTCGCGGTGCGCCGGATGCCGCCGGCCCAGGTGTCCACGTTGGGGCCGACGTCGTCGCGCGGGTCGAGCGCGATGAGCACGACCGCTTCGGCGCCCGCGTGGGCGCGCGCGGCGAAGAGCTGATCGAGGTCAGTGCCGGTCGCGTGCCGCGCAGTGGCCCGCCACGAGATGCGCGCCATGCGGTCGCCCGGCCCCATCGGGGCGACGTCGAAGAAACGTGTGCCCTGCCCAGGGCGGCGGTCTTCGCGCGGGCCCCACGCGCCCACGAGGCGGCGCGGGGCAGGCAGGGGAGGCAGCGCCGTTGCGCGCGGAGGTACGAACACTCGCAGCGGGGCGAGCTGGAGCGGGCCGAGGGCCGAACGCGAGGAGGAGACGCGCACTTCGGTGCGTGCCATATCCAGGCCCCCGGTGCGCCCGCAGGTGTCAGCAAAATGCAGGCGCGCCGACCAGGCTGCACCGCTCGGTTGCGCGGCGAGCACGGCTGACCGATCCACGCCGGAGACCCCCGCAAGCCGCACCTGGATCGCGTCGGGCAGCGCGCCGTCGCCCGCGATTTCGATGACGCCCTCGATGCTGCCGTCCACGCCGCGCGGGCGGGGGCGGTTCACAATGAGACGGCGGGCCGACGGTCGGGCGAGGTCGAGCGCGGCGAGGGCCGCGAGGGCCGCGAGTTCGGGGCGCGAGAGGATGACGGCGAAGCCGGCCAGGAGCACGGCCGTGAAGGCCTGGCCGACGTGGAGCAGGCTGGGACGCGCTGTCGAGGTGCTCGCCTCGCCGAGGGGCGCGCTCACGAGAGCGCCGGTACGGGGACGGTCTCGAGGGCCGTCGAGATCACCGAGGCGCCGTCGACGCCGCTCGCCCACGCCCGCGCCGTGAGCGTCAGCCGATGGGCGAGTGCCGGCACCGCGAGGGCGTGCACGTCGTCGGGTGTGATGTAGTCGCGGCCCGCCATGGCGGCGCGGGCGCGCGCGAGCAGCAGCAGCGCCTGGGTGCCGCGCGGGGAGACCCCCACCTCGACGTCGGGGTGAGAGCGGGTCGCGGCGGCCAGGCGCACGATATAGCGGGTGACGTCCGGGTCGACGTCGATCGCCTCGACACCCGCCTGCATGGCGGAGACCTCCTCGGCGGTCACGACGCTTCGTACCGACGTCGCCTCCATACGTCGTGAGACGCGCTGCGCAAGAATCCGCGCTTCCTCGTCCTCCGGGAGGTAGCCGACCGAGAGCCGAACCATGAAGCGATCGAGCTGGGCTTCGGGAAGGGGGAACGTGCCCTCGAGCTCGACCGGGTTTGACGTGGCGATGACGTGAAAGGGGTGAGGCAGTGCGAATGTGGTGCCCTCCGCGGAGACCTGGCCCTCGGCCATGGCCTCGAGTAGCGCGGACTGGGTGCGCGGCGAGGTGCGGTTGATCTCGTCGGCGAGCAGGAGTCCGGTGAAGACGGGGCCGCGGCGGAAGGAGAACTCGCGGGTGGCCGGGTCCCATACGTAGGACCCGGTGACGTCGGCGGGCAGAAGATCGGGGGTGCACTGCAGGCGCGTGAAGTCGAGTCCGAGCGCGCCGGCCAGCGAGCGGGCCGCCACGGTCTTGCCGAGCCCGGGGAGGTCCTCGAACAGGACGTGCCCACCGGCGAGAACGGCAGCGAGTGCCGTGGACAGCGCCTCTTCCATGCCGACGACGACGGTTTGGACCTCGGCGAGGACGCGCTCCGCGTTCTCGGCGATAACGTGCAGCGGGGCGGCGGGGCGCTCGTTCATGTGCGGTGTCCTTCGATTGTGAGACTGGTCAGGAGGTGATGGGCGTCGGCCGGGGTCACGCGTGCACCAGGCGTGGTCACGCGGGTGTAGGCCGGGCCGAACTTCTCTTGCATGTCGACTTCGGTAAGGCCAGCGTGCGCGCGAGCATCGGCGAGGACGGCGATCAGGCGATCGCGCACCGAGCCGGTGAGGTCGTTCGCGCGGAACGCTCCCGCGGTAGTCGCGATCGAGGGGCGCAGTCCGGAGGCCGGATGCGCCTCAAAATCGCCCGGCTTTTCGGTATCGATCGCGGCGAACTGGCGCGCGAGTGCGGTCAGGCCGGCGGCGGTGGCGCCGATGGCGAGGCAGTAGGACAGGGGCCAGGAGACGGCGATCGCGAGCGTGAGCGCGACGGTGCCAGAACCCGCGGAGACCATGGCGGTTGTCCGGAGTGAACGGCTCACGAGAGCGCCTCCTCGATGGCCTCCAGGGCGCGGCGTGCCCGGGCGACGTCGTGCTCATCTGAGCGCGTGCCCACCCGATAGCGGGCCCGATAGTAGAGCTCGACAAGCGTCTCGACCACGTCCTCAGGCGCACCGGAGGCAACCAGGCGAGAGCCGGCCCACTGGGCGGGCGTCGTCGTCGCGCTACGCTCGCCAACCCGCCCGGCGAGGCGCTCCTCCAACACCGTCCACAGGGCCACGACCCGGTCGGAGGGCGCCCGCGCGGGATCGGCGAGAGCACGGCGCGCCTGGCGCAGGTCGCTGAGGGTGACGCGCTCGTCGACGTGGATGATCTCGGAGAACAGGGCGCCGTCGTCGGCGTGCGGCTCCGGGGGCCGGATCCGTACGGTCGTGCGGCGCGCGAGGATCACGATTGCGAAAATGACGCCGGCCAGAGTGACCACCATGATGGCGAGCCCGAAGGACTGCAGGAGCCACGCGAAATCGGGGGCGCGCGGCGGGATGACTTCCTCACCGGTTCCCGTCATTTGGACCGAGCCGGAGGATGAGGGGCGTTCGGGCGGTTCGATCACGGGCCGGGTGCGCACGGCGGGACCGAGGGACCCGATCGTGACCGCCACGGCGGCCGCGCCCGTCAGCCAGCCGAGGGTGTGACCTGCTCGCACGTCTCCCCCCTGGACCAGTGACAACGGCGGTAGCGCACGCCAGCCTTCGAAAGGGCCCAGGGCTCGCAGCTGAACGTGCCGGGTCCGAGGTCGGGCGCGAACGTATCCCCGTTGACACGCAGATCCACCTCGGTGATCATCGCGCGCTCCACGAAGGGCAGCGCTGCCCGATAGATCTGAGCGCCTCCCATCACCCACAGATCCTCGCGGCGCCAGCGTTCCTGCGAGAGGAACGTGATGAGGTCGGTCACGACCGTCGCGCCGGGTGCCGGATAGTCGGCGTTGCGGGAGGCGACGATGTTCGTGCGCCCCCGTAGCGGACGGTTTGCCTCCGGCAGGGATTCCCAGGTGGCGCGCCCCATCAGGACCGTTGTCCCAAGGGTCGTGCGCTGAAAGTGGGCGAGGTCCTCTGGCACATGGAAGGGGAGTGTCCCGCACGCACCGATGACGCCACCCGCGTGTGCCCAGATTGCGCCGATCATACGGAAATTGGCGCCGAGATTGCCGGGTGGTGGCGGTATCCCACGATTTCGATGTCCTCGGGCTGATAGTCGAACAGGCTCGCGGCGCGATGAAGCTCGAGGCGCGGCATGTCGTAGGGCTCGCGACTCAGTTGCTCGCGCACCTGATCGAGGTGGTTCAGGTAGATGTGACAGTCGCCGCCCGTCCAGATGAAATCCCCGACATCGAGGCCGACCTGCTGGGCGACCATGTGGGTCAGCAGGGAGTAGGACGCGATGTTGAACGGCACGCCGAGGAATAGATCGGCGCTGCGCTGATAGAGCTGCAGGGAGAGCCGGCCCTTCGCGACGTAGAACTGGAAGAGCGCGTGGCACGGCATGAGTGCCATCTTGTCGAGCTCCCCGACGTTCCACGCCGAGACGATGATCCGGCGCGAGGTGGGATCGGCACGCAGTTGGTCGAGGACTCGGCTCAACTGGTCGATGTGGCGGCCATCGGCGGTCGGCCAGGAGCGCCACTGCACGCCGTAGATGGGGCCGAGCTCGCCGTCCTCGTCCGCCCACTCGTTCCAGATACGCACGCCCCGCTCCTGCAGGGGCCGCACGTTTGATTCCCCGTCGAGAAACCACAAGAGCTCGCCAACGACCGAGGGCACGTGCACACGTTTCGTCGTGACGAGAGGGAAACCGTCGGGCAGGTGGAAGCGCATTTGGTGGCCGAAGACCGACAGCGTGCCGGTCCCCGTGCGGTCCTCGCGCTGCACGCCCTCGGCCAGGACATGGCGCAGCAGATCTTCGTAGGCTGTTGAGACGCTCACTCCGCCAGCTTACGCGTTCTGTTCGATCTGCTCGGGGAGGGTCGCGGCGCGGTTCTCCTCGAGGGACGCGAAGCTCGTAGGGGCCGGGCCGAATGCCGCCCGGGTGCCCTCGATGACGGTGCGCGCGAGCGCCTTGCCGCCCGACCATCCGATGACCGCGCCGATGCCGAAGGGAGCGAGGCGGCCGACGGCGATGCCGCCGCCCTTGGCGGCGGCCTTCTTCGCGGCCCGCTTACGGAGCGTCGTGTTTACTGACTTCACGGTTGAGATCGGCAGCATCTGCAGAGCCCGCTTGGCCCAGGACACCGAGGAAATGCCGAGGGAGGCCTGCACCGCAGAGGCGCCATCCTCCCCGAGCAGCGCCGTGAGCAGGAGAGTACGGCGTCGTTCGGTGTCTTCGGTCGGGATACCGTGAACCTCGGCGACGGCCATGACGTGCAGCGCCGAGGCCGCGAGGAATGCGGCGACCTGGGCGCTGGTCAACACGACGGCGCTCGCCGTGCCCACCGCGGGCACAGCGGCGGCGGCGCCCACCCCGGCACCGGAGAGTTTTGAGGCCCGCGTGAACTGCTTTTCGAGGATTGAGATGATTCGCTCGGGAGAGGCGTGCGGGTGGCGTGCCCGCAGCTTCGCAACCTTAGCCCGCACCCGTGCTGAGGGGATCGCGATGGCCTTATCGAGAGCGTCATCCACACCCGAGACACCGAAGATTGACGACATGGGTTTACTCCTCAACGAGACGACCACCGATGCGTACGGTGGTGGTGGGGTTCGTCTTTAGTGTGTGGCCAATCGTGCACGACCGCTCGATGGCGGCACCCACGCGCTGCGTGGTCTTTGCCACCTCCTCGTCACTGAGGTGGGACATATCGGCCTCACAGACGACGTCGAAGGCGGTGTAGGCGTCCTCGTCGCGTGCGTAGCAGGCCCGCAGCCACCACTCGGGCTCGCCCTGCTCACCGAGCGCGTGCATGACTCGCGCGTCAGCACTCATCGCGTGGCATCCGGCGAGAGCGATTTGCAGGAGTTCGCCGGGGCTGAAGGCGCCCGACGCACGGTCGGGCCCGACCGGCAGGGTCCGTCCGTCGCGCAGTGTTGCGGTAAAGGACCGCTCGCCGGTGCGCTCCAGCCGGATCGGGGGACGCGCGGAAGTACCGGTGGGTGGCGTGCTCGGAAAATCGGGAGTTTCGTGCATCTGTTCATCATGGCATGTATGCCATGGACTACCAGGGTTGATAGATTCTAGGTAAGAGCCGAGCGACGCAGAGCTGCGCGCACCCGTCGGCGATATCGTGAAGCGACGATGGAGGACACCGCTATGACCCAGGTACCCGCTGACGTATTGGCGCTCGTCGACGATGCTGTCGACCTGGCGCACCGTTGGATTGATGAGACCGAAGCCGGCCAGACCGACGACGAACGGGCCACCACCGGTCAACTGGCCGCCCTTGTGGCGGACTCCGCCGGGTTGGACCTCGCGATGCGCTTTGTTGATCGTGTGGCCCGCCCGGAAGACTCAAAAACTGCGGCCAAGGAGCTGGCACAGCTCACGACGGGAGACGCCGCCTCCTTCCTTGGCACCATGGACCGCGCGCTTCTCGGCCTCGGCGCGAAGGCAGCGCGTCTCGCGCCCGGCGTCGTCGTGCCGCTCGCCCGCAAGCGGCTCCGCCAGATCGTCGGCCACCTCGTCGTCGACTCGCGCGACCCGCAGCTTGCCGAACACCTGGAGCGTTCCCGTAAGGACGGCTTCCGTCTGAACATCAACCTGCTCGGGGAGGCCGTGCTCGGCGAGGGCGAGGCTGCCTCTCGCATGCAGCGCACGATCGATCTCATTAACCGCGAGGACGTCGACTACGTTTCGATCAAGGTGTCCTCGCTGGTGTCGCAGATCACCACGTGGGACACGAGTGGGACCGCCGATCGTGTCCTGGAGCGCCTGCGCCCCCTCTACCGGGCGGCCGTCTCCACGAGCCCCCACACCTTCGTGAACCTGGACATGGAGGAGTACCGGGATCTCGATCTCACGATTGAGGTGTTCACGCGGCTGCTCGATGAGGAGGAGTTCCACAACCTCGAGGCTGGCATCGTCTTGCAGGCCTACCTCCCGGACTCCTTCGGCGCACTTGAACAGCTTCTGGACTTTGCGGCTCGCCGCCACGAGGACGGCAAGGCCCCCATCAAGATCCGCATCGTGAAGGGTGCGAACCTCTCCATGGAGCGCGTCGAGGCGGAGCTGCACGGCTGGCGCCAGGCGCCCTACCCGACCAAGGACGACGTCGACGCGAACTACCTGCGGCTGATGGAACGTATCTTGCGTAAGGTGAACCTTGGGGCTGTGCGGGTCGGTGTCGCCTCCCATAACCTCTACGCGGTCGCGCTCGCTCACCTGCTCGCCTCCGAGCGGGGCGTGAGCGAGATGCTGGATATCGAAATGCTCCAGGGTATGAGTCCCTCACAGGCCCGCGCCGTGCGCGACCGGGTCGGCTCCGTGCTGCTCTACACTCCCGTCGTCGCCCCCGAGGACTTTGACGTCGCCGTGTCCTACCTCGTGCGCCGCCTGGAGGAAAACGCCCAGACACAGAACTTCCTGCGGGCCCTGTTTGCCGATGAACACGACGAGTCCGGCGCGGGCCTCGCGGACCAGGAGGACCGTTTTAGGCGTGCGGTCTCCGCGATGACCAGCGTCCCCGCGGGGGCGCGACGCACCGTGGAGCGGGATCCGATCGGCGAGAGCTTTGAGAACACCGCCGATTCCGATCCGGCACTGCCCGCGACACGCGCCTGGGCGCGGGAGGCCCTCGCGGCCGACGTGGGGGAGTGCTGGAGCCCCATGCTGACCTCGAAAGACGAGGTCGACGCGGTGGTGGATAAGGTGCTCGGCGCGGTGCCGGCCTGGCAGGCCCGGCCCGCCGCGGAGCGCGCCGAGATCTTGCGGGCCGTTGCCCAGCAGCTTGAGGACCGACGGGGGCAGTTCCTCACCGTCGCCGCGAAGGAGGCCGGCAAGACCGTCGACCAGGCGGACCCGGAGATCTCCGAGGCGATCGACTTCGCCCGTTACTATGCCGACCGCGCGTTGGAACTTGAGAAGGGGGCCTCCCTCGCCACCGACGGCGCCCGGTTCGAGCCCGTGGAGCTCACACTCGTGACACCACCGTGGAACTTCCCGGTCGCGATTCCCTGTGGCGGTGTCATGGCGGCGCTCGCGGCCGGCAGCGGCGTCATCATTAAGCCCGCTCATCACGTGCCACGCTGCACCGAGATCATCGTGGAGGCCGCCCACGCCGCGGGTGTTCCCGGCGAGCTTCTTCAAGCGGTGCGGACCGCGGAGAACGAGATCGGGCGCCATCTCGTGTCCCACGACAGGATCGATCAGGTGATTTTGACGGGCGCATCCGAGACCGCCGAAATGTTCGAGGGCTGGCGCGCCGAACACGAGGGCGGGCCGCGAGTGTTCGCGGAGACCTCGGGTAAGAACGCGCTCATCATCACGCCGGCTGCGGACTACGACCTCGCGGTTGCCGACCTCGTCAAGTCGGCATTCGGCCACGCCGGTCAGAAGTGTTCGGCGGCCTCCCTCGCAATCCTCGTCGGTTCGGCTGGCACCTCGAAGCGGTTGCTCGGTCAGCTGGTCGATGCGGCCTCCTCGGTGCGCGTTGGTTGGCCGACGGACCTGCAGGCCATCATGGGCCCGGTGATTGAGGCACCGAGCGGGAAGCTGGAACGTGCCCTCACGACACTGGAGGAAGGGGAAAGCTGGCTCGTTGAACCGCGCCAGCTCGATGACACGGGACGCCTCTGGTCACCCGGCGTGAAGGACGGGGTCTCGCCGCACTCCTTCTTCCACCTCACCGAGTGCTTCGGCCCGGTACTCGGCATTATGCGGGCGAAGACACTCGCCGAAGCGATCGAGCTGCAAAACGCCGTCGAGTACGGGCTGACGGGCGGCTTGCACTCCCTCGATGAGGAAGAGATCGACTACTGGCTCGAACACGTGCACGTGGGGAACGCCTACGTGAACCGCCACATCACGGGCGCGATCGTACAGCGCCAGGCATTCGGTGGCTGGAAGCTCTCTGCGTTCGGCCCGGGCGCGAAGGCAGGGGGCCCGAATTACGTGGCCCAGCTCGGACGCTGGGTGCCGGACGGTGAACCGAGCCACGGCATCGAGCTGCCCGAGGAGGTCGCGCAGGTACACGCCGATCTCACTGGTCTCGTGACCGATCAGGCGGAGCGTAGCTGGCTGCGTTCGGCCGTGGCCTCCGACGCCGCCGCTTGGGCGGCCGAACTTGGCCAAGAGGAGGACAAGTCCGGCCTGCACTGTGAGGCCAATATCTTCCGCTATCGTCCACACGACGTGACGATCCGGGCGGGGGCTGGCGCGAGCGTCGGTGAACTGGCACGCCTGCTGTGTGCCGCCCACCTGGTAGGCGCGCAGGTGCGCGTCTCTCTCGAACCGGAGCTATCCCGCAACCTGAAGGCCCGCCACTCTGCAGGCCCCGCGGCGATCGCCGGCCTGCAGCGTCTGGCCAAGGTCGTGGAGGTCGGCGAGCGGCTCGACCAATTCATCGCGCGCGCAAAGGCCGGAGAGACCTTCGAGCGGATCCGCGTGATTGGCGAGAGCGAAGGGGCCGAGCTGGAGACAGCGCTCGCGGGCACCGCGGAGCTCACGGTGCTGGCCGGCCCGGTCCTTGCGACGGGGCGACGCGAGCTGCTGACGTTCCTGCGTGAGCAGGCGATCTCGCGTACCCGCCACCGCTTCGGGCACCTGCCCGCTGGCGAGGAAGTGCCCGTCCGCTAACAGCAACGCACCCGCCGTCCCACCCTGATGGAAGGGGCGGCGGGTGCGGCTTTGCGCATCCTCGGAGCGTCTTTACTCTCGCTTGAGGAATTCCAGTGCGATCGACTTTTCGGCTTCGACGATGTCATCGGTCGCACCAACGGCGGCTCGCTCAATCGGGCCGGAGAACAGCGGAACGTTGGCGTTCACCTCGCCCTCGTAGGTCTTGACGCATTCGTCACCGTCGGGTGTGAGCTCCATATGAGCGCGCACACGCACGGGCGCGCCGGCGATGTCGAGGCTGAGGGAGCCCACCCGACGGCCATCGGCGGCGGGCGCCTGCCACACCTCCACGGTGGTGAGCTGGAGTCGCGATCCCACGAAGCGGCGTGCCGCGGGCGGCACGTGGTCGGAGGGGATCTCCGCCCGCACCGTGATCGTGAGCTCGTCCTCTCCGTTGATGGTGACCACGACTCGCTCGGCGCCGGCCTTGTGGGCCCGCGCGAGCTGGTAGTCCTCGCGACGCCACAGGTCCGCGACCTGCGCGGCGGGCGCGTCATAGTGCACTGAGGTGGAAAATCGCATCGGTCCTCCCGGGCGGTCGGCTCCTTTAAGCCTAGCCCGCCCGAGGCCAAGGGCCGAAAGGCCTGTCGTGAAAACCGCGGTGGGGCTCTAGTCTGGAGGCGTGTCGAACCTGAACGAACTGCTGCGCCGCCTCGGCGGACTCGCCCCCCGCCAGGCCGAGTGGCTCCACCTGCTCGTGGGAGACTGGCAGCTGATCTCTGACCTCGCGTTCGCCGACCTCGTCTTGTGGGTACCGGACGGGGAAGGTTTCACCGCGGTCGCCCACTGCCGCCCTTCGACGGGCTCGACCGTCCACCACGACGACGTCGTCGGCAGGCACATCCCCGAGGGCCGGCGGGCACTGCTGGAAGAGACGATGCGCACGGGCACCATTTCACGCAGCGCCGAGCCCCGCTGGACGGGGTCCTACGCCGTGCGGGAGGATCTCGTTCCTGTCCGGTTTGAGGGCGAGTCGATCGCCGTCGTCTCGCGGGAGGCGAACCTCGGGACCGCGCGGAGTCAGTCGCGACTGGAACGCAACTACCAGGAGGCGGCGGACGACCTGTGCGCGATGATGACGCGAGGGGAGTTCCCCTCGACGACGGTCCCGGGATACCGCCGGGGAACCCCGCGTGTAGGCGATGGCATGGTGCGTCTGGACCCCGACGGCGCGGTGCTGTATGTCTCGCCCAACGGTCTGTCCTGCCTGCACCGCCTCGGTGTGCCTGGCTCGCTCACGGGCCAGGTCCTGGCCGAGGCGGTCACGGAGAGCCTCGAGCCGCATACGAGTGTGGACGAAACCTTGCCGGTCGTGCTCATGGGACGGGCCGCCTGGCTCACCGAGGTCGAATCCTATGGTGTGAACCTCACGCTGCGAGCCCAGCCCATTACCAATCGCGGGACGCGCCTGGGCGCCGTGCTTCTCGTGCGGGACGTCTCCGAGGTACGCCGCCGCGAGCGTGAGCTACTCACCAAGGACGCGACGATCCGCGAGATCCACCACCGTGTGAAGAACAATCTGCAAACCGTGGCCGCCCTACTGCGCCTGCAAGTGCGCCGTTCGACGTCGGAGGAAACACGAGCGGCCCTCACCGAGGCGCAGCGCCGGGTCGCGACGATCGCTTCCGTCCACGAAACCCTCTCACAGACGATTGACGAGACGGTTGACTTCGACGATGTGTTCGTGCGGGTGTTGCGCCTCGCCGCGGACGTGGCGAGCCCGGGGGATCACCCGACGACGAAGGTCATCGGTAGTTTCGGATTCGTAGGCGCCGACGTGGCCACGTCTCTTTCCGTTGTCCTCACCGAACTGGTCTCCAACGCGGTGGAGCACGGCTACGGCGGGCGCGCCGGCGAGATCGAGGTCGAAGCGATCCGCGAGGACGGCGAGCTCACCGTCTACGTGCGCGACTCCGGGTGTGGTCTTGGCCCCGGTGGGCCGGGCAGTGGGCTCGGTACGCAGATCGTGCGCACGCTCGTGCACAGTGAACTGCGTGGCACCATCAGCTGGTCCGACCGTGAGGGCGGTGGAACCGAGGTCGTGGTGCACGTTCACCTGCACAACGATGACGCTGCGCAGCGCTAGGTCACTGAGGTGCCGCGCATCTGACGGGGGAGGAGGGCGCGCACGCGGATCCGCCCTCAGGCGGGAGGTGAGTCAGCCACAGCACACCCGTCGGTGTGGAGGCTGCCGGCCCCTGTCCGAGCTCTGGCGCACCGTAGCACGCAGAACGCCCCGCCGTCGGCGGGGCGTTGTGCGAAACAGTGAGGGGCTAGCTGGCGCGGCGGGCGCGAGCGGTCCGGCGCTTCAACGCGCGCCGCTCGTCCTCACTCATGCCACCCCACACGCCGGAATCCTGACCGTTGTCGAGCGCCCATTTCAGGCAAATATCGGCGACTTTGCAGCGTTGGCATACGGCCTTCGCCTGCTCAATCTGAACGAGCGCAGGACCGGTGTTCCCGATAGGAAAGAAGAGTTCGGGATCCTCGTGCAGACATTCGGCCTGGTGACGCCAGTCCATTTCGTCTCCTCGTGCTCGCGGTTGTAGCGGTCAACAAATGACGGGTTTCGCTCCAACGATGGGGTAATGAGTTGAGCCTTTAGCTTCGCACTTCTGCCAAGGCAGCACAAGAGACTGACCTCCCGATCCGCATAATCCCGCGGTGTCATTGCTCACACCGACTCATGGCGTCCGTCCGTACCGCGACATCACCCGATGAATAACGCCCGTTACCTCCCACTCAGGCACCGCTAGGCTGGGGGCGTGAATGCACGCTTTGCGACGCTCGTCGAGATGCCTTGGCCGCTCCTTTTTTCGGTTGTGGTCGGTGGCCTGCACACGCTGTTCTATCTCGGCGTGGGAGGAATCTTCGTGCGGGACGCCACTATCGCACCTGCCTTCCGTCAGGTGGCCCTCCTCATGGCGGGCGCCGCACTCCTCATGGCGATTTGCCTGGCGCTACCGACCTGGGCTCTCGCGAGCCGTAAACGGGCCGGACGGGCGCCGCTGCTCGTGCTGTTTGTCTGCGAGGCAATGGCCTATCTCGTCACCATCGGCAACTTCGCGCTATGGGTGAACCTCCTCGGTCTGCTCGCCGCTCCCGCGGCGTGGGGCCTGCTCACCGCGCAGACCCGTGCCTACCTCGGGGTCGCTGACAGGCCCGATCTTTTTGACGATTAGGGAGCTGGAACCAGCGCAACGATGTCTGCCCCACCCTGCGTCAGCCAGACGCCACGCCCCGGCTGATCGACAGTGGGGTCCGCCGCGTAGACCCAGGGGGCGGCCACCGCGCCGATCCCGGTGAGGCGGGGGCCACGGTTCGGTCGAAGAAGCAGGATTCGAGCCTCCGCCTTGAGGTCGGTGAGTGGTCCGTACGTTGCGGCGTTCAGACGCGCCGGCGTCGTTGCGAGGAGGACAGCCCTGCCCTCTTCGCGCGCCGCCGCGAGCTCGGCCTCCTCGCCTGTGGCGTCGTCGATGACGACGGCCTGTCCGGCCCACGGCGCGGCGAGCACCGCGAGAGCGGCGCTGCGACCGGACCCCGCTGGGCCGACGACGATCGTTGAGCCGAACTGCGGTGTGAAGGGTTCTCCGTAAGGCAGACACCATCCCGCCGCGGCCCTCGAGGTGTCCTCCTCATGGTTGAGGCTGGGGGCGGGGCCCTCAGCCAGGGAGCGGAGCCGCCGCACCTGTGGATCGGAGCTGGTCTGGTGGGGCGACGGCGCGAGTGCCAGCTGGATCAGTCGACCCGAGGTGAGGCACCGGGCACGTCCGGGGATGAGCCGTGTCATGCGCTGCTCGCTCGACAGGCCACACACCGCCTGGGTTCCGGGATCGAGGCCTCCGAGGATGAGACGCTCGCTCAGCGCCGCCGCATAACGCGCCGCTGCGAGCGAGGCATCGGATGTGGCGATCACGGATGCCGCCAGGCGGATGACCAACTCGCAATGGTCGGCTCCGAAGCCGGGACCGAAGGCCGAATCCAGTGCGGCCCGCCACGCGTGCAGGTCATCGATCACCAGGGTGCAGCGGCGATCTCGACCGAGAATCTCGGGCAGCATCCGGGCGAGGTGTGCCTCGTGCAGGTCGATGACGCCACCGAAGTGGGGCTCCGCTTCGAGATCCGCCAGCTGGGAGGCGAGGCGGGCGCGATCGGCGACGAGGTAGGTCGGGGTGTGGCGCGCACTGAGGCGAGTCGCGAGCAGTGCCGCCGTTGTTTTGCCTGCGGCGGGGCCACCCATGATGAGCACGTGCCTGCCGGTGGGGCGATAGGGCACGTGGCGAAGTTCTTCGGGCTCGTCGGCAAGACCCCATGCCTCAGGACCGGCCCGCTCGATGCGGCGTGGCAGCTCGGGAGCCCAGGGAACCTGTGCCCCCCTGCCACCAGTGCGCCGCCAGGCGGCGTCGATTTGCGTCACAAGGGCCCGCACGTCCTCGAGTGGGCCGGCCCAGGCGATCTGGGCGAGCGTGCTCGCGACGAAGGCACGCCCCGCGATGGGGGGTAGGTCTGCCGCATCGGGGCGGTCGATGACGTCGCTCGAATCGGCGGGGGTCGTGACGCGTAGACAGATTCGCAACGGCATGTTGGCGCGCATCTGGGCACTGACCGCTCCGGCGGGGCGTTGCGTCGCCGCAATGAGATGGATCCCGAGGGATCGGCCCTGGGTCGCGATCCGGACGAACTGATCGAGCACATCAGGGTGGTCGCTGGTGAGTGCGGCGAATTCGTCGATCACCACGAGGATGCGGGGCATCAGCGGGGTGCAGCCCGAGGTTTCGTATTCGTCGATTGACCGTAGGCCAGCGGCTGCGAGAAGACGCTCGCGACGCCGAAGCTGAGCCCGCAGCGACGTGAGGGCGCGTGCGGTACCGGCGGGTTCGAGGTCGGTCAGCACCCCGATCGTGTGGGGCAGCCGGATGAGGGGCCCGAACGCAGCGCCGCCCTTGAAGTCGATCAACAGGAACGTGAGGGTGGTCGGAGGATTCGTCGCCGCCAACATGAGCAGCCAGGTGGTGAGGAGCTCGGATTTTCCGGCGCCGGTCGTGCCCGCGACGATGGCGTGCGGTCCGTCCCTCACCAGATCCACCAGGAGCGGTCCCTCCATCGCCCGAGCGAGTGGCACCGCGAGGTTTGGCGCAAGGGCGGTGCGACGCCACCGTGCGGCGACCGCATCCGGTGTGAGCGCCATGAGATCGGCGGCGAGGACCGCCTCGGGGAGACGTTGCGCCGGGGTGTGGCGGGCGTGCAGTGCCGCGACCTCGGAGATGAACCGTGCGGAGGCGCGGGGAATCGAACGCCCCCATCGGATGGGAAGCGGCACGGCCCAGGGCAGCGGAGCCCCATAGGTAATGACCACTTCGTCGGTGCCGGGCGCCGTGGCGCGCGCCGCCTCCTCGATCCGCAGACGGACCCCACCTCGCGCGGGATCGGGCGTCGAGAACCAGGGACAGGTGAGGGCGAGGACGGAACGATCGTGGGCCAGAGCGAGCCAGCCGGCGAGGTAGCGGGCATGGGCCTCGGCGTGCGGTCCACTCAGACTCCATGCTTCGCCCGCGTTGAGAGTAACCGCGCGCGTGAGCATACGTGGGAGGGTCGCAACGTGGACGCCGTGTCCTCCCAGGAGGGCACGCGCGAGGAGGTCGGAGGGGTGGTCCGGCAGGCGTTGGTGGCGTGCGGACCGGGTGGTTGCCGACCGCATTGCCCACCAGCCGGCAAGCGCCATGAACGCCGGAATCGCCACCATGGCCCAACGCCACGGAGGACCTCCGAGCGCAAGCGGGACCATCGCCACGGCCATGAGGAGGGGGATGCCCACGCGCAGGGCGAGGGCGCCATCGATCGCGGTGCCGAGGCGGGCCGGAGTGATCGGGGCGAGCTGCACCCGCGTGTTCCCGAAGGTGAGCTCGCAGCCCCGCTGTCGCAGGCGTAGTCTCCGGCTCGCGCGGCCGGGCAGGTGCACGCGCACGGCGCGGGCACCGATTGAGAGCTCACCGGCGAGGCGGGCGACGGTCGGGTCGAGTAGCCGCACCTCACCGGCGCGACCGATGCGATAGTGCCCGGCGGGCAGCACCTGTGCGTATCCGAGGTCTGGCCCGGCCCGCACAGTGAAGAGCACAGCCATGCCCCCATGATCCCCTTCGCTGCGATAGACCCGAGCAGGGCCCCTCCAGGATGGGGATGGGCTCCCGGAGGGCCACCCCTGTGGATGGTGGACGTCAGGAGCGCAGGGTACGCGGTGCCAACCCGAGGAACGCTCGGGAGGGAATGAGGGCGGTCAGCGTCGCGGTGGCGAACAGGGCCAGCCACAGGAGGGCGAGCGAGTCCCAGGGGATGGACAGATGGACGGGCAGTTCGGCTTCGTGCAGGAGAGCGAGGCACGCGGCCTGTCCGGCGCCCAGGCCGAGGGCCGTCCCTCCCAGTCCGGCCACCATCGTGAGGGCGAGCGATTGCAGGGCGATGGCGGCGCGAATCTGAGTGCGTCGCATCCCCAGGGTGTAGAGCATCCTCGCGCGGCGCGAGCGCCCGACTGCGAGCCGCGTCGTGACGGTCGTCCAGGTGAGTGAGACGAGGAGCGCAATGAGAAGCAGGACGCCGCCGATCACGAGATCGAGGAGGCGTAGTGGAACGGCGAGACGGGCCTGGGCGATAGCTGCTCCGGACAGGTCAGCCGATCCCGCGATGGCGTCGGCGTCGAAGGCAGCGGCGGCGGCACGAGCCGTGAGGGGCTGGGTGTCATCGATCAGTGCGGCGAATGCGACGCCGGTGCCGGGTGAGTGCACGATCCGATCAAACGTCGGACGGGCGAGGAGCGCGGAGAACCACCCGGTGCTATGAACGACGTCGAGCCGCAGGGTAGGGCCACCCTCGGTGCCGGCAATGTCTACCGTCGTGGTGTGTGCTGGCAGCGGCGACTCACGGCCCAGGACCAGCACGTTGCCCGTGAGTTGGGAGGCAAGGTCGGCGTCCTTTGTGGTGAGCGCGAGCTCCACCTGAGGAACCCCAATGACCGGCAGTTCTGCGTTGTGCCCATCCTCGGTGCTTGCCAGCATCATCGCGCGTTCGCCGATGGCGACGTCACGCACACCGGGCAGGGCCGCGACGGTTTCGCGCAGCCGGTTGAGGTCAGCGGCTGAGGCGGGCGCATCCGAACGGACCGTGAGATCGAAGGCAGCCGAGCGGCTCCATACCTCCTCTCCTGTGGAGTGCACGGTGGCGGACGTCGTCGCGAGACCTACACCGATGGTGGTGAGTACCACGATCGCCCCCGTCGCCGTCCCGAGGATCGTGCGCGTGTGGGCGAGGGATGACCCGGCGAGTCGGCTGGAGAGGCGGAGCTCTCTGGGAAGTAACACCCGACAGCGCTCGATGAACCCCTCGGTAGCGCGCAGAAGCTGCGGGGTTGCGACGACGCCGATCCCCGCTCCGGCGAGCAGGATTCCTGCCAGCGCTACGAGTGCGAGGGGTGACAGGACTGGGGAGGTGCCGTAGGTCCGCAGTCGTGCGGCCGCGGCCAGGGTGAGGATGCCGCCCACGACGACGATGCCCGCGCCGAGCTGTGCGCAGTTGCGGCGCCACCTGGCCCCGCCCGTGTGATCGTCGCCCTCGGGTTCGGGCAGTAGGCTGATCGCCCCGGCTCGCGTCGCAGGGACCGCGCCGGCTGCGAGCGCAACAAGAACGGAGATGGCCAGGGTTACGGCGGTGTGCACGGGGTCGAGGGAAACACTGGCCCGGGGAAGGGGCTCGGGGGCGAGATTTGCGAGATAGGAGACCGCCGCGGCACTGAGGCCCGAGCCGGTGGCGAGGCCCGCAAGCCCGCTGATCAGGCCGAGAGCTCCGGCGATGAGTAGGACGACGGCGCGGAGGTGACGGGGACTTGCACCGAGGCGGCGGAGCAGTCGGCGCGACCATTCGGAGCGGTCGATTGTGATGGCGAGAACTGCCGCGAGGACGGAGCCCGCCCCGATGAGGGTGAGGACGGCCGAGGCGATGACGGCTCCGGGGACGACTGCGAGGCTTTGACGGGTAACTTGCGCGGCGCGGTGCGCGTCCGCCCACACGTCCCGTGCGGGGTACTCGGGCCCGAGCTCACGTGCGATGGTGGCGCAGGCGGCGTCGGCATCGATCGCCTGCACGAGGAGGCGGTCCGCCTGAGTGGCAAGCGCTCCGAGGCGCGCCCACTCGTCGATATCGGTGCGGGAGAGCACCATGCGGTGGGCGCTTCCGAGCAGTGGTGGGGGATCACTCACGATTCCCGTGACGGTGAGCAATTCGGTGAGCCAACAGCCCTCAAGGGTGCATTCGACGCTGGAACCGGAGGCATCGGCGGCGCTATCGAGCTCGGGATGGGTCTGCGAGTCGGCAAGGGTGACGGGGGTTTTCACGGTGATGTCCGCGCCGATGGGCGCGTTGTAGGTGGCTGATTGGTGGGCAGTGAGAGCCACCTCGCCACCACGGGCGGGCGCCGAACCCGAGATCAGCGTGTAGCGGGCGAACGTCGCCGCCGTGGCGGGGACGAACTGTTCGATGCGCGCTCCCTTGTCAGTTTCGACTCGCACGATGCCGGTGATATCCAGGGCGACGGCGCGCATGCCGGGCAGTTCGCCGACCCGTTCGGCGTCCTCGCGCGTGAGTGTGACCCCCGGATCGACGACGACGTTGGCCTGCCCATAGTCGAGCGCCCGTTGGGTAAGGACGGCGGATGTGATGAGGGTCGGGGTCGCGAAGGCGACCGTGAGTAGCGCGATGGCGAGGGTAAAGAGCGCGCCGGCGAAGGTGAACCACAGCCAGCGCGACTTTATGGGGGAGCCGATCAACCGCCACATGACGCGCCTAGACGACCGCTGAGGTCAAGGTGTGCAGGGTTTCCATTGCACTGAGCACCGAGGCATACGTGGGCTGCGAGACGTTGCCGAGGACCTGCCCATCGGAGAGCAGTACGACGTCGTCGGCGTAGCTCGCGGCGATCGGGTCATGCGTGAAGATGATGAGTGCACGCCCATACTCGCGCGTGGCAAGGCGCAGGAGGCTCAACACCTCCGCGGAGGGACGACTACCGAGGTCTCCGGTGGGTTCGTCCGCCAGGATCACGTCCGGCACGGTCAGCAGCGAGCGAGCGAGCGCGATGCGTTGGGCGAGCCCGCCCGTGGCTTCGCCGCACTGGGTATCAAGGTGGCCTGCCAAGTCGAGCGCGGCGATGATCCCGCCAAGCTGGTCCTCATCGACCGCCCGATTGGCCAGGTCCAAGGGCAGGGTGATGTTCCGGCGCACGGAGAAGGACGGAACGAGGTTTTCGGACTGGAATACGAAGCCGAGCCGGTCGCGGCGGAACCGAGTGCGCTCCGCCTCGCTCGCCTCCTCGAGGGCGACGCCGCCGATCTGCACGCTCCCACTCGTCGGCACCTGGAGTGCAGACAGGACGTTCGCGAGGGTGGTTTTACCCGCACCCGAGGGGCCCATCACGGCGAGGAATTGGCCCGGTCGTACCGTGAGGGACACGCGGTCGAGCGCCGGTCGTGCATTCTGACCGGCGGGGTAGGAGACGCTCACCTGTCGCGCAATCACGGCGGGCGTGTCTGGGGAGGACACCATCGGCACTCCCTAGGAGCCCGGGGCGACGAGCCCCGTCTCGTAGGCGAGGATGACGGCCTGCACGCGGTCGCGAGCTCCTAATTTGGCGAGGACCCGACCGACGTGGGTCTTCACGGTGGCTTCGGCGACGAAGAGCCGCTCGGCGATCTCCGTGTTGGAGTAGCCGTGCGCCATCTCAATGAGGACCTCGCGTTCCCGTTCGGTCAGGCCTGCGAGTGCGCTCGTGTCCGGACGCTGTTCGGTCGGGAGGACATGCGCGAGGTGCTCGATGAGCCGACGGGTCGAGGACGGCGCGATGACGGCGTCGCCCGAGTGTACGGTGCGGATGGCTTCGAGCATGTCCTCCGGTGGGGCGTCCTTCAATAGGAATCCCGAAGCGCCAGCCCGGATCGCTTGTAGGACGTATTCGTCGAGGTCGAATGTCGTCAGGATGATGACCTTCGCCCCACTACCCGACTCGGTGAGTTGAGCGGTCGCCTGCAGCCCGTCCAGGTTCGGCATGCGCACGTCCATCAGGACGACGTCGCAGGGGTAGGTTGCGAGCGCCCGCAGCGCCTGGAGCCCGTCGCCGGCTTCGACGATCACCTCCATGTCGGGCTGGGAGTTGATGACAAGGGAGAATCCTGCACGCACCAGCTGCTGGTCGTCGACGATCGCGACGCGAATGACCTCGCTCATCGCGGCTCCTTCGGGTTGAGGGTGGGCGCGGGGCGCCCGAGGGGCGGGGGCGTCGGTCCGGAGGTGGGGATCGGGATCTGGGCGCGTACCCGGAACCCACCACCCGGTCGGGGACCTGCCACCAGGGTGCCACCAAAGATGGCGACCCGCTCTCGCATCCCGAGGAGGCCCTGGCCCCGACCGTCGTTTGGGGCTCCGGCTCCGCGTCCGTCGTCTTCGATCCGTACGTCGAGGTGGGAGGGCAGCCACTGCAGGGTGACGATGACGCGAGCGGCGGGACCTGCGTGTTTGAGAGCGTTCGTGAGTGCCTCCTGGCAGATCCGGTAGAGCGCGTAGCCCGCCCCCGGGGGGAGCGGGCGGGAGTCCCCGATGCGTACCAAGGAGACTGATAGGCCTGATTCGCGCACCGTTTCCACGAGGTTGTCGAGGTCGGCATCCACGGGCTGGGGGAGGCGTGGCGTGGCGTGGGTGGCGTCGTCGCGCAACACCCCGAGGATCTTACGCATATCCGCGAGGGCGTCGCGGCCTACCGCGCCAATGGTGGTCAGGGCGTCGACGGCGGCCTCAGGGTTCGCTTGGGCAGCGAAGCGACCGCCGTCGGCCTGGGCGATCATGACGGAAAGGGAGTGGGCGACGATGTCGTGCATCTCGCGGGCAATCCGGTTGCGTTCGGCCGTGGTGGCGGAGGCGGCCTGCTGGTCGCGTTCCTCGCGCAGCGCCCGGTTGCGCGCCTCGAGCGCGTTTAACTCGCGGGTACGAAAACGCCTCGAGAGTCCGACCGCCCACGTGAGCGTCACGACCCCCGCACCGCCGAGGGCCGTATAGATCCCGTTGACGGGGCTCGGAAAGCCGCGAAAGCCGAGGGTCGCCGACCAGACCGCGATGATGGCGGCGCCGACGTAGGCGCCGAGGATACCGAGGATCCGGGAGAGGCGGGAGCCATAGAGCGTCACGGAATACAGGGAGATGAGCACGGCCAAGTCGACCAACAGGACGTGAGCTCCGACGACGAAATGGGCTAGTGCGAGCGCGTAGACCAGTACGGCAGACGCTGTCGGCCAGGTGCGGCGGAACGCGAGGGCCGCCGGCATGAGCACGGCGGCGAGCGCCGTGGCGATGGCCTGTGCGGTGGTGGAGGCCAGCGCGAGGATCGGCTCGGAGGCGTATTGGATGGGACCTCCGATGAGGGTCGGGACGCCGAGCGTGACGAAGATGCCCGCCGCGAGTGCCAGGTCCAGGTGCGTGGGGGCCCGCAGGGGAGCGAGTGGCCGCGAATTCGTCACGAGTGCACCGGCTCGATGAGGTGGGGAGTGTTGTTGCGGACGGCATTGACCTCCCGCGAGACCACGTGTGCGGTGAGTGCTGGGCGCTCACCCGAAAGCAACGCACTCGCTTCCTCGGCGTCGGTGAGGTCAGGATCGAGCCAGGTGGAGACGGCGTCGTCGGGAATCTGGAGGGGCTCGCGGTCGTGGATGTGTGCAAGTTCGGCGCGTGCCGGACCCGTGATAATCGTGCAGGTGAGCAGCTCCTCTCGCCACAGAGCAGCGAGTCCGGCGAACGCGAGCGGGGCTCCGTCGACTCGCCGCAGGTAGTGTGGGGTCTTCAAACGGGCACCCGGCGCGGGCGCCTGCCATTCGTAATAGCCGTCGGCAGGCACGAGGCAGCGACTGTAGCGAATCGGGCCTCGATATGAGGGCTTCTGCGTGACCGTCTCCACCCGAGCGTTAATGAGACGCGTCCCGATGGTGGGATCCTTGGCCCAGGAGGGGACGAGGCCCCAGCGGGCGAGCTCGAGCGTGCGCACCGCGCGCTCGGGGCCGAGCACGGTCTCTCTCACAATCCGTACCGCCTGGGTGGGGGCCACGTTCCAGCTGGGCAGGAGTTGCGCACACTCGGGCGTGCACACCTGCACGTTGAAGACGTCACTCAGCTCCTGAGCTGAACTGAACTGGGCGTAGCGTCCACACATAGGGACATTATCGCCCAGGTGGAACAATGGGGGACATGACCAACCGCCCGGACGAGACGAGTAGCCCGACGACGAGGGAGCCCGAGGCCAGGTGGGCTGAACTTGCGGAGACGATCCGTGACGCCCAGCAGGCCTATTACGTACGTGACGCGCCCCAGATGGCCGATGGTGAATACGACGCGCTCATGCGCGAGCTCCGCGACCTCGAGACCGCACACCCTCAGTTGCGTCGAGCCGACTCACCCACCCTGACGGTGGGGGGTGCCCCTTCGCAGGCCTTCACGCCGGTTCGTCATCCCGAACGCATGCTGAGCCTCGAGGACGTCTTCTCCCTCGACGAGCTTCAGACCTGGTATGAGCGCACCCGCACGGCCCTCAACGTGGACACGCTCGAGGTGACGAGCGAAGTGAAGGTGGACGGTCTCGCGGTCGACCTGCTCTACGAGGGCGGGCACTTGCGCCGAGCCGCGACCCGCGGGGACGGCTACGTGGGCGAGGACGTGACACGTAACGTGCGCACGGTACATGGCATCCCGCATGAGCTGACTGCCCCCTACCCCGAACGGGTGGAGATTCGCGGTGAGATCTACTTCCCGGTGCAGGCCTTCACGCAGGTGAACGAAGCCCAGGTTGCGGCAGGTAAGGCTCCGTTCGCGAACCCCCGTAACGCGGCGGCCGGCTCCCTGCGCCAAAAGGATCCGGACGTGACGGCCTCCCGGCCGCTCGCGCTGCTCTGTCACGGGCTCGGAATCTGGCAGGCCGGGTCGGACGGGGTGCAGTCGCCCGCCACACAGGCGGAATTTTATGAGACCTTGGCACGTTGGGGGCTGCCCCTGTCCGACCAGACGCACGTATGTACCTCCTTTGCGGAGATTCGCGCCATGATTGAGGACCTCGGGGCGCGGCGCCACGACCTGGCCCATGAGATTGACGGCGTCGTCGTGAAGGTCAATGCGATCGACGCACAACGCGAGCTGGGGGCCACCTCGCGGGCTCCCCGTTGGGCGGTGGCCTATAAGTATCCGCCCGAGGAAGTTACCACGCGCCTGCTCGATATTCGCACCAGCGTGGGGCGCACCGGCCGCGTCACTCCGTACGCGATCATGGATCCGGTGCGGGTCGCGGGCTCCACGGTGGCGCTCGCGACCCTGCATAATCGCGATGAAGTCGCCCGCAAGGGCGTCCTCATTGGTGATCTCGTCGTCTTGCGTAAGGCCGGTGACGTTATCCCCGAGGTCGTGGCGCCCGTCGTTGACGTGCGCGATGGCAGTGAACGCGAGTTCGTCATGCCGAGCACCTGCCCCTCGTGTGCAACCCCTCTCGCCCCCGCGAAGGAGGGCGATGTGGACTTGCGCTGCCCCAACCAGGCGACGTGCCCGGCTCAGGTGACGGGCCGTGTCGCCCACGTGGGGTCGCGCGGTGCCATGGATATCGAAGGACTCGGTGAGGAAGCGGCCACCGCCCTCACCCAGCCCGAGTTCGGACGTGACGAGGTCCTCGCGGCGCTCGCGGACGGCCAGGAGATCGAGCTCGAGGACCGCACCCGGATCAGCCTTGCCGACAACGACGCCGAGGCCGCCCGCGATCGTCTCGCAGCGGCGGACGCTCTCCTGCCCGCTCCGCAGGAGCCCGTGCTGCACGGGGAGGCGGGGCTCTTCTCGCTTACACCCGAACAGTTGCGCTCCGTGTTTGTCTGGCGCCGGGTGCGTGAGGGTGCTCAACAGATCTGGACCCAGCTGCCCTACTTCGCGACCCGATCCTCTACGAAGACCCACAAGGTCGACAACGGTACCCGCACGGCCGTCATCACCCCGCGAAGCGTCGAGCTGACAAAATCGGCCAGAGAACTGCTGAACGAACTCCGTTTGGCCCATGATTCGGAGCTGTGGCGGGTGATCGTCGCGCTCTCGATTCGGCACGTCGGACCCACGGCGGCGCGCGCGCTCGCGCGACACTTCGGTTCCCTCGACGCGATCCGGGCCGCGAGTGAGGACGACCTGGCCGCCGTGGAGGGCGTCGGCCCCACAATCGCGGCCTCGCTGCGTGCCTGGTTCGAGGAATCCTGGCATCAAGAAATCATCGAGGCCTGGCGCACCGCAGGGGTGCGTCTCGCGGATGAGCCGCAGGACGTGCCGCCGCCAACACTGGAGGGGCTCACCATCGTCGTGACCGGCACCGTACCCGGCTACAGCCGCGAGCAGGCGAAGGAAGCGGTGGTGGCCCACGGTGGGAAGGCCACGGGCTCGGTATCGAAGAAGACTGACGTCGTCGTGGTCGGCGAGGGAGCGGGATCAAAGGAAACGAAGGCCCGCGACCTCGGCATCCCGCTCGTAGCAGCCGAACGGTTCGACACGCTGCTCAGCGAGGGAGTGCAGGCCGCGCTCGGCTAAGGCCACGCCACCGGACAGGTACTGCCGGGTGCTCCCTCGGGAGCAGACCCCGCGTGTGGCCTCGCAGGGTCGCGCGGTGAGCCTGCGGCGCCCAAGCTTTACAAGAACGGGTGCAGAGGGTGCAAGATGCGCTCCACCACCCGCTTGTACGTGGGGCGGGACTCCCAGCGCTCCAAAGTGAGCTCCACACAGTTCGACAGGTCGTTTTCGAACACCTCGCGCATGACCCGCGCCTGCTCGCCGTCGATGATCTCGAGGTTGATCTCGAAGTTGCCGATCATCGAGAGCCGGTCGATATTCGTGGTACCGACCGTCGTCCAGCGGTTGTCCACAGTCGCTGTCTTGGCGTGCACCATGGCGTCCCGGTAGAGGAAGATCCGCACCCCTGCCTCGAGCAGCGGGGTATAAAAGCCACGCCCGACCCAGTCGGCGACGACGTGATTGGAGACCTTCGGGACGATCACCCGCACGTCGACGCCACGTCGGCAGGCGGCCTTGAGCGCGGCGAGGATGTCCTCATCGGGCAGGAAGTAGCCCTGCGTGATCCAAATGTGGTCATCGGCCCGGTCGATCGCATCCAGGTAAAGCCCCCGGACCGGGAAAATCATGCGGTTGGGCATGTTGAGTGCGGCGCGTACCCGCGAGTCCCACGCCTTCGCGCCGCGGTCGGGCAACTCGGGATGGTGGCGCCGGCGGTAGGCGTTCCAGAACTCGACGAACGCGTTGGTGAGCTCCCACACGCCCGGGCCACGCAGTCGTACGTGCGTATCGCGCCAGGTCTCGGCGTAGAGCTGGCCAATGTTGAACCCGCCTACGAAGCCCACCTCCTCATCGACGACGAGGATCTTGCGGTGATCGCGCCCCAGATGGCGGGGGTTCAACGTCAGGAGCCCACGGCGTAGCGCGGGGAAGGGCAGGACGTAGAGTGCCGGGTCGAAAACCTTGAACGCGGGTGGCACGACCAAGTTCGCGAACTGGTCGTAGATGATGAAGACCTTCACGCCGCGCTGGGCGGCCCGCGTCAACTCCCGCTTGAAGGCCTGCCCGACGGCGTCGTCCTTCCAGATATAGGTCTCGAACAGGATCGTGCGTTTCGCCGCGCGGATCGCCTCGATCATGTCCGTGTAGAGGGAGGCTCCCTCCGTATACGTGGTGATGGAGGTATTGGAGACCTCGACGGTGCGCGGTTCGAGGACGGGGAAACCTTCGGGCGGCCCCGCTCGCTTCTTTCGCACCGCATCAACGGCGGTGAGTGCTCCCGCCACGGTGAGCTGTGCCGCGAACGCTCCCGCCAAGCCTCCGAGGAGGACACGGGGGAGTGAGCGGTGTCGCTTCGCTAGCGTCTGCATTGTTCAAGGATACCGGTCCCCCTCGCCGGTGCGACCGTGGCGTGGCGCGCGTGGCCGCTCGGAGCACCGCCCCACTAGACTCGGGGCATGTCGACTATTTCCAGCACTGAAGTCGCGCGCGTCGCGGAACTCGCCCGGCTGGCCCTCACCGACGACGAGGTGGAACGCATCGCCCGTGAACTCGATGTGATCGCCGATGCCGTCGCGCGGGTCAGCGAGGTGGCCACCCCCGACGTGCCTGCCACCTCCCACCCCATCCCGCTACGCAACGTCGTGCGCCCCGACGTCGTCGGCGAGACCCTCGACCGTGACGAGGTACTCGCGCAGGCGCCCGCGAGCGAAGACGGCGGGTTCCTCGTCCCGCAGATCCTGGGGGAGGAGTAGTGATGAGTACCCTCACTGAGCTGAGCGCTCTGGAGGCAGCCGACCGCCTCCGCTCCGGAGAGATCACCTCCGAAGACCTCACCGCCGCGTGCCTCGCGCGCATCGAGGCACTGGACGGGGAGCTGAACGCCTTCTTGCACGTCGATGCTGAGGGCGCGCTCGAGACCGCACGCGACGTCGACCGACGGCGCGCGGCAGGAGAGAGCCTCCACCCGCTGGCGGGCGTCCCGATCGCCCTGAAGGACAACATGGTGGCGCGGGGGATGCCGACCACGTGCGCCTCGAAGATCCTCGGGAATTGGAAGCCGCCCTACGATGCCACGGTCGTCACGCGCATCAGGCAGGCACGCCTGCCGATTCTCGGTAAAACCAATATGGACGAGTTCGCGATGGGGTCGTCTACGGAACACTCCGCCTTTGGCCCGACCCGCAACCCGTGGGACACCTCCCGCATTCCGGGTGGGTCCGGCGGTGGGTCCGCGGCCGCGGTCGCGGCGGGTCTTGTCCCCCTTGCTCTCGGGTCGGACACCGGCGGATCAATCCGTCAGCCCGGCGCCGTGACCGGCACCGTGGGGGTGAAGCCCACGTACGGCGCGGTCTCGCGCTACGGCCTCATCGCGATGGCCTCCTCCCTCGACCAGATCGGCCCGGTGACCCGAACCGTCGCCGACGCGGCTGCGCTGGGGGAGCTCATTGGTGGGCATGATCCGCACGATTCGACCTCCCTTGACGAGCCCGTCCCGGATCTCGAAGCCGCCGTCGCGCAGGGAGCGAAGGCAGATCTGGCAGGCGTGCGCATCGGCGTCGTGAAGCAACTGCAGGGAGAGGGCTACCAGAAGGACGTACTCGAAGCCTTCAACGCGACCGTCGAAGCGCTGCGTGGGGCGGGGGCGGATGTCATCACTGTCGATTGTCCGAACTTTGATTACGCCCTGTCCGCCTACTACCTCATCATGCCCGCTGAGGTCTCCTCGAATCTCGCCCGCTTCGACGGGATGCGCTACGGCATCCGGGTCGAACCTGATGAGGGGCCGGTCACGGCCGAGCGCGTCATGGCTGCCACGCGCGGCGCGGGATTCGGCGACGAGGTGAAACGTCGGATCATCCTCGGCACCCACGTCCTGTCGGCCGGTTACTTTGACGCGTATTACGGTTCCGCACTGCGGGTGCGCACCCTCGTCCAACGCGACTTTGCCGCCGCATTCGAGCAGTGCGACCTGTTGGTTTCGCCGACAGCGCCCACGACTGCCTTCCCCTTCGGTTCGCAGGTGGATGATCCGCTGGCGATGTACATGAACGACCTCGCGACGATCCCCGCCAATCTTGCCGGCGTGCCCGCGATGTCCGTCCCGTGCGGCATCTCTGCACGCGACGGCATGCCCGTGGGCTTCCAGATTCTTGCGCCCGCCCGCGAGGATGCCGCGATGTACCGCCTCGCCGGCGCCGTCGAGGCGCTGCTCGGCGTGAAGGAGTGCCCGATGCTGAAGGAGAAGAACTGATGAGCGAGCTGTTGTCCTACGAAGAGGCCGCGAGCAGGTTCGATCCGGTGCTCGGGCTCGAGGTACATGTCGAACTCGGGACGGCCACCAAGATGTTTGACGCTGCCCCGAACGAGTTTGGCGACGCCCCCAACACCCTCGTGACGCCGGTTTCCCTCGGCCTGCCAGGATCGCTTCCGGTCTTGAACGAGAAGGCCCTCGAATACGCCATCCGCATCGGTCTCGCACTCAACTGCGAAATCGCCGAGACCTGCCGCTTCGCCCGCAAGAACTATTTCTACCCGGACCTCACCAAGGCCTTCCAGACCTCCCAATCGGATGAGCCGATCGCCTACGACGGCTACCTCGATGTCGAGCTGGAGGATGGCACCGTGTTCCGCGTGGAGATCGAGCGCGCCCACATGGAGGAGGACGCCGGTAAGAACACCCATATCGGTGGTGCCGACGGACGAATCCAGGGTGCCGACTACTCCCTGGTGGATTACAACCGGGCGGGTGTCCCGCTGGTGGAGATCGTCACGCGCCCAATCGAGGGCGCCGGCGAGCGCGCGCCCGAGGTTGCGGCAGCCTACGTCCAGACGCTGCGCGATATTTTCCGGGCGCTCGGAGTCTCGGAAGCACGAATGGAACGGGGCAACGTGCGGGCGGACGTGAACCTCTCGCTGCGGACCTCCCCGGACGCACCGCTTGGCACGCGCACCGAGACGAAGAACGTGAACTCGTTCCGCTCGATCGAGCGCGCCGTACGCTATGAGATGCGCCGACAGGGAGCGATCCTTGCATCCGGTGGGAGCGTCACCCAAGAGACGCGGCACTGGCATGAAGACGACGGCACGACCTCTTCAGGCCGGGAGAAATCCGATGCGGAGGACTACCGCTACTTCCCCGAACCGGATCTCGTGCCGGTTGCGCCGGACCGTGCATGGGTCGAGGAGATCCGCGCGTCACTGCCGGAGCTGCCCACCCAGCGGCGTCGTCGCCTGAAGGACGAGTGGGGCTTTTCCGATATGGAAATGCGCGACGTCGTCAACGCCGACGCGCTCACGCCAATCGAGCAGACTGTCGCCGCAGGCGCGAGTGCTGAGGCCGCCCGCAAGTGGTGGATGGGCGAACTCTCCCGCGTTGCAAAGGACCGGTCCTGTTCCCTCACCGACCTCCCGGTTACCGCCACTCAGGTGGCCCAGCTGCAGGGACTTGTCGATGACGGCACTCTCACCGATAAGCTAGCTCGCCAGGCTCTTGCTGGCGTCCTTGATGGGGAAGGTGACCCGGCCGACGTCGTCGAGAAGCGCGGGCTGAAAGTGGTCTCCGACGACGGTGCGCTCACGGCCGCCGTCGATGACGCGATCGCCGCGAACCCGGACATCGTGGAGAAGATCCGCGGCGGTAAGGTCCAGGCGGCGGGGGCACTCGTGGGTGCCGTCATGAAGGCCACCCGTGGCCAGGCCGACGCCGCGCGAGTGCGCGAAATCATCATGGAACGGGTATAAGCCTGTTCGAGGTCGGGCGCGGCTCACGCCGCCCGGCACGACCACCCGCGAAGGGGCCCGCCGCTCACCCGGTGGGCCCCTTCACCCACGCCAGGGCCCAGTCCACAGCGAAGGGACCCCTTCCACACGCGGTTGGATGCTGCGAGTGTGCCGTGTTGGGAAACGGAGCACACGGGCTTACTCTCTCACCGTGGGAACGTTGTGGTCCAGGTCGTGGTCGATTTGGCCTCTCGGTTTTGTCCTGCTTTAGGCTCGCCCACATGGCTACTCCGACTCCCGCATACCGCGTCTCCCTCCGGATCGACCTGCCCGCCACTACCGCCGGCGCCTCCGAAATTGTGGCGACCGCCGCGGGGACCGGAGCGCTCGTCACCGGTCTCGATGTCGCAGCCTCCGACGGGGGAAGCCTGGTCGTCGATCTCACGTGCGATACCCGCGACAGCGAACACCGCACCGAACTCGTGCGAGTCCTGGAGGCGCTACCGGACGTGCACGTGCGCACGGTTGGCGACGCCACGTTCCTCGCGCACGTGGGCGGAAAGCTTGAGATCCACGCAAAAATGCCGCTGCGTAACCGTTCTGAACTCGCCCGCATCTATACGCCGGGTGTGGCTCGGGTCTGCAAGGCTATCTACGACACGCCGGCGAAGGCGCGCCAACTCACGATTAAGAAGAACACCGTTGCGGTCGTGACCGACGGCACCGCCGTTCTCGGCATGGGGGACATCGGTCCACTCGCCGCTATGCCCGTTATGGAGGGCAAGGCAGTGCTGTTCAAGGAGTTTGGCAACGTGGATGCCTGGCCCGTCGTGCTTGACACCACAGACACCGAGGAGATCATTCGGATTGTCAAAGCCATCGCGCCGGGATACGCGGGGATCAACCTTGAGGACATCTCGGCCCCGCGGTGCTTCGAGATCGAAGCGAGACTGCGTGAGGAACTCGATATTCCGGTATTCCACGACGATCAGCACGGCACCGCCGTCGTGGTCCTGGCTGCGCTCATTAACGCCTTGAAGGTGGTCGGGAAGCGCATCGAGGATGTGCGAATCGTGGTCTCGGGGGTGGGGGCTGCAGGCCACGCGATCATCCGCCTGCTCATGGCACAGGGCGCCCGCGACATCGTCGGCTACGGCCGCACGGGCGCGCTGCACGCGGGGGACGTGGCCGGCATGAATAGCCACCGCAAATGGCTTGCGGAGAACACGAATCCACGCCAGGTCACGGGCACCCTCCAGGAGGGGATCGTCGACGCTGATGTGTTTATTGGTGTCTCGGCAGGCAACATCCTGACCGAGGCGGACATCGAGCGCATGGCGGATGACGCGATCGTCTTTGCGCTCGCCAACCCGACGCCAGAGGTTGATCCGAGCGCCGCGGCGGAACGTGCGGCGATCGTCGCCACGGGTCGTTCGGATTACCCGAACCAGATCAACAACGTGCTCGCCTTCCCCGGAATATTCCGCGGCTTGCTCGACGCCGCAGTCAGCGAGATCAGCGACGAGCTCCTGCGCGTTGCGGCAATCGCGATCGCTGAATGTCTGGAAGATGACGAGCTGAGCCCTGCCTACATCATCCCCGGCGTTTTCGATCACCGGGTGGGGCGCCGGGTCTCGAGGGCGGTGTACCAGGCAGCGCACGAGGCGCGCGACGGCGCGACCGGGACGGACTAGACTCCCCGTCGCGAGTGGACGGGTCGCACGGATGGTCGAAGGAGGCCTCTGTGAAGTCCTTCACGTTTCGTGACAGCCGGGACCGGTGGTCGCGAAATTCCCCAGAAACACGCCGAAAAACCCTGGTGTATGCCAGTGCCGGAGTCGACTTGACGTCGCGGGATCGCTCGGCCTAAGCTCAATGAGCCCGGTTGCGGCGGGGATGCAGATCCCGCACCGCTCCGAGTCCGGAAGGCCTCAACAGCCCGCCGGCCGCCTCGCCCGAGGGTGAGGGAAACCACGGCCAGCAAGTTGACGAGGTGCAGCCCAGCTGGTAAGTTGGGTGTCCGGCCCGAGATGCGGTTTACCGCACTGGGCAAACTATCAACCATCGAAGATGGGGCTTAAGACGCCCTAATCGCGGTGTGTGGTGGTTCCTTGATAACTCAACAGTGTGTCATTTGTTTTGTTTTTGTGATGCCTTTTGGCTCATGGCTGGGTCCTGCGTTTTGTGGGGTTTGGTTGTGGGTTGTTTTGTTTGGTTGGCTGCCCCTTTTTTTTGGGGTGGTTGGCTGGGATTGTTTCTGTGATGGCTGGTTTGTGGCTGCTCTTTTTTTGGGGTGGTTGTTTACTGGTTTTTTTGCGGAGAGTTTGATCCTGGCTCAGGACGAACGCTGGCGGCGTGCTTAACACATGCAA
>JAUNVA010000035.1 GCA_030537895.1 Bowdeniella nasicola
CACGCCAGCCCGTCGCTCTTCGGCGGCGACACGTGCATCATCGTTCGCGGTCTGCACGAGGCCTCGGACGAGTTGCAGGTGGACCTCCTGTCGCTGCTCGCGGCCCCCGCTCCCGAGATCTCGCTCGTCGTCACCCACGCCTCGGGCACCAAGGGCAAGAAGGTCCTGGACACGCTCAAGAAGCAGGGCGCCGTGGTGATCGAGTGCCCCGCCATCAAGTCTGACCGGGACAAGACGGACTTCGTGCAGAAGGAGTTCACCCGGGCCCGACGCAAGATCACCTCGGAGGGGGTGCGCGCCCTCATCGAAGCCGTGGGGCAGGACGTTCGCGAACTCGCTGCCGCCTGCGCCCAGCTCATCGCCGACACCGAGGGCCCGATCACCGACGCCGTCGTCGACACCTATCACGGGGGCAAGGTCGAGGCGACCGGCTTCCGCGTGGCCGATGCCGTCGTGGCGGGTCAGACCGGTGAGGCGCTGCGGCTGCTCCGGCACGCGATCGGCAGCGGCGTCGACCCGGTCCCGATCGTTGCGGTGCTCGCGATGCAGTTGCGTCAACTGATCAAGGTGGGTGCCGCCGGGCGGGGGAGCTCGAACCAGCTGGCGTCCTCACTGGGGATGGCGCCGTGGCAGGTCGACAAGGCCCGTCGGTCCGTGGGCCACTGGAGCCCGGAGGGGCTGGCCGTGGCCGTGCAGGCGGTGGCCGCAGCAGACGCGGAGGTCAAGGGCGGCGGCCGGGATCCGGTCTATGCCGTCGAGCGCGCCGTCCTGACCGTCACCCGCGCTCGCGGGATCCGATGAGGGAGCACTGAGGAAGCACTGAGGGGAGGCTGAGCGGCTGCCGGGCTGAGCGGCATACGGCAGCGAGGGGCTCAGTTTGGCTGGGACCCCTCCACGCTGGTAAATTCGTGCTTTGCGTGCGCGCTCAGGTCGTGCGCGCATGCACAGCACCACCCAGAGCAGCTCACGCAGGGTGCCCCACGCCCGGTCCCGAGCAGCTTTGCCGCCCTCTCACGGCATCCATCCCGACCAAAGAAAGACACTTACGTGGCAAACATCAAGTCCCAGATCAAGCGCATCCAGACGAACGCGAAGCGCACCGAGCGCAACCGGGCCGTCAAGAGCGAGCTGCGCACCTGGGTCCGCAAGTTCCGAGTGGCCGCCGAATCGGGCGACAAGGACGCCGCCTCCGAGGCGCTGTCGACGGCGTCCAGGAAGCTCGACAAGGCCGTCTCCAAGGGCGTCATCCACAAGAACCAGGCCGCCAACAAGAAGTCGGCGATGGCCAAGCAGGCCAACTCGATCTGATCGCGTCAGCTACGGCCCGTCACCCAGTTGGTGGCGGGCTCTTGCTGTGCCCGGGTTCCCCACGAGCGGGCGGTCAGCGCCGCGCCTGTCCCGGCCCCGCTACTGCGACGACCTCCGCGTAGCGGTCCCGGGGCAGGACGGCGCCTTCGCGGCGGATCGCGTCCGGGGCGACCCGCAGGAGCCGGTTGGTGCGCACCTCGCTCGGCCGACCTTCCTTGTCCCAGCCCCCGGTGCCGATGTCGATCCACTCCCGTCCGGCCCGGCGTTCCTGCTCCTCGTCGCGGTCGTGGTCCTTGCTCGTGAGCTGCAGGGCGATGAGCCACGGCTCCTCGCGACCGATGATGA
>JAUNVA010000026.1 GCA_030537895.1 Bowdeniella nasicola
CCAGCGACCTCTTCCTTATCAGGGAAGCGCTCTAACCGACTGAGCTATAGGCCCGAACCACGCCCCCGTACAGCGGGCGCCTAACGAGAATAGTCCATCTCGACGCTGTTTCCCAAACCGGCTGGCGGTGGTGCCGGTCACGTCAGCGGGCTACTCCTCCTCGAGGGTGACGTGGATGCCTCCCACGAGCGCGGCCACGATGTTGTAAATGAACGCGCCGATCGTCATGAGGACCGTCAGCAGGATCGTGTTCACGATGGCGACGATCGTCGCCATCGAGATGACCTTGTCGAAGTGGAGGTAGCCAATAAGCTTCGAGAATTCACCCGAGGAAGTATCGATCTCTCCCACGATCTCCGAGATGGAGGAGAAGACGTGGAAGGAGTCAAGCAGCAACCACGCAATCGCTGCCGCGATCACTGTCATGATGCCAAGAGCGATCGACAGCAGGAAACCCAACTTCATCACGGACCACGGGTCGACTCGGGAGATCACCCGATAGTCCGTGTTCAGGCCAATGGTCTCGCCGGTGCCGCGCCGAGGCGCAAGCGTCACTTTGGACGGCGGTGCCGGCGGGGTATTCACAGCGGTTTCCCGGGTGTCATTCACGCCACCCTCGGAACGGCCCTCGGGCCCCTGCTTCTCACTCATCGGGTCTCCTCATCCCGCTCGGGAGCCTGACCCTCGCGGGTGTCCGCTTCCCGTTCCTCCCCGTCGGACGCATCGGCCTCGTCGGCGTCCTCGTCCTCCGGTTCGTCGGTCTCCTTATTCAACGTGATCGCGATGATGCGATCGCCGTCGTCCGGCTTCGCGAACGTCACCCCCTGGGTATTTCGACCCGTAAGGTTCACTTCCGCGACGCCGGTACGCACGATCTTGCCACGTTCCATGATTGAGAGAACCTCATCGCCCTCGTGAGTGACGAGAGCGCCGACGAGGTCACCTCGAGCCTCCACAAGATTCGCGACCTTCACGCCCATACCACCGCGCCCTTGGACTCGGTATTCCGACAGGCAGGTCCGTTTCGCGAAACCACCCTCGGTGACCACGAACAGGTCGGCATCGGGCTGGACGACGTCCAGGGTAAGGAGCTCATCATCGTCCCGAAACTTCATGCCGCGCACGCCGGAGGTGGCGCGGCCCATCGGGCGCAACGCTTCGTTCGTGGCGTGGAAGCGCAGCGACTGCCCCTTCTTCGAGACGAGGATCAGGTCATCACCGTCACTGACCAGCTGCGCCGAAACCAACTGATCGACCTCGCCGTCGTCGTCCTCGCGCAGGCGGATCGCGATGACCCCGCCAGAACGGTTCGAGTCATATTCGGAGAGGCGGGTCTTCTTCACCAATCCGCCGCGTGTGGCCAGTACCAGGTAGTCGGCCTGTTCGTAGTCCCGGATCGCGAGGACCTGAGCGATGTACTCGTCCGGCTGGAAGGCGAGCAGGTTCGCCACATGCTGACCCTTAGCGTCGCGTCCGCCCTCGGGCAGCTCGTAGGCCTTCGCTCGGTAGACGCGCCCAAGGTTTGTAAAGAACAGAATCCAATGGTGCGTCGTCGTCGTGAAGAAATGCTCCACGATGTCGTCTTCGCGCAGGGCGGCACCACGCACGCCCTTGCCACCGCGCCGCTGCGAGCGATAGTTGTCGATCCGAGTGCGCTTCGCGTAGCCGCCGCGCGTGATGGTGACGACGACGTCCTCTTCGGGGATGAGATCTTCCATGCTCATCTCACCGTCGAACGGCAGGATCGTGGTGCGCCGTTCATCGCCGAACTTCTCGACGATCTCATCGAGTTCTTCACCGACGATCTCGCGCTGTCGCTCGGGTCGCTTAAGGATGTCCTCGTAGTCGCGGATCTGGGCGGCGAGCTCGTCGTGCTGCTGCTGGATCTTCAGGCGCTCCAGGGCGGCCAGGCGACGCAACTGCAGCGAGAGGATCGCCTCGGCCTGGATCTCGTCGATGCCGAGCAGTTCCATGAGCCCGTGACGCGCGTCCTCGCTCGTCTGTGAGGCTCGGATGAGCGCGATGACGGCGTCGAGCGCATCGAGCGCGCGCAGGTAGCCCTCCAGAATGTGCATCCGCTCTTGGGCCTTACGCAGCTGGAAGCGGGTGCGGCGCACGATCACGTCGACCTGGTGGTTCACCCAGTGCCGCACGAAGCCGTCCAGGGAGAGAGTGCGCGGCACGCCGTCGACAAGCGCGAGCATGTTGGCCGGGAAATTCGTCTGCATCGCCGTGTGCTTGTACAGGTTGTTCATCACAACCTTGGCGACGGCGTCCCGTTTCAAGACGACGACGAGCCGCTGGCCCGTACGCCCCGAGGACTCATCACGCACATCCGCGATACCCGGCAGGCGTCCATCATTGACGCCCTCCGCGATGCGCTTCAGCAGCCGATCCGGGTTCACCTGGTAGGGCAGCTCCGTGATGACGAGGCACGTCCGGCCGTTGATCTCATCGACCTCGACGACGGCGCGCTGCGTGATGGAGCCGCGCCCCGTGCGGTAGGCCTCTTCGATGCCCTTACGCCCGAGGATCGTTGCGCCCGTCGGGAAATCGGGGCCCTTGATGCGCTTCAGGAGTTCCTCGAGGAGCTCTTCCTTCTCCACATCAGGGTTCGCGAGCAGCCACTTCACGCCCTCCGCGACCTCGCGCAGGTTGTGCGGCGGAATCCGCGTGGCCATGCCGACGGCGATTCCCTCCGACCCGTTCACGAGCAGGTTCGGGATCCTAGAGGGCAGGACGACGGGCTCCATGTTGCGCCCGTCGTAGTTTTCCTGGAAGTCGACCGTCTCGCGATCGATGTCGCGCACCATCTCCATGGCGAGCGGCGCCATCTTCGCCTCGGTGTAGCGCGGCGCGGCAGCGCCCTGATCGCCAGCCGAACCGAAGTTTCCCTGGCCCGCCACGAGCGGATAGCGCAGAGACCACGGCTGGACGAGACGCACCAGAGTGTCGTAGATCGCGCTGTCGCCGTGTGGGTGGTAGTTACCCATGACGTCACCGACAATGCGCGCCGATTTCGAGAATGCCGATTCGGGGCGGTAGCCGCCGTCGTACATGGCGTACAGGACGCGCCGGTGTACGGGCTTGAGACCATCCCGCACGTCAGGCAGCGCCCGCCCCACGATCACGCTCATCGCGTAGTCGAGGTAGGAGCGCTCCATCTCCTTCTTCAGGTCGATCTGCTCGACGCGGTCGCGCTCGGAGCTCGCCGCACTCGTCTGATCGGCGTCCTCGCGTGCGTCGTGCCGATCGGGGCTCAGATCATCGCTCACAGTTCGTACTTCCTTTAGTCATGGCACCTCGATTACGCGCGTTACACGTCCAGGAACCGGACATCCTTCGCGTTACGCTGAATGAAGCTGCGCCGGGATTCCACGTCCTCACCCATGAGGATCGAGAACACCTCGTCGGCCGCCGCCGCCTCACCGATATCGATTTGACGCAGCGTGCGCGATTCCGGATTCATCGTGGTTTCCCACAGCTCGTGGTCATTCATTTCACCGAGGCCCTTGTAGCGCTGGATAGCGCTGTCCTTCGGCAGGCGGTGGCCCGCGGCTCGACCCCGCTCGACGGCGACGTCACGCTCACGGTCCGAATACACGTATTCGTGGGCGGCGTTTGTCCACTTGATGCGGTACAGCGGCGGCTGCGCCAGATAGACGTGCCCGCCTTCTACCAGTGGCCGGACGTAGCGGAACAGGAGGGTCAGCAGCAGGGTGGAGATGTGCTGGCCATCGACGTCGGCGTCGGACATCAGGATGATCTTGTCGTAACGCAGCCGATCAAGATCAAACTCTTCGCCAATCCCCGTACCGAACGCGGTAATGAGAGCCCTAATCTCCTCATTTGACAGTGCCCGGTCGAGTCGCGCCTTCTCGACGTTCAGGATCTTGCCGCGCAGCGGCAGAATTGCCTGGGTGCGCGGATCGCGGCCCTGCACGGCCGAGCCACCGGCGGAGTCACCCTCGACGATAAAGATCTCACACTCGCTCGCATCCCGTGAGGTGCAGTCCTTCAGCTTGCCCGGCATCGAGGCCGACTCCAGCACGCCCTTGCGTCGAGTGGCCTCACGCGCTTTGCGGGCCGCGAGTCGCGCAGCCGCGGCCTGCTGCGACTTGCGGATGATGTCGCGAGCTTCATTTGGGTGCGAGTCGAACCAGTCGCCGAGCTTTGAGTAGAGCTGCTGCTGCACGTAGGTGCGAGCCTCGGCGTTCCCAAGTTTGGTCTTTGTTTGCCCCTCGAACTGGGGTTCACCGAGCTTGATGGACACGACGGCAGTGAGTCCCTCGCGGATATCGTCACCCGTGAGGTTGTCGTCCTTGTCTTTGATGATTCCCTTATCGCGGGCGTACTTGTTCACAATCGAGGTGAGTGCCGAGCGGAACCCTTCCTCGTGTGTCCCACCTTCCGAGGTGTTGATCGTGTTCGCGTAGGTATGCACGGACTCCGAGTAGCCGTTTGTCCACTGCATGGCGATCTCCAGGGAGATCGTGCGCTCGGTGTCCTCCGCAGAAAAGTCGATGATCTCCGGGTGGATGACCTCGACTCGCTTCGCGGAGTTCAAATACTCCACGTAGTCATGCAGGCCCCGATCGTAGCGGTAGCTCACCTCGCGGTAGCCCGGCTTTGGGTCGTCCGCTGTTCCAAGCTCATCGCCCGTGATTTCATCGCCCGCGTCCGTCGCGCTCTCGCGTCGGTCGATGAGCGTGATGCGCAATCCCTTGTTGAGGAATGCCATCTGCTGAAAACGGGCACGCAAGGTTTCAAAGTCGAAGTCGACATCGTCGAAAATATCGGGATCCGGCCAAAACGTCTGAGATGTGCCGGTCTCCTCGGTGGGCTCACCCTTACGCAAGTCCCCCACGGGGTGACCGCCATTAGCAAAGGACTGGTACCAGGTGTAGCCCTGGCGTTTGACGACCGATTCCACGCGGGTTGACAGGGCATTCACAACAGACACGCCCACGCCGTGCAGACCACCCGAGACGGCGTAGCCGCCCCCGCCGAATTTGCCGCCAGCGTGCAGGATCGTCATGACGACCTGAAGAGTGGAGATTCCCTCACTGGGGTGGATATCGACGGGAATGCCGCGGCCGTTGTCCTCGACGCGCACGGCACCGTCGGGAAGGATTGTGACCTCGATGTGGTCGCAGTATCCGGCGAGTGCCTCATCGACCGCGTTGTCGACGACTTCGTAGACCAAATGGTGCAGGCCGCGTTCCCCCGTGGAGCCGATGTACATGCCAGGGCGCTTGCGTACGGCCTCGAGTCCTTCAAGGACCGTGATGTTATCTGCGCCGTAACCCGGCCGTGCCTCGGTGCTTTGCGCGTCAGCCACGATAGGGGCATCTCCTTCTCACAGATTCAGCCCGGCGTCGTGAGGTTCCCTCTCCGCGAGCGGATCCGGGAATGAGGCACGTCGCACGGGCTCTCAACTGTTCTATTCTATCGGACTATCGTCGTTTTCGTGGGGTCCACACCCGACTCCCAGAGCCCCGAATCCGCCCGGTGGCGTGGAGCTATCCGTAGGTGTCGCGTGGCCCGCGCCCCTTCACCACGCGCATGCCACGTGTCCAGGTGGGTGCGGCTGGCCCGCGGATGATGATCTCGGTAACGAGCCCCTCGCCGACCTCCTCCGCCAGGCGGCGTTCGATCTGTCCGAGGAGCAGTTTCAGCTGAGTGGCCCACGCCGTGGAGGAGGTCCGCACCGTGAGGACACCTTCGCGAAAGGACTCGACTCGGCAGTGTTGCGCCACCTGGGCCCCCACAATCTGTTCCCAGTTTCCGAGCACGGCTCCGACGGCGACTTCGGTACGCCAACCGCGCCGCGTGATGAATCGTTCCGCCAGGCCTGAAATAGCCTGCGGATCTCGCCTGGAGGGACGGGCCCCGCTACCGGGATCACCGAGTCCGACCGGCCGTGATCCTTCGGCGGCCACCTCTTCGAGTAGGTCCCCGTCATCGATCCAGCGACGGCGTCCGCGCCTCCCGCGCCGATAGGTATGTGCACGCACCATGGCGCGCACGCGTCCGAGTGCCTGCAGCGCTGCCGTGTCTTCATCCCTCTCACCGCTCACGGTCATCGTCCTCACCCGTACCCTGTGCGTCGTCACGCTCGACCGTCGATTCATGCACGAGGTAGCGCCGTGCCTTCAGTTCGGCTGGCACGTCCTCCGGCACGGCCGCCGTAATAAACACCTGGTCCGCGTCATGCACCATCGTTGCGAGCGTGGTGCGCCGCGCCGTATCAAGTTCGGCGAACACGTCATCGAGAATCAGGATTGGGCCGGAGTGACCCTCACGATGGTCTCGCTCTTTCAACAGCTCGTAGGATGCGAGTTTCAGGGCGAGCGCAAACGACCACGATTCCCCGTGTGAGGCGTAGTGGCGGGCCGGCAAGTCCCCGAGAGTGAGGATCAGATCGTCACGATGCGGCCCGACCAGGGTCACGCCGCGCGTAATCTCGCGTTCACGCCCCTCGGCAAGCTGGCGGGCAAGTTCCGCTTGAGCATAGGAAACGTCCGTGAAAGCCCGCTCCTCAATCTCCCCCAACGACGATTTGATGGCAATTCCGGCTTCTGACTGGCCGTTGGAGACCTCGTGATAGGCCTGTGCCACATAGGGACGTAATTCCTCGACGAGTTGGGTGCGCGCGGCGATGAGTTGGCCCCCGAGGTCGGCGACCTGGGCATCCCACACGTCGAGCGTGCCGAGGTCCGGTGTGCGCCCCGCGCGCCGCTGACCAAGCGCGGATTTCAACAGAGCGGACCGCTGTCGCACCACCTTGTCGTAATCACTCTTTACTCCCGCAAGGCGCGGAGTGAACTGCACAATGACGTCGTCCAGGAAACGGCGCCGCTCGGATGGATCGCCCTTCACGAGGGCGAGGTCCTCAGGCGCGAACACCACGCAATGCACAATGCCGAGCAGTTCCCGGGGCCGCACGGGGGCTCGATTGAGTCGGGCTCGATTCGCCCGCCCGGCCAGGATCTCGACTTCGAGAACTTGACTGCGCTCGCCGTCACTCACTTTTGCACGGACGACGGCGGCATCGGATCCGGCCCGCACGAGTGCCGTATCCGCTGCGACGCGGTGGGACGTGAAGGTCGCGAGGTAGGCGATCGCCTCGACGAGGTTGGTTTTGCCCTGGCCGTTGAGGCCGATGAAGGCATTCGCCCCACCGGCGAGCTCAACGACAACGTGTTCGTAGGAACGGAAGTTGTCCAGTGCCAGGTGAGAGATGAACACGCCGCTAGACGGCCACCCGGATCGGCATCAGCAGGTAGCGGAACGAGGTGTCCTCCTCGCCGTCGAGTGTTTCCTGGCCGGTAAGGACCGCGGGTTTCGTTGGGTGGGTAAAGGAGAAGCGCACGTAGGGTGCCGTCAGGGCGGACAGTCCGTCGAGCAGGTAGGGCGGGTTATAGGCGGTGACGATGTCTTCGCCCACAAGAGTCGCCTGCACGGCTTCCGAGGCTTGCGCATTTTCGCCCTGCCCGGCCTCAAGCGCGAGCTCCCCATCGGTGAACGTGAGACGCACCGGGGCGTTGCGTTCGGCCACCAAAGCCACGCGCTTTGTCGCCTCAATGAGGGTCGCGGTCTCAACGACGGCGTGCGTCGGGCAGGCCTCCGGGAAGAGGCGGCGGACCTTCGGGTAGTCACCCTCCACAAGTTGGGAGGTCGTATGGCGTCCACCGGCCTCAAAACCAACAATCGACCCCTCGCCGGTGGTGTCCAGTGACAGCTGCACGTCCGCGCCCGAGGTCATCGATTTCGCGACATCCGACAGGGTACGCGCCCGCACGAGCGCGGTGGTCTGAGCCTCCGGGTCCGTCGGGACCCACGTCATCTCGCGCAGCGCGAGGCGGTAGCGATCCGTCGCCATAAGAGTGAGTTTCTCGCCGTCAATGTCCATGAGGACGCCGGTGAGGAGGGGAAGCGTGTCATCACGCGAAGCCGCGATGGTCACCTGAGCGACGGCCTCTTCAAAGACGGCCGGCTCGATCGTCCCTGCCAGGGCCGGCATCTGCGGCAGAGCCGGGTAATCCTCCAGCGGCATCGTGAGCAGATTAAAGCGTGAGGCGCCACAGGTGAGTTCGACCTTCTGCTCATCGGATTCGAGAGTCACGGGACGATTCGGCAGCGACTTACAGATGTCGGCGAGCAGCTTGCCGAGCACGAGGGCTTCGCCATCCTGCTCAATCTGAGCCGGCAGCTCACACTTTGCAGACACCTCGTAATCAAAACTTGAGAGCGTGAGTGTCCCTTCGGCGGCCGTCAACCGTACTCCCGCGAGCACCGGGACGGCAGGGCGATTCGGAAGCGACCGGGCCGTCCACGTCACGGCGTCGGTCAGCACATCTCGGTCAACGCTGAACTTCACGATCTCTCATTTCTTCGACTCGACGCGCGCGGCGGCGTCGATCAACCTAGTGCTTCTAAGAATGTCACGACTCGGTCTCCTAGCATACCGCCGGCTGCACCACTCTTCGTGAAGGACCAGAGCTCCACCATCCCCAACGGGCGTGAGGATCGATGTGATTCTAGGTGAGTTGTTCTTCATCATCATAGGGGCTGTGGGTTCTGTGGAAAGCCCTAGTTTTCGGCGCCGTTGTGCGGCGAGAGCGTGTGGATCCATCTGGGATGCACTGGGGATAACGTGAGGATGGGTGTGAATGGAGGATTTCCTCCCCACCGGTGTACACCGCACACGTGGCGGATATTCACGACAAAAGGAGAGCTATCCCCAGGTGTTCACACCGCCGTGGGCACATCTCGCCTAGTGGTCAGGGTTGACGCATGGCTTGCTGACGGATCGAGAGCGTCAACTCCTCGACCTGCTGGTAGATGTGACGTTTTTCGGCCATCTGACCGGTAATTTTGCGGTAGGCGTGCATGACGGTTGTGTGGTCCCGCAAGAACGCATCACCGATCTTCGGCAGCGAAAGCTCGGTGAGTTCACGGCACAGGTACATCGCGATCTGGCGGGCAGTGACGAGCTGCCGGGTACGGTCTGCGGCACGCAGAGAATCCACGCTGATATTGAAGTACTTGGCCGTCTGCACCATGATCATTTCCGGCGTAATCTCTTGGCTCGCCGGATCGGTGATGACGTCCTTGAGAACAAGTTCAGCGAGCGCAAGGTCAACCGGTGCCTGATTGAGGGTCGCGAACGCGGTGACGCGGATGAGGGCTCCCTCAAGTTCGCGGATGTTTGTGACGATGCGTGTTGCGATGTACTCCAGGACATCCGGCTCCACGCGCAGGGATTCCGCCTGAGCCTTCTTACGCAAAATCGCGATCCGGGTCTCAAGGTCCGGAGGCTGCACATCGGTCAATAATCCCCATTCGAAGCGCGAGATCAAGCGTTCTTCGAACCCCTCGAGCTGTTTTGGCGGCATATCTGAGGTGATGATGACCTGTTTGGAGTCGTTGTGGAGCGTGTTAAACGTGTGGAAGAACTCTTCCACCGTCTGCTCCTTGCCACCGAGAAACTGGATGTCATCGATCAGCAACACATCGACGTTGCGGTAGCGACGCTGAAAATCTTCCGCCTTGTCATCGCGGATCGAGTTAATGAAGTCGTTCGTGAACTCTTCCGAGTTCACGTATTTCACGAGGATCCCGTCATAGAGGCGACGCGTGTAGTGACCGATCGCATGCAGGAGGTGGGTTTTACCGAGACCCGAGCCTCCATAGATAAACAGCGGGTTGTAGGCCTTTGCTGGGGATTCGGCGACGGCGGTTGCCGCCGCTTGAGCGAACCGGTTGGAGGCACCCGTAACAAACGTGTCAAACGTGTACTTCGGGTTGAGTCGTGAAGGATCTTCCTGTTGGGGAGCACTGACCGCGGGCCTCGCAGCCGGCGGTGTGACGGGGGGACGCTGCGGCTGATCCTCGGTGAAGCGCGACTCGGACGTGGCATCGTCTGAGCGAGGTGAAGGAGCCGGATCTGGAGCGGGCGCAGGCTCGGGCTTTACCTCGGTGGTGGGAGTTGGGAGGGAACTCTCGGGCGGGAGCGCCATCGTCTCGAGCTCGGGGTTGACCGCGTATAGGGGGCTGAGGGGTTCTCCGGCGGCCGACGCCACCGCAGCGGCGAGCGCATCGCGCACGTGTGTTTCCAGATGATCGCGGACGAGTTCGGAGGGTACCTCAATGATGAGGTGATGGCTCGTGCGTTCGGCGGGGCGGGCGAGATAAACAAAAGCCGTCGACATGCGCGGAAGATCGTGATTGTCCTCCAGGTGCTGGATCACGCGATCCCAGAGTTCGTTCAAATCCATGGATCTCCCTCACGTGTCCTCGCCTTGCACGGTGGGTCAGTGCGTAGGGCACCAACTCCGCGAGCCCAGTATGCCCCACGGATGAGTTGTCCACAAAGTTTTCCACAGGTGGGGAAAACTCAGAAGTGCAGCATGATCATGCGGATTGGAGACTACACGCATGTAGTTTCATGACTGTAGGGAATGCGGATCCACAAGTGTGCACGGGAGTTAAAGCTGAGGTTGAGTCTTTCTCCTGTCACGGTGTGTCTCCCCGTCATCTCGGCTCCTTTGGGAAACATCATGATCGGCAATGCTCCCCGTGAGTGGCGGTGCGAGGGCTGATCGCTATCCACAACCCTGGCGGGAGGCTGTGTCGACGTGTACTGTCCACATGCTGGACGCCCTCGATGTGGGTAACATCATGACGGGCGCGGATGTATCGCCTTGACCAGGCGTGGGATTCTCGCGTACCGTGATGTGGCTGTTACTGCGTCTTTATCGCGATTGTCGACGAGGCGCACGTAACGAACGAACGTCACCGCACCGGGCTGATCCAGCCCACGCGGTATCCGAGATCAACACCGGGAGAAAGCTGTGAGCAAGCGGACTTTTCAGCCGAATAACCGCCGTCGCGCCAAGGTGCACGGCTTCCGCCAGCGCATGCGTACCCGCGGTGGCCGCGCCATCTTGGCCGCGCGCCGGCGCAAGGGCCGCGCAAAGCTGTCGGCCTAAGCGGTAATGACCGGGTGTTACCCCCAGCGCATCGCCTCACACGCCCTGATGACTTTCGGCGCGTGTTCTCTCAAGGAGTGAGCGCGGGCGGTTCTCACCTGGTCCTTCACGCCGAGTACACGGACGAACCCGGACTCTACGTCGGGTTCATTGCCTCAAAAAAAGTGGGCAATGCGGTCCAACGGCATCGAGTGAAGAGACAGCTACGCCACCTCGTGCGCGAG
>JAUNVA010000036.1 GCA_030537895.1 Bowdeniella nasicola
CGCACCTCGTCGACGCGGACCCCGGGTGCGGGCGCCTCGTCGGCGGGCTCGATCACGGTGTCTGGTTCGCGCTCCTGCACGGCGCCCGGCTGGCGCTCCTGCGGGGGGCTGGGGTGGCTACCGGCGTGAGGCATGGGAGGACTCTAGCGAGACGAACGACCTGACGCAGACGGCGCGCTCCCCGAGACGATCACCGGAGGCGATCACCGGAGGCGGCGCGTCATTGCCCCATGGCGTGCACGCCACCGTCGACGTGCACGATCTCGCCGGTCGTCGCCGGGAACCAGTCGGACAGCAGCGCCACGCAGGCCTTGGCGGCGGGAATGGGGTCGTTGACGTCCCAGCCCAGGGGGGCCCGCTCGTCCCAGACCTCCTCGAACTTCTCGAAGCCCGGGATCGACTTGGCGGCCGTGGTGCGGATCGGGCCGGCAGCGACGAGGTTGCACCGCACCCGCTGGGGGCCCAGGTCGCGGGCGAGGTAGCGCGAGGTCGACTCGAAAGCCGCCTTCGCGACTCCCATCCAGTCATAGACCGGCCACGCGAACTTCGCGTCGAAGGTCAACCCGACCACGCTGCCACCCTCGGTCATCAGCGGCAGCGCCGCAGCGGTGAGCGACTTGAGGCTGTAGGCCGAGATGTGCAGGGCGGTCGAGACGTCCTCCCAGCTGCCCTCCATGAAGTTGAAGGCCCCCTGCGGGGCGAAGCCGATCGAGTGCAGCACCCCGTCGAGGTGGTCGACGTGCTCCCGCATCCGCTCCGCGAGGCTGGCCAGGTCCTCGTCGCTCGCCACGTCGAGCTCGATGACCTCGGGTGTCTTCGGCAACCGCTTGGCGATCGTCCGGGTGATCTTCATCGTGCGGCCGAAGGAGGTCAGCACGACCTCAGCGCCTTCCTCCTGCGCGATCTTGGCCACGTGGAACGCGATCGAGCTGTCCATGAGGACACCGGTGATGAGCAGCTTCTTGCCTTCGAGGATTCCCATGTCTACAAACTTTCTGTGTGAGGAAGCGAGCACGTGTGGCGGAGCGGGCGAAGCGGCATACGGCAATCGCGTCGTAGGCCGCTGGGCCGGGTCAGTGACCCATGCCGAGTCCACCATCGACGGGGATGACGGCGCCGGTGATGTAGGCGGCCTCGTCACTGGCGATGAAGCGAACGACGCCAGCCACCTCCTCGGGGGTCGCGAAGCGCCCTGCGGGGATGGTGGCGAGATAGGCCTTCTTCTGCTCGTCCGGCAACCCGGCCGTCATCTCGGTGTCGATGTAGCCGGGAGCGATGACGTTGGCGGTGATCCCGCGTCCGCCGATCTCGCGGGAGATCGAGCGGGCCAGCCCGATCAGCCCCGACTTGGACGCCGCGTAGTTGGTCTGGCCCGGGGAGCCGAGCAGACCCACCACGCTGGAGATCAGGATGATCCGACCGCGGCGCTTGCGGATCATCCCCGTCGCCGCACGACGGACACACCGGAAGGCGCCGGTGAGGTTGGTGTCGATGACTGCCTCGAAGTCGTCGTCGCTCATCCGCATCAGGAGGGTGTCCCGGGTGATGCCGGCATTGGCGACGAGGACCTGGACGGGCCCACCGAAGATCGC
>JAUNVA010000037.1 GCA_030537895.1 Bowdeniella nasicola
CATTAATTTGGCACTGACATTCATCGACACACTGTTGAGTTCTCAAAGAACACGCGCACACCGTAACTTCGAGGAATTTTGCTCCCCGTCGCTCTCAGTGGCGCACGTTTACTACCGTAGCACACTCGCAGGTCAGTATCTCCCGGCCCATGTGGCCCGGGCTGCTGCTCGCCGCTCCGACTTCCACTAAGTTACGCGATACCGTCGGTCTGCACAACTCCGCAGGTCAGCGACTCTTCCGGAGGTTGACAGTCGATGTTAGTCGGCCGTGGCATGTCAGAAATCCCAATCCGGGCGAAGTCTCGTGGTCTCAGGAGACTCACCACTCCCCCGTCAACGACGAAGCTCCCGATGCTTGCGTCTGCTGACGATGCAACTCCAGCCAGCGCAAGGTACGGGAGCTGACCGCGGAGCACGGCGAACTTGCGTCAGTCGTCGATCGCCGGCACTCGGACTATCTCCACGCCGAGGCTCTTGAGGTCCTCGACGAAAGCCGGGTATCCGCGGTCGATGTGGAAGACGTCGTCGACGATGGTCACGCCATCCGCGACCAAGGCGGCGAGCACCAGGCCGGCTCCGGCGCGGATGTCTGAGGACCAGACATGCGCGCTCGACAGTTCGGGTACGCCACGGATCGCGACGTGATGGCCGTCGATGCGAGCCTGCGCGCCCAGGCGCATCATCTCCTCCACGAAACGGAAACGCGCCTCGAAGATGTTCTCAGTGATCACGGAGGTGCCGTTGGCCACCGCGGCCAAGACGATTGCCATGGGCTGCAGGTCAGTGGGGAACCCCGGGTACGGCAGCGTCGCGAAGTTCACCGCGGTCGGCCGCTCGCGCTGGATCACCCGGAAACCGTCCTCATACGAGGTCACCTCGGCGCCCACCGCACGGAGCTTGTCGAGCACCAGGCTCAAATGGCTCGGGTCGATGCCGTTGACCGAGACGTCCCCTTGGGTGATCGCGGCGGCGAAGCCCCACGTGGCTGCGACGATGCGGTCGCCGATCACCCGGTGGGCGGTCGGGCTGAGCTTCTTGACGCCCTTGATCTTGAGCACCGAGGTGCCAGCGCCCTCGATGATCGCCCCCATGCGCACGAGCATGTCGCATAGATCGACGATGTCCGGCTCCCGCGCAGCGTTGACGATCGACGTATCCCCCTCGGCGAGCACAGCCGCCATCAGGATGTTCTCGGTCGCCCCCACCGAGGGGAACTCCAGGTTCACCTCGGCGCCCCGCAGCCCATTGGACTCCGCGACCACACAGCCATGTTCGATACGCGAGGTCGCGCCCAATTGCCGGAGGCCGTTCTGGTGCATATCCAGCGGCCGAGAGCCAATGGCGTCACCGCCGGGCAGCGCGACGATGGCCTTATTGCAGCGCACCAGCAGCGGGCCGAGCACACAAACAGAGGCCCGGAACTTCTCGACCGCCTCGAAGTCGGCACGGTAGCGCGGCACCTCGGGCGTCGTGATCTCGACGACGTCGCCATCGAGGCTGACCTCGCACCCCAA
>JAUNVA010000003.1:0-45594 GCA_030537895.1 Bowdeniella nasicola
GAGGAACCGGTCGAGCCCGAGCAGCCCGCCGAACCCGAGGAACCGGTCGAGCCTGAGCAGCCAGCGGAGCCCGGAGCACCGGAGGATCCGGCCCCCGAACTTCCCGGTAAGCCGCCGCTGAAGCCACCATCAGGCCCCGCGGAGGACCCCTCCGAGCCACCGGCGTCGAGCCCCCCTGCCCATGAGCCGACCCTTCCCAAGACCGGGGCGGATACCGCGGCCCTGGCGTTGTTCGCGGCCGGTCTGATGGCCGCCGGAGCGCTGGGCCTCAAGTATCGCCGTATCGGGGATCGCTAACCGTCCATCGTTACTCCGAGGTGAAGGGGGCTGAACGCCGGATCGGCGTTCAGCCCCCTTCAGCATCCCCGCACACTCAGGGGTCCGTCACCTCGATCATTGCCCGGGCGCCACGCTCCGCCTCTGACATGATGTGGTTCACTGCGGTGTAATGGCCAGCCTCGGGGAAGACAAGCTCCACGAATCCGCCCTCGGCTGGTAGCAGGCCAAGCGCTTGGGATCCTCCCTCACCGGGAGTGAGGAGGTAGGAGCCCTCCTTGTAGACCGTGTCAAACTGTCCACCGACGACATGGAAGGACAGGGGGACGTTCGGGCCCGCATCGAGCACCCAGATGCGCACTCGATCTCCCGTATGGACCTTCAGCGGGTAGTGAACGTACTGATCGGGGTAGCCGTTAAAGTGCGTCGTATCGTGACGCCCCGCCGCAATCTTGTGCGCATCGGCGATCGCCCCGGGGGCACCGTAGTAGGACTCTGCCTGAACCAGCACGACACTGTGGTCGACATCAGGCAGATCCCGCGGCTCAATCACGACGGCTCCGTACATGCCGTTGGCGATATGCAAACTCATCGGGGCGGTAGAACAGTGATACATCCAGATCCCGGCCCGCTCAGCCGTAAAGGTGTAGGTGAGGCGCTCACCCGGTTCGATGGTGCGCATCGGCTCGTCGGGGGCTAGAGCTCCCGCATGAAAGTCAATGGAATGGCCCATCGTTCCGTCGTTTACGAGCTCGATCTCAAAGGTATCGCCAACCCGGCCGTGCAACGTTGGGCCGGGCATGGTCCCATTGAAGGTCCACAATGATTGGCTCAGCCCGGGGGCTGCTTCCATTTCCTGTTCGGTCACCGTGAGCCGCACCTCACGATGTACCGGGCCATCCGCGGGTTCGAGGGGCGCGAGGACGGGGCCGTATCGACGCGACGGATCCATGGCACCTGACAGATCAAAGGCGGGCGGTGGGCTCATCTCCGAAGCCTCGTGGTCCGCGTGGGGCGCTGCATCATTCCCCCCATCGTCCTGGGTTGGAGCTCCACCGAGGGCTCGCACGTGGAACACCATCCCCATTTGCCGATGGCCCGCAATTGAACACCAGCCTTCGAGATCACTCGCGATCACTCCCGCATCCAGGACTGCTTCCTGACCGGGGGAGAGGCGCTCGAGGTGAGCTCCGTTTTCGAGCACCAAATCGTGTGGCTGATTGCCTCCATTGTGTACTCTCAGCTCCAGACGGTTACCGACGGGCACCTCGACGAGGTCCGGAATGAAACGCATCCCTTCGATATCGACGTCGATTTGAGTGGTCTCACCCGTCGCATTCACGCCGTCGGTTGACGAGCGCCAGCCCAAACCAGAGCCGACCGGATCGGCCGCAATGGCCGCGCACACGAGGGCAACAGTTGTCAGAGCCCCGATGAGCGCACCCCGACGGTAGCGTGCCGTAGTGCGTGCGTTTTCGGCCTCATCGATCAGCGGCGCTGGGGCCCGCTCTGCCTGTGCCTCACTGACCGTGAGCATGCTTTGGACCACCATGATGATGCTCACCAATGCGCCGACGAAGGCGGCCAGAGAGGTCACCACCATGATGAGACTGCCAGAGGCAAGCTGATAGATGGCCAGGGACGCGTTAATGACCACAATTCGCCAGGCGGCCCAAGTGTCGACTCGCGCGATGCGCACCCGCACCCGGCGCGGGCCGCCACCCATCATGACGGGCATGAGATAGCTGAGGGACCCGAGCAGTATTTGGGCTATTCCTCCACCGAGAAGTGGAATGAGGAAGACATCCAGATGCTCCAGAAGTCCCTCCAGGCCGTCACGTGCCGTCACGAGGGCACTGACCGCCAGTGTTCCGAGGAACCACACCGCACCGGCAGCGACCGACATGGCGGGGTAGGAGCCCTTCGCCATGCTCCACGTTGTGCGCGCTAGCGGCGTGAGGATTCGCACCGCGATGAGGGCGAAGGCCAGAACCGCAGTGCCCACGCCGAGACGGGCGATTAAGGCGGAGGCTGGGAAGGTGAGAGCACTGAGGGCTGCGATGGCCGGTAGCACCATGAGGGCCGGGAGGTAGTGTCGGGCCACCCGTTCAGCCCCCTCCGGGAGGGGCGCGCGAAGGATGGTAGGCCACAGCGTGAGGAGGGTTGCGACGATCGGCAGTGCTACCCATCCAAGGATATTGAAAGTGATGTGGGCTCCGAGCAGTGCGAGCCGCCAGGTAGGGGTGGGGTCGGTGGAGAGTAGGTAGCCACAGATGATGCCGGGGACCACCAGTGCCGCCGAAGCGGCGTAGGCCTGTACCACGATCGTGAAACGCGCGGGAAGTGCGCGCTTCAGTTGGCGAACAAGGCGGATGGCGTGTCCCGCAATAGCGAGGCCAACCACGCTGGCGCCAATACCGGTCATCACCTGGGAGCCGGATACCATCCCGTAGACCGTGCTAAGAATGCCCACATTGAGGGTGACGAGCACCGCGATCTCTTCACGCCGGTTCGGATCCGGCCGGTGCCGCAAAATGGCGGCCGAGAAGTGCTCGGTCCAAATGAAGAGTGCGTTCGTGATGGCACCGAGGGTGAAGGCATGAACCATCAGCCACCGTGCGTCGGGGATGAATCGATGATTGACGATGAGCAGGGCATCGACGATGAGATAGACCAGGACAACGGCGCCGGTCACGTCATGCCAGCGGGAACGAGTGATGGGCACGGCTCGAGAGCTCCATGGGGCAAAGAGAATATTTCTACCTCATTGTAGAACTAATACGGTCTACCTCTCGAATGCGAGGCTCGTCTCAACCGGTCACCTCGCCAACCGTGGAGATTGTTGGGGCAGTGTCGTGGCGCCGCCGGCCGGGAGGGACCCGGGAATTCATCGCGCCGACTTATCGACTCGGATAGAGATCGCTCTTGATTACGCCTCCTCGCTGGCTCATGCTCACAGTCAGCACCGCATCCATCGAGGCCGGAGGTAGTTCCGTGAGCAATTCATCTCAGCACCGCGTTACCACCAGCGTGACCGACGTCGAATTCGGCGCTCCCGGGGAGCGGATCCGAGGCAGGCTGCACCTGCCCGACGGAAACGACGAGGTGCCCGGCGTCGTCCTCGGCCACGGCTGGGCCATGTGTGCCGACGGCGATCTGCAGGACTATGCTGCGGCAATTGCACAGCGCGGGCTGGCGGCACTGACCTTCGACTACCGACGCCTGGGGCGCTCCGAAGGGACCCCGCGTCAGGAGCTGAACCCCTACGATCAGATCGACGATTTTAAGACCGCCCTCACCTGGCTCGCCGACCATCCGCGGGTGCGTCCCACGGACCTCGGCGTCTGGGGTTCGAGCTACGGCGGTGGCCACGTCCTGGTGGTGGCCGCCACCGACCCCCGGGTGAGCGCGGTCGTCGCCCAAGTGCCAACGATCTCCGGGAGTCGGGCGGGCCTGCGGAAGATGCCCGCGGCCGCCGCGGCCGAGCTCTACGAGCGGTTCAATGCGGACCGGCTCTCGCGCGCACGGGGCGCAGCGCCGGCGATGGTGCAGACCGTGGGTGAGCCGGGCACCGCGGGAGTGACCTACCCCGATGCCGAGAGCTACGCCTACATGAGTGAGCACGGCGCGCGGGTTCAGGTGTGGCGCAACGAGACGACGCTGCGCTCCTTGGAATACTCGCGTAGCTATGATCCTGGCCGGTGGGTGGATCAGATCGGGCCGGCTGCGCTCCTCATGATCGTCGCCGACGCCGATACGACGACGCCGACCGACCTGCAGCTCGACGCCTACACCTCGGCACGCGAGCCAAAACACCTCGAGATCGTGAGCGGTGGCCATTACTCGGTCTACCGGGAGCACTTCGCGGAGACAAGCACCCTCGCTGCGGACTGGTTCGCCCAGCACCTGCGGAACCGCTGACCTCCCGCTCACTCGGACCGCGCCGGCCCGGCTCGTCGGCCGCGGGGCTGCAGGCGCGGGGTGTCATGCGATCGCTTCGAGGGCGGTGCCGCGCGTCTCCGTCGCAAACAGATAGGTGACGGCCCCCACGAGGATACAGAGGCCGGAGAAGGTGAAGGCTGGGGGGAATGACGTCCAGGGTGACCGCCGGTTCGCCGGCGCTGGCGCCAATCAGTGAGCCCATGAGAAACGGGCCGATAATCTTGGCGCTGGCACCCAGCCCGTAGCCCAGGCCGTGTCCCGTCGAGCGGACGTGAGTGGGGAACTGTGCGGCCCCGAAGGCGTTGCGGATCCCGAACGCGCCGTCACCGAACATCATGACGACGAGGATCGCGGTGAAGAACAGGCGCGCCGAGTGGGTGGACAGTGCCGCCAGAAAATACCCCGCAGCCCCGAGTGCACCGAAGGTGAACATCGCGGCGCGGGGAGTTCACCCGCCTCATCCAGCGGGAGTTCGAGCGCCCAGGCAAGTGAGGCCCGGGCCCGGTTCTCGTGGCCGGCGACCTGGTGGAAGCGTGGTGACTCGGGAACGACGCGCAACCAGATCAGCAGGACGGCGGGAAGGCAGCCGAGCAGGATGAGCAGGCGCCAGTTGTCGTCGACGACCTTCTGGGAGACGGACCCGAGGACCAGCCCGAGGGGGATGAAGACCGATCCGAGACCGGCGAGCAGTCCGCGGTGTGTGCTCGGCACGAACTCTTGGACATACGGGATGGACGTGATGTTGAGTCCGCCCACTCCCATCCCGACGCTGACCCGCAAGACGGCGATCATGACCCAGCCGCGTTCCGGGGTGAGCAGCGTGAGCGCCGTGAAGCTCACGAACGTGAGGATGCACCAGAATAAGGCGCGGCGCCGCCCGATCGAGTCCGCGATGCGGCCCCAGGCGACGGCGCCAAGTACCGTTGCGAGGCCGGAGCAGGCGAGGAGGGTGCCCTCCTCGAATCCCGTGAGATTCCACGGCTCGATGAGCAGGGCGACCACGAAACCGATGAGGAACATGTCGAAGAACTCCGACAGGTTCCCGACGGCGAGGAGCGCGATGAGGCTCTTCTGGTTGCTGGTGAGCGGCGCGGCGTCAATCTGCTCGTAGGCGGTGTGCGGGACGGGGGAGTGCGGCCGGTGCGGCATGGCGGGAGCGTCCTAGCGAAGGATATCGATCGAGTCGGGGCCCTCGAGCTCGGCACGGCTGTCGTGCGTGAGGTCGCCGTGGTGGGTGAGGGCGTAGCGGGCACAGCGCCGTCCGTCGGCGATCGTAGGTGACGGTGCCCGGCATGGGGAACTCACCGGGTTCTATGAAGGAGAGGACGACGCGCCCCTCATCTCGCAGCACCATGGTGGACAGGTCGACGTTCACGGAACGGAACTCGCTCAGCACGCGCGTTGAGAGGTGCCCCTTCGGCATGATGGAGGTCCACGAGGTGTGATGCCCGAGCTGCGCGAGGAGCCCGGCGACGTTGGCCTCCGAGCAGGCCGCGGTTATCCGCAGGGTGCTTGCCTGACTGAGGCGCTCGCCTGCGGGGACGGTCAGGCGGATCTGGCCCTCCCCGATCGTCGACACATCGAAGGACATCTCGCACTCCTTGGCACGGGTTCTCGGTGCGGTCTGCGTCCGCATCCAGCATGGCCCCGGTGGGGGAGGGATACAGGCGGTTGAGGCCCCCGCCGGCCCGGGTGCGGCCCACACGGGGCCGGCGGACCGACACTTCAGGGTGAGCGCTGGAGCACGCCAGGTAGCAGCGATTCTCTACTCAAAAGCCTGAGGTTTGCGCGGAGAGCTCCGTTACACTTTGAGCAGCCTGCGCCCCTCCCGAAGGTACACCGATGATCGATATTGACGCGCTGCCCTATCTCTCTCTCGTCGTGGCCCACTGCGATTTGCGGTTTATCCACCGACTCGAGGTTGGCGGCTACAGCCGGCCGCTGCGCAGCGGAACTCTCAGGCTGCGGGTCACCTCCGACCTCGGTGACCTCGCCAGCCTGTCTGCGCCGCTGTGCATGGCCGCGGGGCAGACCGCTCGGATCACGCACAAGCCCGAGATGAACCGCCGCCTCCTGCACTCTGTCGATGAGCAGACGCCGGCGACGATCTGCGTCACGGTGAGTGACGACTCGGGCCAGCTCCTCGATAGCGCCTCGGCTCCGGTGACGGTGCTCCCAGCCTGGCACTGGGTCGCCCACCGGGAGAACCGGCTCTACTACGAGCTCCTCGCGGCGTATGTCCAGCCGAATTCTCCCGCCGTGAACTCCGTGCTGACCGCCGCCGCGGACGCCCTCGACCGCACCACGGGAACGTCGTCGCTCAGCCCCTATGACGCCGACGACCCGGCGCGCGTCGACGCCGTCGCCGAGGCGATCTACACCGCGGTCAAAGAGCGCCGGATCGCCTACCTGCACCCCGAGCCCTCCTGGTACCACGGGCAGCGAATCCGCAAGCCGGCGGTCGTGTTGGACGACCGCCTCGGGACCTGCCTCGACACATCCCTCACCCTCGCGGCTGCCTTCGAACAGGCGGGGATCGACGCCGTCGTCTGGCTCGAGAACACCCACGCCATGGTCGGGTACTGGCGGACCAGAAGCCGGATGGAGGCCGCCACGCTCGCGGAGTTCCACTCGATGAAAAACGAGATCGATCTCGAGCACCTCGTCCTCGTGGAATCCACCCTGCTCACCGGCGCCTACGACACGCCGGGTTTTCGGGCCGCGACCAGCCGGGGGTACGACCGCGCGCGGGCGGGCGAAGAGAACTTCAGTGCCGTTCTCGACATCCGGGCGGCGCGCCTGCAGGGGGTCTCGCCGCTGCCCGCCTTCGCGCTCGCGCCCGACGGGCAGAGCCTCGTCATCACGCACGAATATGCGGCTCCAGCCTCTGGGCCGGAGGACCCAGCACACCGGCCCACGCCCGTCGTCGACGACACCCCCGATCGCATCGCGCAGTGGAAGAAGGCCCTCCTCGATACCAGCCTGCGCAACCGGCTGATCAAATTCCGCCCTGCGAACGCCGTCCAGCTCGGGATTCCGCCAGCCCAGTTGCCCGCGTTCGAAGACCTCATCAACCGCCACAAGACCGTCACCCTGAAGTCCTGGGATGACGCCCCGGCGATGTACCGCGCGCAGGGCGTCACGCGGATCGATCAGCTCCCGGAGGACTTCCTCACGACCTGGCTGCACGACCACTCCAACGTCCTCACGGATCTCAGCTCCGACGCCTACGGGCGGAAGCTGGGCAGCTTGGCGCGCAAGGCTCGGCTGATCGCGGCCGAGTCCGGGGCGAACAACCTCTACCTCACCTTCGGCATGCTGCGCTGGGCCTTTAAGAAGGACGAGATCATGAGCCCGCTCGTCCTCGTCCCCGTGACGCTCCGCTCGAAGAACCGCGGCCGCACCTTCACTCTCGAGGCGAACGAGGCGGAGCAGTCGACTCCGAACTTCTGCCTGCTCGAGAAACTGAAGCGGGAGGAGGGCCTCGTGCTGACCGCCCTGGCCGAGCCCCTGCTCGATGGGGCCGGGATCGACCTCGAGGAAACCTTCCGCTCCATCCGGGACGACCTCGCGAAGGCGCGCGTTAACTACAGCGTGGATCCGACCGTGCACCTCGGCATCCTGGACTTCGCCAAGTTCCGCATGTGGCGCGACCTGGACGAGAGCTGGCGAGAGCTTCAGCGCAATAGCCTCGTCAATCACCTGGTGCACCATCCGACCGAGGAGTTCACCGATTCCCCAGAGGCCGACGACGCCGAAGAGCCGGCGAACCGGACGCCGGTGGACCTCGATTCCCTGGCGCTCGAGATGCCGCTTCCGTCGGATGCAAGTCAGCTCGAGGCGGTCGCCGCGGCGGTCGACGGACGCACGTTCGTCCTGGAGGGGCCCCCCGGGACCGGGAAGTCGCAGACCATCGCGAATCTCCTGGCCCACGCGATGCGCCGCGGCAAGAAGGTCCTCTTCGTGGCAGAAAAGCGGGCCGCGCTCGAGGTCGTGGAGCAGCGGCTGAACGACATCGGGCTCGCCGACCTCGTCCTCGAGCTGCACGACAAGCGGGCGACCCTCACCTCCATGCGCGCCCAACTCGGGAAAGCCTACGCGCTCAGCAACGCTCGGCGTCCGACGACCGTCAAGACCCTGCGCGATCGGGCCGACTGGGCCGTTCAGACGCTCACCTCCTACGCGTCCGCCGTCCACACCCCCGGTCCTGTCGGGCGCAGCGCCTACGAGGCCCGCTGCGAGTACGTCGACGGCGGCACCGATTCAGGCGTCGTCGCGCCGATCCCACCGGAGGTCGTGAAGTCCCTCACCCCCGAGCGGCTGGACGCCGTGCGAGGGCTGATCCTCGCCACCCAGAGCGCACTGCTGTCGTGCGCGGAGGCGAGTCGCGAGACGTGGCTGCCCTTCGTCAAGGCCTTCACGTGTGCCGACCCCGAGTGCGTCCTCGCGGGCGCGCGCGAGCTCCGCGCCGCCGTCGACGCTCTCAGCCAGGGCCCCCTCTCGACGCGGGACCTCGCGAGCATCGGCACGGGACACCAGCTTGAGGAGGCGATGGCCTACCTCGACCACCCCCGCGTCCCCGAGCCGAACGTCGAGCGGTTCCGCGCCGTCCCCCCGGCCGCGCGCACGGCCGCGGTGGACTTCGCGACCCACGACGGGCCGGAGGGCCCGCCGCACTGGCGCGAGCGGGCCTGGACCCACCACTACCGCCGCTCGCTCCTCGGTCTCGACCTGGGGGCCTACGCGGCGCGGTCGGCCACGGCGGATGGCGAGTGGTGGCTCGAGCGCTACTTCGAGCGGCGCCGGATCGCCCGCGAGCTACAGGAGCACCTGCGCGATGGCGCCGCGAATCCGGCTCGGGACCGGATGACCGCGATTCTCACCGAGGCCGCCCAGGATCGCGAGACGCTGGAGCGCCACCGGCGCACGCTCGCCGCCGCCGGATTCGAAGGGATCAGCCCCCAGGGCCCGCTGAGCACCGAGGCACACCTCGACTCGCAGGGCCGGGTCTGCGGGGCGGGCCCCGACCGCACACCGTTCCCCATCGCGGCGCAGGCCGCGGCGCTGCAGGCGCTCGCCGAGCCGCCGTTCCAGGCCGAGGTCACCGCCGCCCTCGACGCGGTCCGACGCGATACCCGCCGGGACGAGATCCGGGCGCAGCTCATCCGCGTCTGGGACCTGGCCGCGCAGCTCGCCCGCCGCGTCGCGTGGAGAAGCGGGGGCGGGGCGGCGACGCCGTCCGCCGCCCTCGGGGCGGTCCTCGCGATCCGGCCGGAGGATCTGCACGCCACACCGGCCGGCCAGCTCGGGGCGTGCGCGGCACTCGTCGACCGGACGGCGGAGCTGCGCAGTCTCGGTCTCGACGAACTCGCGGACCGCATCGAAGCCGGGGCGATCCAGCCGGAAGCCCTGCGGTTCTCCTGCGAACGGGGCCTCGATCGGGCGCTCTGGGAGGAACGGCGCAGCCAGCTCTCCAGATTCAGCCCCAAGGATCTGAACGTGCGGATCGGCGACTACGAGGACGCCATCGGCGAGATCCGGCACCGGCTCCCCGAGCTGCTACCGATCGACGTCGCGGATCGGCGCACGGTGAATCCTCAGGCAAAGGTGGGCCGGGCGGGAGAGCTCTACAAAGCGGTGGACAGCAAGCGGGGTCGCAAACGGATCCGCACCCTCTTCAGCGAGTATGCCGACCTCATCACCGAGCTGACCCCGTGCCTCCTCATGAGCCCGTCGTCGGTCGCCCAGTTCCTTCCGGCCAAGCACGGCATCTTCGACCTCGTGATCTTCGACGAGGCCTCACAGATTCGCGTGTCGGAGGCGATCGGCGCGATGGGGCGCGGGCGGTCCGTTGTCGTGGTCGGCGACTCCAAACAGATGCCGCCGACCTCCACGTTCAAGAATCGGGAGGGGCTCGACGAGGACGAGGACGATGAGGCCGAGCGCGTGATCGACGAGGAATCGATCCTCGCGGAATGCACGGCGTCCCGGATCGAGCGGCGCTGGCTCACCTGGCACTACCGCTCCAGGCACGAGAGCCTCATCACCTTCTCCAACCACCGCTACTACGACGGCCGGCTCTCGTCCTTCCCCGACCCCCACCCGATGCACGCTCCGGGCGCTCTGCCCGAGGGGCGCGGCGAGGCGTCGGGCCACCGGGGGCTGAGCTTCGTCCGGGTCCGGGGGCATTTCGTTCGCAAAGGCATCCGGGGCACGCGTGGGACGAACCCGGAGGAAGCCGAGGCGATCGTAGAGGAGATCCAGCGCCGCTTCGCCGAGCAGCCGGCCCCGTCCATCGGGGTGGTAACCTTTAATGCCCCGCAGCGCGACCTGATCGAGGCGATGCTCCTGGACCTCGAGGACGACGCCATCGCGCAGTCCCTCGAGTCGGCCGACGGGGTCTTCGTCAAGAACCTCGAAAACGTGCAGGGCGACGAGCGGGACACCATCCTGTTCTCCATCGCGTTTTCGAAGAAAAAGAATGGGATAATTCCGAACAATTTCGGTCTGTTGAGTAAGCGCGGGGGTGAGCGCCGCCTCAACGTCGCGATCACGCGAGCGCGCAGCGAGATCGTCATGTACTGCAGCTTCGACCCCAAAGAGCTGCGCACCCAGGAGAGTACGTCCGTCGGACTGCGGGATCTGCAGGACTACCTGCTGGTCGCCCAGACGGGGCCGAACGCCCTCGCGCACATGTCGACCCAGCGCCCGGTTTTGGACGCGCACCTCGATCAGATCGCGGAGGCCCTGGAGAGTCGAGGGCTCGTGGTGACGCGACAGGTGGGGCTCTCCGATTTCAAGGTGGACATCGCGCTCGCCCACCGGGACGCCCCCGAGCGCTACCTCGCGGCGGTGCTGCTCGACACCCCCGCATGGAGTCGTCGCAAGACGACGATCGACCGAGACCTCCTCCCGCGATTCGTGCTCGGCAAGCTGATGGGCTGGCCTCGGGTCCGTCGGGTCTGGCTCCCCGAGTGGGTCGAGGACCCGGACGCGGTGGCCGACTCCATCGAGGCGGAGGTGAACGAGCTGCACCGCCACCGGACCGCGCCGGTGCGCCCTGCCGCGCCCGTCCGGTCGGGGGAGGCGGCCGCCGCGCCGACGCGGGCCGTACCCGAACCCGCACGGCCGAGGCGGACCGAGTCGGCCCCCGCACCGCTCGAGCGCGCCGATCCCGCAGGGTCGCGCCAGGGGGACACCCGGTGGGCGGCGAGACCGCCCGAGCGCGCCGAGCGCGATACCGGCTCCCGCGTCGGGACCGAACAACCCCCGCCGGGCCGGGCGTCCCGCGCGACGCCCGATGGGGCGCCCGCGGCTGCGGAACGCTCCGCGTTCGACACCCACCTGACGAGCCCGGAACGCCTAAGCGAGGACCAGATTGCCCTCCTGGATGCCGCGGGTTTCCTTCCCCCGGGGCCCGAGGGGCCGGGGGAGGCGCCCACCGCCTTCGACTACCAGCGGATGTCGCGCCACACCTCGATCGAGGTCAGGCAGTTCGCCCGCTGGCCCGTCCAACGCCAGTGGCGTGAGCTGCGTCCGTACGTGGAGGACGTGTGGACGCTCGCGACGGCAACCCAGCAGCTGCTGCCCTCGCTGCTGGAGTTCGTCGGCCCCGTCCCCGAGGAGGTCGCGGCCCGGATCATCCTGAGTTTCGTGGGAGGCTCCCGCCTCACCAAGAGCCGCCTGAAGGATTTTCGGGCGGCCCTGCCCACGGCGGTCCGACGCGATCCGGTAGACGAGTCGCTGTGGCTGCGCGAATGGCGGGTCGAGGCGTACCGGACGGTCCACCTCCCGCCACCCGGCTGGGTGCGCGACCTGGACCAGATCGCCGTGCACGAGCTCGCCTACGCACTCACGTTGAGTGCGCACCACCTGGGCGGGGGAACGGCCGAGGATCTCTTCTCCTACACGCTGAAGCTCTATGGCCGCAGTGCTCTCACCCGCAAGGCGCGGGAGCGGCTCACTCGGGCCCTTTTGCGGGCAGAAGACCTCCACTTCATCGCCCTGCAGGACGGCGCCTTTCGGGCGATCAACCGGTAAGCTCAAGTGCATACCCCTGTCTAGAACGTCTCACGGTGCGAACATAAAGCGGTCATGCTTTAACATTCTGACTGAACTTTCGCGACTAAAGCGGTTTCACTGAAGGGTATAAAGCAATTCAGGTCTATGCTTTACAGACTTGAATTGATCTCGCCCAAGCAAGGGGAACCATGAACGCTAATGTCAGCCGGCGTGCCGTCGCCAAGGGGATCGCCTGGACCGTCCCCGTGATCACCTGTGCGGGGGCGGCTCCTGCACTGGCCGCCTCCCCGCTGCTCGGGTGCGCCCGGCCGGAAATCCGGGGGCCCTCGATGTTGCTCGGCGCTGAGCTCCGGGAGGACGTGGGCTTCTCTAACGCCGTGAGCGCCGGCGGGGCGGTTGATCTAGCACCCCGTGCGGGAGAGTCCTTCTTCATCCGGGTATGCGCCGAAAGTGGCTTCGGCCCGCCGGCCAACACGGTCGAGGTACGTATCGAACCGATGCGCCCGGAATACACAGCCATGGCCACTCTCACGGCAGGCGAGTACCACACGACATACACACTCGCGCGCAATGAGTGCCAGACCTGGGTGTTTACAGCCAACGAGGATTTTGCCTCCGATGACCTCTGGGGCGTCTACCTCTTCCACCCTGCCTCTCAGCAGGGCGGGGGCAACAACCCGGTAACCCTCTATACCGGTATCGACCGGCCTGACTGCACGGATTCGTGCCGGCAGTACTTTGGAGGATCTTGGCAGAACTGCCTGTAGTTCCACCTCGCACAGTGGAGGGGATGCTTGTCAGCTTCCCCTCCACTGGGGTGTCACCACCGCACGCCGTAAACCATCGTCTGACCAACTAAAAGTCACGATTGCGTAACGGTATCGTATTGATCAAGTGTTTCACCTGGACTCTACTCACAGAGGTGGGTCTCATTGGTAAAGTCGTGCCGCGTTAGATGACTTCTCACCCGGAATGAGCGCTCCCTCATGGAAGCCTTTCAAACTTTCCTGAATCAGATCTCGGCAATCTTGTGGGGACCCTTCTTCCTCGTTCCACTGCTGCTGGGCACCGGTGTCTACCTCACCATCCGGCTCAACCTCGTCCAGGTTCGTCAATTCTGGTCCGCTTTTCGGTTGGCGTTCTTTGACCGATCGGATGAGGACTCACCCGGCGGAGACATCTCTCAATTCCAGGCCCTCGCTACCGCGCTGGCGGCCACCGTCGGTGTGGGAAACATCGTCGGAATCGCCTCCGTGATTGCATTTGGTGGCCCCGGCGCCATCTTTTGGATGTGGATTACAGGTCTCGTCGGGATGGCGTCGAAATACTCCGAAGCATTTCTGGGAGTCCGGTTCCGCACCGTCGACGAGGCGGGAGAGTGCTCCGGCGGACCGCAGTACTACCTCGCGAAGGGTATCCCCAATCGATTCGGCGCCCTGCTCTCCATTCTCTTTTCGATCTTCGCGGCCATCGCCGCCTTCGGTATTGGCAACATGGTGCAGGCCAACGCGATCGCGGTGAATCTCACGCAGGAACTGGGCATCGCTCCCCTCACCACCGGCATCGTATTGGCCCTCGCCATCGGGCTGGTCTTGATCGGAGGGATCAATTCGATCGGGCGTGTCACCTCCCTCCTCGTGCCGTTCATGGTGCTGCTCTACGTTGGGTCCTGCCTCGCCATCATCGGCATGAATGGGCACGCCCTGCCCGCGGCTCTCACAATGATCGTGCAGGACGCCTTCACGGGGACGGGCGCTATTGGCGGCTTCGCTGGCTCCACGATGCTCATGGCGCTGCAATATGGTGTCGCCCGTTCACTTGCCTCCAACGAATCTGGCATGGGCTCGGGCGGTATCGCCGCGGCCGCAGCGCGCACCGCGCACCCCGTGCGTCAGGGGATGGTCTCGATGACGCAGACCTTCATTGACACGCTGATCGTGCTCACCTGTACGTCGCTCGTACTCATCACCACAGGCGTGTGGGAGCGTGACATCGAAGCCGGCGTGATGACGGCGACCGCGTTCAACGAATGGCTTCCTGGCGGATTCGGCCACTGGGTCGTCATCATCGGTATTGTCCTCTACGCTTTCTCCACGATCCTTGGTTGGGCCTACTACGGTGAACGCTGCATGGAACGTCTGCTCGGTCGTCGAGCCGTCATGCCCTATCGGGCTGTCTGGTGCGGTGTCGTCGTAGTGGGCGCTGCGCTCCCATTGGAGATGGCGTGGGCGATCATGGACATCATGAACTCCCTCATGGTCCTGCCCAACCTGGTGGGACTCGTCATCCTTGCACCACTCGTCGTGCGCGAAACCCGGCACTACCTCGCGAACGATCCCTACTTGCGAGCCGGGGTCGACGAAATCGAACAGTTCATGGACGGTCAACCGGGCCATATCGACGACAACGACGCGCTGGACTCACTCGCGAAGATACGAGACGCGGATGCGGAGTCCTCAGAGAACTAGTCCCGCACCTCGCCCCCGATGGCGACCGCATCGCGAGCTTTCAAGAGCAGTGCGGAACTTGACGCAGGCAAGGACTGCGAGTTTGCTAGTGTGCCGTCGTCTTCGCGTAAACACGCGTGGTGCCACTCGTGGATTCGGAGGTAGGGCATGGAAGTGTTTTCCTCGCTCCTCGCAATAACGGTCTGTGCACTACTGGCGCCCCTCATCGCGCATACTCTGCCTCACCGGGTTGTGCCCGAAACGGTGCTCCTGATCGCCTTGGGGATCGCCGTGGGGCCCGCAGGCACCGGGTGGGTACACGTCGGTCCCGAAATCTCCCTGCTATCCGAACTTGGCCTCGCCTTCCTTTTCCTCCTGGCCGGCTATGAGGTCGATATGGACGACCTACGTTCCGGACATGGAGTGCGCGCCACGCTCGCATGGCTCGTCTCCTTCGCACTCGCGCTGCTCGTCGTCGAGTTCGCATTTGACGCGAGTTTCCTCTCGGTTCAAGGCACGGCCATCGCGATCGCGATGACGTCGACCGCTCTCGGCACCCTCATGCCGATCTTGAAGGAGCGTCGTCTTGAAAATACCGCCGTGGGCCGGATCGTCATGACGCACGGAACCGTCGGCGAGATGCTCCCGATCATCGCAATCGCGCTCCTGCTGTCCTCCGGGTCGCTACTCTCCTCGCTCGGAGTACTCGCAATCTTCGCCCTCACTGCAGTCCTACTCTTCGTGATCCCCAACCAGGCCCGACGCTGGGGTCTACGGGTCGTGGACCTCATCCGCCTGCGTGCGGAAGGAACCGCCCAAACCACGGTGCGCCTAACCGTCGTACTTCTCGTGGGACTGTCCACGCTCGCCGTAGGCTTTAAGCTCGATCTTGTACTCGGCGCTTTTTCGGCGGGTCTCATCGTGCGTCAGCTACTCCCGCAGGGTCGCAAAGAACTCGACCAGAAACTCGACGGCCTCGCCTACGGCTTTTTCATTCCTCTGTTCTTCGTCGTCTCCGGAACCCAGATCGACCTCAGAGTCATCGTCGAGCAGCCGCTCTTCCTCACCGCATTCTTCATTGCGCTCATGCTCGTGCGCGGAGTCCCGGTCTTCATCTCAACGCATGGGCAGCGGCCCGGCTATCACCCCCTCACACTCGGTGAGCGCGGCCGCATCGGCCTCTACTCGACCACGGCACTGCCCATCATCGTGGCGGTCACCCACGTCGCCGTGAGCGCCGACGCAATGGGGGAGGAAACCGCGTCGACACTCGTGCTCGGCGGTACGCTGTCGGTTCTCGTGATGCCGGTCCTCGCCGCCATCATGCAAAGTCGCACCCGCACCTCCGACATGGACCCCGATGACCCTGAGGACATCGAGGAGGAGCTCGCCGGGGGCGCGGCCCGTGACGGCGAAGCCCCCACCGTCTCACATGACCCGACCTAGGCCGCTGGCCATGCATACCTCTCGGCGCTTCGGGGTGCGGACGGTAGCCTGGAACCTGTGATGACCCTGACCCGTGCAGAAGCCCGAGCCCGAAGCGCCGCCATCTCCAATCTGTCCTACCTCGTGCACCTGGATCTCACCGGTGCCGTCACGGATGAGACCTTCGTGTCCACCACAGAGGCGAGCCTCACCACTACGGAACCCACCGTTTTCTTCGACCTCATCGCCGATGAGGTGATCGCGGTGGAGGTCGACGGGCGCGGAGCCGACGCCGAGATCCGGCCGGGACGCGTCGTCGTCGAGAATCTTCCCACCAACACACCGGTGAGCGTGCGGATTCTCGCCCGCTGCCGCTACTCTCGCTCGGGCGAAGGTCTGCATCGCTACCGCGACCCGGAAGACGGACAGACCTACCTGTACACGCAGTACGAACCGATGGACGCCTGCCGGGTGTATGCCTGCTTCGACCAGCCGGACCTGAAGGCGCGGTGGCGGTTCGTCATCGATGCCCCGCGTGAGTGGCATGTCCTTTCCAATCAGGAGGTCGTGAGCCGCGAGGAGCTCACGCCGGGCGGAGCGCGCCACACGTTCGCGCCCACCCCGCCACTGTCCAGCTTCATTACAGCCGTCATCGCGGGTCCCTACCACGACGTGTGTGGCCCGACCTGGCACGGCACGGTGAGCGAGGGCGACGGTGGCCCTGAACGCGAGCTGCAGATCCCGTTGCGGGCCTTCTGCCGTGCCTCCCTCGCTGACCGATTCGACGCCGAGGACGTCTTCGACATCACGATGGCTGGCCTCACGTTCTTTCACGAGCGCTACCGCTACCCCTATCCGTGGGGCAAGTACGATCAGGTATTCGTGCCCGAATACAACCTGGGAGCGATGGAAAACCCGGGATGCGTCACCTTCAACGAGCACTACATCGCGCAGGGCACACCGAGCGCGGTACAGCGCTCACGACGTGGCAACACAATCCTGCACGAGATGTGCCACATGTGGTTCGGCGATCTCGTCACGCCGCAATGGTGGGACGACCTGTGGCTGAAGGAGTCGTTTGCCGACCATGAGGGAACCGCGGCGCTCGCCGCCTGCACCGAACACACGGATGCCTGGGCCACGTTCGCCTCGGGCCGCAAAGCCTGGGCCTACGAGCAGGACCAGATGCCGAGCACCCACCCAATCGCCGCCGACATTCCCGACGTCGCGGCCGCCAAACAGAACTTCGATGGCATCACCTATGCGAAAGGTGCGGCTGTCTTGAAGCAGCTCGTTGCCTTTGTCGGCGAAGACGTGTTCGTGAATACGGCGCGCGCCTACTTTCGCGACCATGCCTTCTCGTCAACGACGGCGAGCGATCTGCTCTCCGCACTAGGGAAGGCCTCCGGCCGGGACATGAGCGCGTGGGCCGACGCGTGGCTGAAGACGGCGGGGCCCTCGATCATCAGCCTGCACGGCACGGACCTGGTGCGCCAAGACTCGCGGGATGCCACAACCCACAAAGACACGATCCGTCCACACCGCCTCACCGTGAGCTCATTCGACGTCGAGGACGGAATCTGGATCGAACGCGACCGGCACTCACTGGAGCTTTCGGACCGCGAGGTCGCTCTGCCCGCGAGCGGGGGCAGAGTCCGAATCCTGAATGATGAAGACCACACCTACGCCGTCGTGCGGTTCGATGAGCCAACCCGCGCGGCCGTTCTCCAGCACCTGTCCACATTGCATGACCCGGTCACCCGAGCGGTCGCATGGTCGGCCCTGTGGAACGAGACACGCGACGCACTGTTGCCCGCTGAGAGCTTCATCGAGGCGGTCCTCACGCATGGGCGCACCGAGACGCAAAGCGTCCTGGAGGGCCTCATGAGACAGATCACGACCGCATGGCGCTCCTACGTTCCGCCGGCGCGCCACGATGCCGTGCTCGAGCGGGTCCGTTCCGAATCGTGGGCCGCCCTGATCGCCGACGAGGACCCCGGCAGGGCGCGTCTGTGGGCTCTGCTCTTCGCTCGAGCGGCGGGGGACCGGCCCCTGGATGATATGACGGACACACGCCTCCGCCAGCTCGCCGATGGCGAGGTGGCGAGTGTTGAGCGCGCCCGTGACATCGTCTGGGCCGTTCATATCTCCCGGGCCGCGGGAGGCCGACTCGATGCCGAGCAGATCGCGTCTCTGCGGGGAGAAAACCCCTCGGGTTACGTGGCCGTTGCCGCGACCCAGGCCGCCGCCTCGCGACCCGGCAGGGATGTGGGCGCCGCAGTGTGGGACTCGATCTGGACGGATCGCGATCTCTCCAACGAAATGCTCGATGCGACAATCGCCGGCTTCACTCGCCAGTCACGCGACGATGTGGTGGACGTGTGCTCGGGCTACTTTGAGCGCATATCCCAGGCGTGGGCACAGCGCTCAATCCAGATGGGGGAGCGGCTGGCGGTAGGCATGTTCCCCCTCCACGTCGATATCGCTGACGCTCCCGCGGGCGCGACCGGTACCCCGGATCCCACAGCGCATCCGGTCGTGCGAGCCGCCGACGGCTGGCTCGCCGCAAACAGTGGGGGTGAGCGGGCGCTAACCCGCCGTATTCTTGAGGGGCGCGATACGGTCGTGCGGGCCCTTCGCGCGCAGGCGGCCGTCCGCTAGCCCCAGGGCATTTCGTCGCGGATCCTGCGCTTGACCTCGGTCTCGTCTTGAGCGACGAAGAGGAGACGCAGGATCGACCACACCCACAGGGCGAGCTCATCTTGCTCCACCCCGGTCTCGTCGACGAGCCAGCGACTCAGCACCCCCATCGCCGCGCCGGCGAGGGCGGCCGATATCATCGGGAGGTTATCCGGTTCCGCCACCGGTTCGCGATGACCGCTGCGTGCGACGAGCTCCGTGAGGTAGTCCATGAATAGCAGGACAATGCTCTGTTGACTGGAGCGCGGGAGCCTCTCTCGGAACAGCACACGGTTATGGGCGATGAAGCGCACTAGCTCGTGGATGGCTTCCGGGGGGTTCGGATCTTCCATTTCCCCAGCACTCGGCACAAAATCCGCGAGTCCCGCCTCGGATAGGCGCGCCAGCATGAGGTCGTGGAGGAGATCGTTCGTCGTGGCGTAATGTCGATAGAACGTCGAGCGATTCACCCCCGCGCGTTGGGTGAGCAAGACGATGGTGATGTGCTCAAAGGGCAGTACTTGGAGGGCTTCGGAGAGGGCCTCCCGGAGCCGAGCTCGCGAACGCGCCGATCGCGGATCGAGAGGAATGCTATCCGATACGCTTTTATCCATAGAGATTATTGTGGCGTGCTGAGGCGTCTCATGCACCGTCCTGGACCACTATTGTTACGTCGCGTGTTCGCTAGGTAAGACGCTCAAGTCGCGCGAGTAGCATACTGTCAAGCGCAGAGCCGAAGAATGGGGGGAGCATCCGTGCGTAGCCGTCAGCGCGTCGACCCGCGGACCCACTCCGTGTCGGGTTCCACACTGCGTAAACTGCTGGAAAATCCCGTCGACGTGGGCTATTGCGCTGAGACGAAGGCGCGTCCCTACCTGCCGTGGCAAAAAGTGATCGTGATGTTCGCCTGCGCGCTCCTCGGGTTCAGTACGGTGTGGTCGGTACGGGCATTGCGGGCCCCCGACGAGGCCGCGGCGGCGGTGCGCGAAACACTCACCACGCAGGTGACGGCCCGGATCGCCGAGCTCGACGAGACGACCGCCACCAACGCGACGCTCGCGCGAGAGGCCGAGGAACTCCAGGCGCGCCTGACCAACCAGGCCCCGGCCGTCTCCGAATCACTCATCGAATCTGCAGCGGCTGCCGGCACCTATCCCGTCTCGGGGCCGGGCATCACCATCGAACTCGACGACACCGACGTCGACGCGCCCGAGGAACGCGTGCGTGATTTCGACCTGCAGGTGATCGTCAATGCACTATGGGCGTCACAAGCTGAAGCGGTGGCGATCAACGGGGAGCGTGTAGGGCCCCTGACGGCGATCCGGACCGCCGGCCAGGCGATCCTCGTCAACCTCAAGCCCCTGAACCCGCCATACGTGATTGAAGCGATTGGGGATCCCACCGAGATCCAGACCACCTTCGCCCGCACCCGGGGTGCCTCTCACATTGCGGGGCTGCGCGACATCTACGGGGTTCAGGTGGATGTGACGAGCGCTTCCTCCCTCACGCTGCGCGCCGCCCAACAAACGGGCGTGAAGTACGCAAAACTCACGGGAGTCGAAGACGAACAGGTGGGCAAATGAGCGCCGCACGTCCTGCTGCACGACACGCGGCGAACGCCGCTGCGCACCGACACCACGTTTATGCCACGCTTAGCTCTGAGAGAGGAGGTGGGGCATGTACGCGGTGATCGGACTCCTGGTGGGGATCGGTTTGGGACTCTGGCTGCAACCGACCGTGCCACTCGGCCTACAGCCCTACCTGCCGATCGCGGTGGTCGCGGCACTGGACGCGCTCGCCGGCGCACTGCGCGCTCGCTTCGATGGTGTCTTTGACGATCGCGTATTCGTCACCTCGTTTGTCTTCAACGTGTTCATCGCCGCACTCATCGTGTGGCTCGGGGACAAACTCGGGGTCGGGACGCAGTTGCAGACCGCGGTGATCGTCGTCCTCGGTATCCGCATCTTCGCGAACGCGGCCGCGATCCGCCGCCACGTCTTCAAAGCATGAATACCGAGCCGAGGCGCATCGATCGCACCCGCCCGAGTCGCAAGACATTCGCGCAGCTTGTGCGCGGACGCTCCCTTACCGTCATCATCTTGTGTGCCCTGCTCGGCTTTGTGCTTATCGTTCAGGTCCGCCAGCAGCCGGAGGATTCCATCGCCACGATGCGCGAGGACGACCTTGTGAAGCTACTCGATGAGCTCGGGCAACGAAATGCTGAGCTCTCCTCGGAGTCGCGTACCCTCCAGCTGCGCCTCGACGAGCTCCAGACCGGCGCTCGCCGTCAGGAGGCCGCGGAACAAGCCGCGAAGGAGCAGGCTGAAGCTCGTTCGATCCTCGCGGGGACGGTCGCGGTGCACGGGCCCGGAGTATCCCTCACGATTGTCGATAATGAAGCGAAGATGACCGCGCAGATGATGGTGACAATCCTGGAGGAGCTGCGCAACGCGGGGGCGGAGGCGATCGAGATTAATTCGAACCGTCTCACGACGTCCTCGTGGTTCTTGCGCAAGGACGACACCCTCATCGTGGACGGCAACCCGATGGCCTCGCCCTACGTCATCAACGCCATCGGTGATACCCAAACACTATCCGGTGCGCTGAATTTTCCCGGCGGTGTGCTCGCGACCATCCGGAACGCAGGAGCGCGTTCCACGGTGACACCGCAGGAGGATCTAGAGATTGCTTCGGTGCGCCCCTCGCCGCGCCTGTCCTTCGCCACACCCGAGGAGAAGAACTAACGCGCGAGACCAGGTGGGAATTGGTCTCCAAGTTCCGTAGAGTAGCTTAGAGGCCAGGAGGAGACCATGACCCAGACACCGCGTAACGAGGACCCGACGTCGACCGCCCACTTTGGGGCGATTGGGGCGTACGACGACGCCGCGGTCGAACGCGGGATCTCCTCCGATGATCGCGAGGTGATCGCGGCGCTCCCACCCGCCTCAGCGCTCCTGATCGTGCAACGCGGCCCGAACCGCGGAGCCCGCTTCCTCCTGGACGCCCCGGCGACCACAGCGGGCCGGCACCCGGCCTCGGATATCTTCCTTGACGACGTGACGGTCTCGCGTCGCCACTGCGTGTTCGAGCAGCAGCCATCGGGATTCTCCATCCGTGATATCGGCTCGTTGAACGGCACCTATATCAACCGGCAGCGGATCGAAGCCACGAGCCTCAATGATGGCGACGAGGTCCAGATCGGGAAGTACCGGATGACATTCCACGCCTCTCCGAACCGTTCCGTGACCGAGGCTCCGGCCCAGTGACCCCAGCGAGACCGAGCGCCTCGCCCGAATCCCCCTTGCCGGAGGCCGCTAGCTGGCCATTCGACGTCTCACATCAGCCAGTGATGAGCATTGGGGAAGCCGTGGCGACCCTAAAACCCGAATTCCCGGCAATGAAACCCTCCAAACTGCGCTTCATCGAAGATGAGGGTCTCGTACGTCCCCACAGAACCGCCTCGGGCTATCGCAAATACTCTCTGGCAGATATCCAGCGCGTACGCTACGTACTCATTCAACAACGCGATCATTTCCGTCCGTTAGCCGTCATCGGGGAGCAGCTTGCCGAACTCGACCAGGGGCGCGAACCCGAGGAAGAGCCAACCGCGCGAGTGGTCTCCGTGGCGGGTCGCCTCGTGCGGCGCACCGGTTCCGAACGTATTGGCCGCCGCGAACTGGCTGACCTCTCCGGGGTCTCGTCCGCAGAGATCGAAGAATGCGTCGCCTGTGGAATCATCAAGCCCGATCGACGAGGCCGCTTCCACGTGCGGTGCATCGAGGTGGTGGCTGCGATCGCCGATCTCGCCCGGTTTGGGATCGAACCGCGTCACCTACACCACCTCCGTCAAGCTTCCTCGCGCAACGCGGATTTAGTGAACCAGGTCGTGGCCCCACTGCGTGCGGGCACCCATGCGGCTGCGCAGGAACGCTCCGATGCACGGGCCGCCGACGTGGCCTCCGTGCTCGCCCGCCTCGCGGGCGACCTCACCGCCGTCGCGGTGGGAGATGCACTGCAACGCTCCTAAGCCTCCCAACCTTCGAGTTCCACATGAACGTTACGGTTGAGCAACGCTATCGGCGTGTCGCAGCGGGGTATCGTTGAAAACGGGTCGGGCACGCCGTACCGTAGGCAGTGCCGCACTCACCAGTGTGCTAGCAGATCGGAGTGGACGTGACGAGCGCTCAACAGCCCACCACACAGGCGGTGCCCCAACGGGCCCAAGGGATGCTTTTCGGCGATGAACTGCCGGATCTGGACACCCAGACGGGCTACCGTGGGCCCATCGCCTGCAAGGCGGCGGGGATCACCTACCGCCAGCTCGACTACTGGGCGCGCACCGGACTCGTCGAACCCTCGATTCGCGGCGCGTCCGGTTCTGGATCCCAGCGTCTGTATTCTTTCCGCGACATCCTCGTCTTGAAGGTTGTCAAGCGCCTCTTGGATACGGGTGTCACACTCCAACAAATCCGCACCGCCATTACTTTCTTGCACGAGCGCGGCGTCGATGACCTGGCCCAGATCACGCTCATGAGTGACGGCGCCTCAGTCTACGAGTGCACCTCCGCGGACGAAGTGGTAGACCTCGTCCAGGGGGGCCAGGGCGTCTTCGGTATCGCCGTCGGTCGCGTGTGGCGCGAAGTTGAGGGGTCCCTCGCAGAGTTTCCCACGGATCGGGCCGACTCCCGGGCTCCCCAGCTCCCAGATGAGCTTGCGGCGCGCCGCGCCGCGCGCCGCGCCGCGGGAGCCTAATGCGGCGCGTCAGCGCGCTGGTCGATTTCTCCCGCACCGAGCACGAAACCCTGTGGCTCTCGACGGCCGGCTGGTATGCCACCCGGCTCCAGCGCATCCCTGGCCCTGCCCGCCGCATCGCGCTGATCGGGCAGGCGCCACACGACTCAGACCTCGACCTGCGCATTGCCATGGATGCGTTGAACGCCACCGCGCTTCACGTGAGCTCTCCCGGCCCTCGCGAGGCTCCTCTGTCGGAGCTTGCGGAAGTCAGTGATCTCGCTATTGTCTGGGGGCGTCACGCCCCCCAAAACTGTCCACTTCCCGTCCTGAGCGCCGGGGGAGATGCGGGCGAACCCGCCCTTACCCTCGCGATGGTTGTGACACACATCCTGGCAGGCGGTTCCCTCGACGGAGCCCACGTGGACCTGCGGGGATTGCCCGCCGGAGTGCAGATCTCACTGACCGAGCTGGCCCTCGATTTCGCCCTCACCCTCCATGTCGGAGAGGACCACCCAAGTCCCAGCCTTCTCGATGAGCTGGCTGCCGAAGGCATGGCTGGGAGCGTCAGTACGGGGCCGGCAGCGGGGGAGGGGCAGCGGCTCACCACCGCGGAGCCGTCACTCGCGTGGCGAGCCGCGGCCTGGTGTGCCCTGCTGTCCACCCTCGCGGCCTAGAGCGTGCCGCAGCGTGTGGTGTTGACCTCAGGCAATCGCCGCGCGTAGCTCGTCGGTCGTGATCGTCTGGCGTCGCCCGATCGAGACAATGGTGATCACAAACGCCAACAGCCCCCACGCGAGACAGCCGAGGAGGGCCGCGGCACTTCCGCCACCACCGGGCAGTACCCAGGCCGTGAGCACCTGTTCACCCGTCCCCACCGGCAGGACCCCGTGCAATGCTTGAACGGGCGCGGGTGCGGTCTGGTAGGGCAGGATTCCACCGAGCGCAATGCCCTGCAGGACGAGGAAGGCCAGCCCCATCACGGCACCGAGCCGAGAGCCGAACACGACCTGGAAGGCCTGCATGACGGCCGCAAATGCCACTGCCATGACCACGAGCGCGACGGTGGTAAGCAGCGGGTGGATTGGGTGGACACCGAGCACCCCCATCATCGCGGCCAGCACGAGTGCTTGAAGCACGCCGATACCCGCGGCCGGCCACCAGCCGGCCCACGCTGCGGCAGGCCCCGAAGCGGCCGCCGTACGCGCGTCACGCGGCACGGCCGGCAGGATGAGGAACGTAGCGATCGCCCCCAGCCAGAGCATCAGTGGGGCGAGCGGAGGAAACCAGTCCGTGCCAACCCCGTTCACGTCGTTAATGGTGGCGGTCGACAGCCGGACCGGGGAGGTCCCCATCTCGACCATCCGGTCGCGCTCAGCGTCGTCATAACGTGGCACCTGAGAGGCCGCCTCATCCAGCCCGTCCGCGAGGTCCTCCGCACCACTGGCGAGCTGATCGGAACCACCGGCGAGTTCGGCGAGTCCTTGGGCTAGCACGACGGAGCCCCCGGCTGCTTGGTCGGAGCCAAAAGCGAGGTCCCGCGCACCACCTGAGAGCTCTTCTGCGCCCCCGGAGAGACGACGCGCACCGTCGGCGGCTTGGCCTGCCCCAGCGGTGAGTTGGCTCGCGCCGTCGGCAAGTTGATGAGCCCCACCCGCCAGAGCACTCACTCCGGTACCTGCCTGGCCGGCGCCGTCGGCGAGAGCATCCGCTCCGCCGGCAAGCTGGTCGGCGTTGTGGGCCAGCTCCCGTCCACCGGCGGCCGCCGCCTGTGCGCCGTCGGCGAGTTGCTCGGTTGCATCAATCAGCTGAAGGACACCCTCGTAAAACCCGGGTAGCTCGGGCAAGGCGCCTCGTAGCATCGTGATCAACCCGGAATGTCCATCGGTCCCGACCATGAGGTCGCGAAGTGTGTTCAGCGAGTCGATCACACCGTCGGCGCCGCCCAGAGAGTCGATGAGAGAGACAAGCCCAGCCGTTACCGAATCGAGGCGCTGCAGTGCACCATCATCGCCCCCGAGCTCCGTCGCAATAGAGTCAAGGACCGCGATGAGTCCGGGGTTTGCGCTCGTGCCGTCGCCCTCGAGGATCACCCGGAGCCGCTCACCGGTCGGGTCAAGGCTCACCACGTACGCCTCGAGACGTTCGATGAAAGCTTGGAATGCGGGGGACTGGGTAGCGTCATTGGCACCTTGGATTCCAGCGGCGAGATCCGCGCAGTAGACCGGATCGGCGCCTGACGATTCACACCGCTCGACCAAACCCGCGAGTGAGTCACGTACCTGGGCGCTCACCCCTTCGCGAATGGCGCGAAGTTCCGCCGGTAGGTCGGTGCCATCGACCCCTTGCAGGAGGGCGATGACCTCTCGCATCCGCTCGGCGGTTTCATCCGCGGAATCGACAATCCGTTCGATCTGGGGGCGTACCACCTCGAGCGCGGCGATGGCTTCGCGGATGATTCGCTCCGCTTCCTGCGGGTCGATTGCGTCATCAATCTGTCCGGGAAGAGGTTCGATGATCGCGAGAATGTCATCGAGCGTGCTGAGGTCGACCTCGCCTTCGAGGATCTCCTTGACGTCTGGCGGGAGCGCATCGATCCGCTCGCGGATTTGCGCGGTTCCGTCGGCCAGCTGGCGAGCGCCATCAGCGAGTTCCGCCTGCCCGTCTGCAAAGGTCGACATGCCATCGGCAAAGCGGTGTTGATTCGCCGCATACTCGCTGAGACCATGCGCGAGAGTTGTAAGACCCGTGCTCGCCTGGTCTGCGCCGTCGGCTAGGGCATTCGCGCCTCCGGTGAGTTGCCTCGCGCCGCCCGCCACCTGATCGGTGCCTTCAGCGAGGGCGGCCGCGCCTCCGGTGAGTTGCCTCGCGCCGCCCGCCAGCTGTCGAGCCCCATCCGCGAGTCGCGGCAGGTTATCGGCGAGTTGTTGGGCGCCCGAGGCACCCTCGTGGGAGCCAGCACTGAGAGCCTGCGCCCCATCGGTGAGGTCCGCCGCACCATCGGCTGCGGTGTCGAGACCGTCACCGAGTTCGTCAAAGCCTACGTAGATGCCGTCCAGGAGCTGTTCGGTGAACTCAGCGCCCACCAGCTGCGCGACGGCGCGGGCGATCGCCTCCGATACGCGAGTGATGAGTTCGGAGGAGGCTGCATTCGACTGCACAGAAATGCGCGCCTGTGTCGCCTCGGGCGTCCCGATCGTCGTGAGGTTTTCCGAGAACTCCGCGGGGATCGTCACCACGGCGTAAAACTCGCCGGAGGCCAGGCCGTGCGAGGCTCGGTCCGCGTCGACCAATTGCCAATCGAGGGAACCTTCACGCCCCTCGGCAGTAGAGGGGTCGACGAGCTCCGCCGCGATGAGGCGCCCGAGGGGGACCTCCTGCTCCTTGCCATCAAGCTCCATCAGGGCGCCCTCGTCTTCGTTCACGACCGCGGCCGGAACCTCAGGCAGCCGGTCCTCCCGTTGGGCAAAGGCACCGATCGACATGAGTGAGGCGAGCAGTGGCAAGACAATGGCGGCCACGATCGCGGTCAGGGTGCGGCGTTTCATGCGTCGACCTCCTGGGGAGCGGACGCGAACGAGAGCTCTACTTCGTCGAATCCGGGAACGGAAAGGGAACGGTGTGCAAGGACAAGGACGGTGGTATCGGATGGGACCTCGAGATCCCGCAGGCGTGCAACATCGTCGCCGGGGCCACAATCGATAACGAGCAGCTGACCGATGTGCTGTGCCCGTACCTCTTTCGGAATACCGATGCTAAGCGAGGCAAGCGTACGAACCGCTCCTGCCTCGGCAGGCAGGGAGGCGCCCGCAACGACGAGGCGACCGTGTTGGGGCATCGTGCGGCCGGCCAGAGTCGCAGCGAGGGCTCGCCGCATCAGGGGATCGGGGACGACGGCGAAAGAGCGCGAACCCGCAGGAACAGTGAGATCGACGTCGTGATAGAGCGATCCCGCGGTATCCGACAGGGAAATGTGCTCCGCACGGACTGCGGTGGGGCCGTGGTCGGCCTCGAACTCGCGGTGCTGGGCCCGTACCTCAATCGATTCGCCCTCGATGTCAAGGTAGGGCAGTCGGGTACTTAACCATGCGGGCAGGTGCCAGGCATGCTTACCGAGCAGCGTCATGACGGCGGGCACGAGCGTCATCCGCACCACAAAGGCGTCGATCGCGACGCCGACGGCGAGGCCGAGGGCGATGGGCTGGACGTAGAAACTGCCTTCGGGAACGAAGAAGACGAAGACGGAGATCATAATGAGGGCAGCCGCCGTGACGACGCGTGCCGAAGCGGAAAACCCGGTGCGCACCGCCTCGCGCGCATCCCCGTGATGGACGAAGTCCTCGCGCATCCGGGTGACAAGGAAGACCTCGTAGTCCATGGCGAGCCCGAAGAGCACGCCCATGAGAATCACCGGCATGAAGGAGATCACGGGTCCCACGATGCCGATGCCTATAGCGTCGTTCAGGAAACCGTATTCGAAGACGATCGTCACGGCCCCGAAGGCGGCTAGGACGGAGAACAGGTAGCCGACCGTCGCCTTCAGCGGCACCCACAGGGAACGGAAGACGAGCGTGAGCAAGATGAGGGAGAGGCCGACAACGACGATCCCGAACGGAAGCATTGCGTCCGAAAGGCGCTGCGAGATGTCAATCCCCGCTGCGGTCTGACCGGTAACGCGCACGTCCGTGACTCCGAACTCGTCCTCCCAGTCCGGCGCTTTTTCACGCAGCCGGTTCACGAGGTCGGCAGTGGCGGGGTCCGACTGAGAGGTCTCGGGCACGATGGCGACGACGCCGATGTCTGCGGTGCGGTTCGGCGTGGCGAGCTGGACGGAATCCACCCCGGGGACGGTATCGACGGCGTCACCAACCTCATCCATCAGCTCGAGCGGATCCTGTGACTGGATGATCCCCATGGTGAGCAGGAGGGGGTCGTTCACGCCCGGTCCGAATTGGTCCGCAATGAGTTCGTAGGTACGGCGCGCTTGACTGCCTTCTTCTGCGGTGTCATTGCCGGGCAGGGAGAGTTGTAGGTCACGGGCTGGCAGGGCGAGTGCCGCCACGACCAGCACACACGCCACGATAGAGACCACGGGATGGCGGGTCACGACGCCGACCCACCAGTCCGACATCGTCGATCCCTCACGGTTTTCCGCAGCCTGGGAGACCCGCTCCGCGCGGCTGCCTGGCTTCGGGCGCAGGCGTTCACCGAGAAGGGACAGCACTGCCGGGATCATGGTGATGGCGACGGCGACCGCGATCGCCACAGCGAGCGCTGCAGTCGCTCCCATAATGGCGAGGAAGGGAATCTGGGTGACGAACAGGCCGAGCAGGGCGATGATGACGGTGCCACCGGCAAACATCACGGCGCCACCTGCGGTCGCGGTTGCCCGGGCCGCAGAATCGTTCACTGCCATGCCGTCGGCAAGCTGCTGACGGTGGCGCGACACAATGAAGAGTGCGTAGTCGATACCGACGGCGATGCCCAGCATGAGGGCAAGCGTGGGGGCTGTCGACGAGATCGAGATGCCTCGTGCCAGCAACAGCATGAGGGCCATCGAGATCGCCACCCCGATAATCGCGGTGAAGATCGGCACGCTCGCCCCCAGGAGAGAACGAAACGTGATCGCGAGGACGACAAGCGCCAGCAGCACGCCAATCACTTCGGTCATCGAGATCCCGACCGAGGTCTGGGCGAACATCGGACCGCCAACGAGCACGGACAGACCATCGGCGTCGTCATGGGCATATCCGAGTAGCGTGTCGAGGAGGTCGTCCGGCAGTTCCTCCAGGGAGAGATCGAGCTGTACTTGGGCGAGCCCGTAGCGTCCGTTATCACTGATCGTCTCGCCTAGTTCCTCGTTGCCATAGGGGTCGGTGACCATCATGACGTGGGGAAGATCACCGATTTCATCGAGGATGGCGCCTACTTCGTGGCGGTAGTCGGTGACGTGGCCCCCCTCTGGGGCTTCGAAAACGATCTGGCCGCTCGCACCGGCAAACTCGGGGAAGCGTTCGTTGAGGACATCGAGTCCATCCTGGGCCTCGGTACCCGGAATCTCGAACGAATCATTTAACTGACCGCCATAGCCCACCACCAGGCCGAATAGCGCGGCTAGGGCGATCAGCCATCCGCCGACGACTAGCCAGGCCCGGCGAACTGAAAAATTACCGAGGCGGTGGAGTGCTGTAGACACCATTCCCCTAAGTCGAGACATTCACGTATTGGATACACTAGTGTATCGAGCATGAAGGAACAACAGCTGCGCCGACGCGAGAACACGCGCGAGAAAATCATTGCGGCCGCAGCCGATGTCTTCGCCACGAAGGGAATTCTCGGGACCACGGTCGACGACCTCACCGCCAGCGCCGGCTTCACACGCGGCGCTTTCTATTCCAACTTCTCCACCAAGGAAGAGGTCTTCGAGGCGAGTGTGTCGCGCCTGCTCGAACGCATCGGCCACACCGCGGTAGAGGGATCACGCCACGTGCGCCCAGACTCGGACCCCTTCGGCGCGCTCGAGCGTCTCTTCACCTCGCTGCGCGGAGACATGCGTCTGTTGTGGCGGATCGAGCTGGAGGCGTCAGTGATGGCGCTGCGCAACTGCGACCTGCGTGCCACCTACGGAGCGATTCGCGGCGCGCTGCGTAAGCTCGTCGCTGAGATCCTCACCGAGACACTCGCCCGCGACGACCATCGGCTGCGCGTGGACGCCGACGTCGCCGCCGACTCCATCATTGCGCTCTATTTCAACGCCCTCACGGCCGCCGAGCTCGAGGGACGCGACACTCTCATCGCGGCCACGATCCCGAGCCTTGTGGCAGGCCTCGTATCTGCCGACGAGTGGGGCTTTAGCCACGGTTGAACTGACCGCGAACCTCGTAACCAGTGCTGAGGTCGCGCACCTGTACCCTGACGATCCCAGCCTCATCGATGGTGTAGGTCTCTTCCACCTCACTGTCGCACCATGCGGGTGTCACCTCGACCCGTCGAAGCTCGTGAGCGGCCACCGCGTCGTTGGGCGCGTAGCGCTCCTGAAGTTCACGGGAAAACGGCATGAGCACCTGGGCGAGTGGGCGGACCTCCCCTCGGGGCACGCCGTCGGGATCAATCCGCGTGTACTCCACGAATCGGTAGTGCCCGACATTGTGGGCGGGCCGGTAGCGGCGGGTCGCGACCACTCCCGAGGGGGTATCGGGGGCCAGCAGCGGGTCAAAGGTCACGGAGCGCCCCTCGTGATCCTCTCGGAATACCCCGACTCCTCGTGAGAGTTGGTCTCGAACCCGAACCCCGGCGTCCGGGTCGGCCGCGATTGCCAGGCCGATAGCGGTGGAGGCCGCGGGGTAGTGGGAGCGGCGCACGCGCCGTCCAAATGTCTCGCGTAGAGAACGCCCGATGGCGGGGAATTGGCTGGCGCCCCCCACGAGGTAGAGGCCGGCAATGTCGGCGCCGAGCGCGCCCGGGGCCGACGCGGAGACGATGGAGTCGGCACGATCGATCGGCTCCAGGAGCGGCGCAATCGTCCGCAGGGTGCGTTCGATAATGGGTTCGGTGGCCTCGTAGATGCGCTCAACCGGCAAGACGACGGCGTCCCCTTCGAGCTCGAGGACGATCCGGCGCGACTGGGGCACGAGCGATTCCTTGGCTGCGCGGGACTGCTCGTAGAGGTCGTAGGATGCGCTGTCGCTGAGGTCCTCGGGGGATAGGCCTGCCTCGGCGAGTGCCACCTCGATGATGGCGGCGTCCAGGTCCTCCCCACCCAGAGAGTTGTCGCCGCGCGTGGCGAGCACCGTGTGGTCACGCCCCGAGATGTCGACGATCGAGGCGTCAAACGTTCCGCCCCCAAAGTCGAAGACGAGCACGCGGGTGCGGCGCGAGGAGATCGTCGAGGAGTAGCGGTGGGCATACTCGATTCCCGAGGCGCTCGGTTCGTTCAGGAGCTCCCGCACCGTGAAGCCCGCCTCTGCGAAGGCATCCATCGTGAGGAGACGCTGCATCGTGAAGGCGTGGGCGGGCACGGCGAGCGTGACGTCAAAATCATCTGTGCCCAACTCTTCGATGAGCCGCGCACGGACTGCCCGGGCCTGGGCGACGAAGAGTTCGTAGACGGTCGTCTCCACCTCACCGAGGCGCAGGGGGTTGGTATAGCCGGACTCCACGCCAGCGAGCAATCGTTTAAACGAGCGCAGCACCGGGGCGCCGCGCCGGGCGGCGGCCTCCGCCTCGAAACCGAACAGCAGGCGCGAGCCATCTGCGGCGATGACGCTCGGCAGGTAGGGGCGCACATCACCCTGCAGGTCAGGAAATTGGACAATGGGGTAGTTGCCGCGGTCAGGGTAGGCCGCGACGATGCGGGTGGTGCCATAGTCGATACCGAGCTTCATGGCCCCACCTTAGCGAGCGTGGCCCGCTCGCGTGGAATACGGCACAGGCCGTGCGAACGGCGGAACACGGCCGCCGCCACGCTACCGAGCGACGGGGGAGTGCCGTGTCGCGTATGGTGCTAATTCCCGGGGGAGGTGTCGGTGTCGTCGGCGAGGCTCACCGACTCGTCGACCTCGGCATTCTCATCGCTCTCGATTACCGCAACGATTTCTTGTTCCATGTCGTCGCGCAGCTGGTCGTCGTCGATATTGGACTCCGCGATTTCAGCGTCCAGGCGCTTTTGCTCACGCGCACTAAAGTCCTGGGTGGCGTCGAGCTTCTTCACACCGAGCCGCTGGATCAGGGTGCGGCGCTGGGATTCCTCCCGGATCGTGGCGCGCTGTTTCAACCAGGCAGCCACGAGGATCGCGATGAGGACCATCCCGACGTAGCCGATGATCGGGTAGAGGTAGGCCACCAGGGTTTTGAATCCCACGAAGGACAGGCCGAACCCGATGATGGTGAGGATGATGAGAGCGGGCTCGAACCAGGACTCACGCCGGCCTGCGACGCGCTTGGCGAGCGCGTAATACATTCCGAGCGCCGTATTGAAGATCATGCCGTAGATCACCACAGACATGATGACACCCAGCACCGGATGAATCGCGTCCACCAGCTCGAGCATGGGCATCTCCGCGTCGGCGACGACGGGGATCTGCAGGTAGAGGGCAACCGTGGCAAGGACGAGGAGTGCGCCAAAGGTGAGGCCACCGAGTAGACCCCCCACCCCGGCAGCGCGCGGATGCATGAGGTCCCCGCCCATGACGATCGCCATCGAGACGGCGAGTGAGAGCGCCATGGCGACGTAGTTGTTGGCGGAGATGAACCAGTTGCCGATCGCGGGGGAGAGTGCCGTGGCACGCGGTTCGAGCGAGGCCACACTACCCGCGGCGTTCGCAATGGCGTAAACACCGGCTCCGATGATGAACACCATGATGAACGGGGTGATCCCGCCGATGACCGCGGTGACCTTGGAGACGTCCATCCGGCCCACGACGATGACGAGCAGCGCCATCAGGGCGGAGCCTACCCAGGTGGGCAGACCGAACTGCTGTTCGAGGTTCGAACCGGCTCCGGCGATCATGACGAAGCCCATGCAAAAGAGGGTGAAGATAATAAAGACGTCAAGGGCCTTAGATGTCACGCGATGAGCGACCTCTTCGAACACCGCACTGTGCTCTTTCGCCTGGAAGTAGCTTCCGAGCTGCAGGATGATCATGCCGGTGAGGGCCAGGATCACGGCCGAAATGACCGCGCCCCACAGCCCGGGTACCCCGTGGGCGACGAAGTACTGCAAGACCTCTTGCCCGGAGGCAAACCCTGCGCCGACAACGAGGCCAACATAGGCTGCGGCAATCGACAGAACTCGGCGAAGCACCGAACACGCCTCACTTCACGTGGGGATCAGGGGACCAGACCATCCTACTTAACCGGGCTAGGTTCACGAGTTGGCGGAGCATCGGGGCGTACCACAATTCCAAAGTGTCATAATATACATTATCGGAATGTCCCGTTCGGGCGGCCTGGCTGTTCGCCGTGCGCCAGAGCATGTTCATACACTCCTTCGGCAGGCAAGCCACCACGATGCCAACCGGCTGCGCCCTCCATGGCACGGACCCCGCCTATCCTGCCGCTCGGCGCGAAGCGCTCTCGCCCGCCGCCCACGCACCGCCTTGCGCTGCACTCCGTTGGCGTCGGCGATCAGCCATGATGTGGTCGCGCGAACACCCCGGTAAACTCAAGCCTCGCTTCGGGGCGCGGCCATCAGCCCGGAGCCGCCCGCGCCGACGTCCCGGCAAGCTCTGCGACAATCTCAGCGGCCGTCCGTCCCACCGCCGCCTGACACGGCTCACCGGCCCAGACCGACTGGCGCGTCGCGTCAGCACGTCGCTTCGCTTCAGCCCGAAGCGGCGCCGTGAGCTCATTCACGTGGGGGTAGACCGCCGGGACGCACCTTTCGTCATCCACGAGCGTGCACAGGCCGCGCGCGGGACGCCCACTCAAGGATCGCGTGACATGCGTCACTCCCCCGCGTTTGACCAATTCTTTACCTTCACGGGTGAGTCCACATTCATCCGTGCATAGGAAGGGCGTCCCCACCTGAAACCAAGCGGCACCGGCCGCGCGCATCGCCTCTGTATCGCGTGCCTCTCGCACTCCCCCAGCGGCGATCACGTGCTGCGCCCCGGCGTCCACGGCCGCGCCTACGAGCTGGATCGTCGTGTCATCGCTCGGGGTGGCGCCCATGGTCGCGGTCGAGCGGTGTCCCCCAGCCTCCGTTCCTTGCACGACGATTCGGGAGATGCCTTGCGCGAGCGCGCGCTCGATCATGGCCCGGTCCGCACAGGTCACCCCACCAGGGGATCCGCGTCTCGCGCAACACGGCTCGGGCTGCCCGGTCGGGGAAGCCAAACGTGTAAGTGATGAGGTCGGGCCCGGCCGCCACGATGGCCCGCAGCTGGTCGGCATTACTCCATTCGTGGGCACAGTCTTCCACCGCCGGCCAGTCAACATCCCAGGAGTCGTATGTTCCGGCCAGAGTGGCCCGATAGGCCCGCACGCTCGCCAGTGCCCCGCTCGGATCGCACAGGGGCTCCGGCACGAATAGGTTCACTCCGATGAGCCCGGAGGTGGCACGGCGCACCTCGCGGACTTCCTGGGCGATCACCGAACCGTCGCGGTCCGCCCCGGCGAGCATTCCGATACCGCCCGCCTCGGCGACGGCGGCGACAAGCTCCGGGGTGGTCGGGCCGCCGGCCATCGGCGCGACGGCCAGGGGATAGTGTGGCGCAATGGTCATGATCCTCACCTTTCCCACATAGCGACGGCTTCGCCTTTGTGGGACAGTGGAATAAGAAGCCGACATAGTCCGTTGGGTTCATTGTCAGCCGGGCCACTGCCCGGAGCAACAGGTGGAGGGAGAACGTATGGCGGAGCGCGCACTACGCGGTATGAGCCTTGGATCCCGGAGTATGGAAAGCGACGTCGGCGTCGAGTTCGCCGCTCGCGTGACCATGCACTACGACTGCGAAGATTGCGGTCACGTAACCGAGATCGCGATGTTCGCCGAGGCCGAACCCCCGCGGGTGTGGGAATGCCAGTGCGGTAAGGAAGCGGTCCTGCGCGATCACGATCGCCCGGAGCCGACCAAGCCGCCGAAACCGCAGCGCACCCACTGGGACATGCTCCTTGAGCGTCGTTCCATGGAGGAACTGCAGGTCCTGCTCGATGAGCGTCTCGAACTGCTCCGAGCCGGCAAGTTGCGTCGTCGTTCGGCCTGATCGACGCGGCGCCCCAAACCTTACAGTGCGGCCCCACACCACACGGTGTGGGGCCGTTGCCTTCCCCTAGCCTGCCCTGCCCGAGCGAAGACCTCCTCGACGTGCACACCAACGTGCGAGTTGCCGGCCGCGCCGGCGCGCGCCCCACAACGCCGTATTGCGGATCGACTCGAGAATAATCGGGCCGTCCATTTTCGAGTGACCTTCGGTGCGTTCCACGAAGGTGATCGGTACCTCAACAATGGCGCCGCCCGCTTCGCGCACCCGCAGGGTCATGTCCACCTGGAAGGAGTAACCGGCCGATGTCACGGCATCGAGATCGAGGGCACGCAAGATGTCGGCACGGTAGACGCGAAAGCCCGCCGTAGCATCCGCGACTCCGACGCCCGTGAGCAGGTGTACGTAAAGGTTGGAGCCGCGCGAGAGAAGCTGGCGGTGCAGCGGCCAGTTCTCAACCGCACCGTGGCGCACCCAGCGTGAGCCAATGACCAGGTCGGGGGCATCGGACTGGTTGGCGCGCGCAAGGAGGCGCGGTAGGTCCTCCGGGCGGTGCGAAAGGTCAGCGTCCATCTCGACGAGGTGTGTGTACTCCCGCTGCAGCGCCCACGTGAAGGCCGCCAAATAGGCACGGCCGAGGCCCTCTTTGCCGCGGCGATGGAGCACCTGCACGCGCGTCTCACGAGCGGCAATGTCGTCGGCGAGTCGCCCCGTGCCATCCGGAGAGGCGTCATCGACGACGAGCACGTCCACCGCCGCGGCGTCCAGTACAGCGGGTACGATCCGGGAGAGGTTTTCTCGTTCGTTATACGTCGGAATGATCACGAGCGTCCGCACGCCGACCTCCTTGCGCGAGAGACATCCCGATCCACACTAACGCGGATAGCGCTGCCGCGATTGGGGGAGCAGCCCCGAGCCGATCAGCGACGGTAAGGGAGGTCCGCAGTGGGAGGTCAGCTACCAGGTGGGCACTCTCCCATAATCCCGTGTGGGACAGCACGCGACCGCGCGGGTCGATCAGCGCGCTGATTCCCATCGTCGAGGCCTGGGCCACCGCACGTCCGTGCTCCACGGCGCGGAATCGCGCGATCTGGGTCTGCTGTGCGGACTCGAAGCTGGTACCGAATGATGCGTTGTTGATGGGCACAATGAGTGCTTGCGCCCCCAGGGACACCGACTCACGCACGAGGTCTTCAAAGGCAATCTCAAAACAGATGACGTCGCCAAGCGGCAGGTCCCGGCCCTCCCACGGAATGTGGACGAGGCCCGGTTCATCTCCCGCCACCATGTCGTGTGTAATGCGATCGACCTGGGTGGAAAGGCGGCGAAAAAAGTCCCGGTAAGGGACGTATTCCCCGAACGGCACCGGATGCTGTTTTCGGTAAAAATCTATCAGTGTCGCGCCCTCATCGGTGGGCACGTAGATGAGGTGCTCATTGGTGCGTGTGTGCTCCCTAAACTCCTGAGAGCCCACCATGAGGGGCACGCCGGCGGTTGCCACGGCATCCTCGACCATTGCGGCGACCCCGGGATCGGTCCGGGGGTCGATATCGGCCGAACTCTCCGGCCAGACCACAAGGTCAACGGGCCCCTCGGCAGCGATGAGGCGGTGCGTGCCCTCCCGATGATTGTTGGTGACGGCGCGGGCCTGGTCGCGCCAGTCGGGCAATGGCGGGCGCGGGACATTACCCTGCACGATCCCGACCCTGAGGGACCCCGCCTCGGGACGGGTATCGAGCGGCACGAGGCCGGCCGCCACCGGCAGGGCGAGAGCGGTCACGAGGGCGAGTGAGCGGGCGAGGTAACGCCCCGCGCCGCGCTGGGGTGCGTGAATCACCCGGGCCAGCAGGATGGCGACGAGGACGACGGCACCACCCACGAGCGTCGTCGATCCGTAGGCTGCAAGCCGCCCTAGTGGGCCATCGACCTGCGAATAGCCCAGCAGACCCCACGCGAATCCGCCGAAGGGCCAACGCGCCCGGAGTGCCTCGAGGGCGACCCACAGGGCGGCCGATCCGAGTCCATCGATGAGGGGGGCACAAAAGCGCTCAGCCCACCGGGCTCGCAGTGTCGCCTGACGGATCGCGGTGAAGAACGCGACGTAGAGTGCCTGGAGGACCGACAGCGCGATCCACGGGACGAAGGCGCCGACTGAGATGGTCGACCACCACAGGAGCGGGAGAAAAAAGCCCAACCCGAAGATCAGTCCGGCGCTGAAGGCGCCGCCGATGGACGCGCGCCGGGTCGTGAGTGCCAACACTGCGAGGGTGAGGGGCGCGACATACCAGGCAGTAAAGGGGGCGAACGCGAGGTTCAGGGCAGCGCCCGCCACGGCGGCGGTGAGCAGGCGCAGGAGCGAGATGTGCACGCGCCCATCGTAGAGTGGTACTCCCCCCGATGTGGGGCGCGGCGCGCCCAACAGAGCGGGGAAATAGCGAGGACCCGAGGCCCTTCGGGCCGCTGGCGCGCACGCACGCCACGCGTTTTCTAATGGGCCTCGGATCCTCGATCCGACGATGTCGGTGAACTCCAAGGCTAACGGGCACTCGCCCCCTCCTTCAAGAGGGTTCGAGATGTGGCCACGGCCCGCCACGTCGCGAGAAGTGAGGTCAGAGGACGGAGGACCAGCGCACGATATCTCGGTCAATTAGGGTGCGTGCCTCGCGGGCCCGTGCCGCGAGCGTTTCGTAGGAGGCCCGATTCGCAGCATCCCTGATCTGGTCCAGGACGTCACTGCACTGCTTGGTCCAGCGCACGAGATCTCCGGGCGGGATCTCAGCGGCTTCGAGGGTGGCGCGCAACGATCCGCCGGAAGCCCAGGTACGCATGGCCGCCACCAATCCACCGTCCAATGCACGCTGCTCGGGGATTCCGAGGCGCGCCTCGTCCTCGCGGATGGATTCATTCAACGCGTGCAGGCGGTCACTCGCCGTGCCGAGTCGGCCACGCGGACGTGGCGCCCGCCCGAGGCTCTCACCGCGAGCGGCATACACCATGAGGGTGGCGGCCCCGGCAAGCTCTCGAGCCTCGAGGTCGGTGAAGATCCCCGCGCGGATGGCTTCGGCGATCTGCAGATCCGCTTCCGCGTTGATATGCCGAAGCATCTCGCCCGCCGGCGTCAGTGTGTCGTCGCGGTTGAGGTAGCCCCGTTCGCGCAGGTGGGTGCAGATCTTTCGAAACGCGAAGGCGAGGCCGTCGGTCTTCTCGGCGAGAGCGCGTTCCTTGCCTGCAAGGGAACGCTGCAGCGCCGTGATGCGGCCCGCCCACCGCTCGTGGCGCGACCGCTCGACACAGTGATGTGAGGGATGGGCGCGGATTGCGGCACGCAGCCGGGCGATCTCAGCGGCAGCCTGCGGATCCCGCTCCGCGCGAGGCCGGCGCCTCGCCCCGCGCATTCGCTTCGCCTGGTTGACGAGACGGTGGCGGACCTTGGCGTTGCGCAGCGCCCTCTCCCCCGCCTCCAGGTGACCGACGAGGCTCGGTGGGGACGGGAAATCCACCTCCGTCATCGTGCGCACGACGGCGCGGCCATCCACCAGCGTGAATGCCCTCCCGCCGGCGACGACGTCACGCACCTGCACGATGACCCCGCGGTGGAGTCGGCGTCCAAAACGGTAGTCGATCACGTCTCCGGGGCTCAGCGACTGAAACACCGCGGCCTCGGCGGCCGCGCGGCGACGTGCCTGAGTCTCTTTCTCGAGGGTGGACAGTTCGGCGCGGAGCCTGAGATATTCGGCGACATCTCCGCACTCGCACGTGAGCGCCTCAAGATAGCCCTCGAGTGCCACGCGTTCCTTCCGGATTCGGCGGGCTAGTCCGCCAACCGATCGGTCGGCTTGAAACTGTGCAAAAGAGGACTCCAAGATGCGTTCGGCCTGATCGCGGCTGAGCCACGACAGCAGGTTCACCGCCATCGAATAGGTGGGTCTAAACGCCGAGTTCAGGGGGTAGGTTCGCTTCGAGGCAAGCTGGGCGACGGCATCGACATCAAACCTCGGGTCGTAGCAGACGATCGCGTGGCCGTGCACGTCGATGCCGCGCCGCCCCGCCCGACCCGTCAGTTGCGTGAACTGTCCGGGCGTGAGCATGACGTGTTCGGAACCGTCCCATTTCACGAGGCTCTCGATCACGACGGACCGGGCGGGCATGTTAATCCCGAGCGCCAACGTCTCGGTGGCGTAGCAGACCTTCAACAACCCTGCTGAGAACAGGGTCTCCACGCATTCCTTGAATACGGGCAGGATTCCAGCGTGGTGGGCGGCGATCCCCGCAAGGGCCGCCTGTCGGAAATTCTCAAACCCAACCGCGGCTCGATCGGCGGCGCTGAGTGAGGCGCATACGCCCTCGATCACCTCATCGATGCGGCGTCGCTGTGCGGCGGTCGTGAGGGAGGTGCCGGCCGCAAGGTGCTCGTCGACGGCGCCCTGGCAGCCTGCGCGAGAAAACACGAACACGATTGCCGGCAACAAGTCCGCTCGTTCGAGGGTCTCGACCACGCGGCCGCGGTCGATGCGGGTGCGGCGTCGGCGCCGTCCGGGGCGCCCGATGGCCTCATAGACCTGACGGTTCACACGCGTGGGATCACTCGGATGAGACAGGGGCAGCAGGCGCGAGCCAATCAGAATGTGCTGTGTCAGCGGAACCGGGCGATGCTCCGAGACCACGATTTCGGTGTGTCCTCGCAGTTCACTCAGCCACGCCCCGAACTCTTCCGCGTTCGAGACGGTCGCGGATAGTGAGATCACCTGAACGCGTTCCGGGAGCAAAATCATGCACTCTTCCCACACGGGGCCGCGGAAGCGGTCGGCCAAGTAGTGCACTTCATCCATGACGACGAACCGGACGTCGGCGAGATCCTGCGCGTCTTGGTAGAGCATGTTGCGCAAGACCTCGGTGGTCATGACGACGACGGGCGCGCCCGCATTGATGGACACGTCGCCCGTTAAGATGCCGACGTTCTCGGAACCAAAGGCGCGTGAGAACTCACGGTACTTCTGGTTGGAGAGGGCCTTAATCGGCGTGGTGTACATGAGACGAACGCCGCGATCCAGGGCGAGGTGGGCGGCGAATTCGCCGACGACAGTCTTACCTGCCCCGGTGGGGGCCGCGACGAGGACCCCCTGGCCGCGTTCGACAGCGCGGCACGCCTCCCGTTGGTAGTCATCGAGTTCGAAGTCGAGCCCTTCCGCGTAGTGGGCGAGCGCGGTGCGGGCCTCGGCACTACGCTCCATCGCGGCCGCGTAGCGTTCCGCGGGGCTCAGCTCTTCGTGTGTATCCTGCGCGGGGCGGGTGGGCGTACGGTGGCGGCGTCGCTTAGCCATGTGTCCCTTCTCCGGTCAGCAAGGTGAGGGCGCCTTTACGCACCCCAACCCGTACCGGCATATGTCCGAGGGCCTCCCCGTCGCCATGCACGACGACGTCGGTGTCGGCCTCGAGATGGAAGTCGAACCCGGGCTGCACCGAGATGGCCGGATGGCTGAGGTGGGTGCCCGTGAAGATGCGAGGAAAAACGCGGAGAAATTCGGTGCGTGGAACGGGAGCGACCGTGATGAGGTCAGCGATCCCGTCTCGCGGGTCGGCGTGTGGGGCCAGGAGCATGCCAGATCCGAAATAACCGAGGTTCGCGATCGAGGCGAGCAGCCCTGTGACAGTTCTTGCCTCTCCCCCGTCGATGCGTACGGTGTAGTGCTCGATGCGTAGGCGCCACAGCTCCGCGATCACCGCTGCGAGGTAGCGCCAGCGCCCGAAGCCGTGCGTACCGCTGACCGCTCGCTGGTTCACGCGAGCGTCGAATCCGAGCGAGAGGACCGCAAGGACGCGGGCGTGAAAGTCGGTGCCCTCGACATCGAGTACGTCGATCGGGCATCCGGTTGTATCGGAATCCAGGATTCGAGTCAGGTGGGCGAGGGCCTCCCGCGGCTCCAGCGGGAGATTGAGTGCTCTCGCGATGTCGTTTCCCGACCCGGCGGGAACGATCCCGAGTGGGATCCCCGTATCGCATAGCTCCTGGGAAAGGTGGTGGACGTGCCCGTCGCCGCCAATAGCGACGACTGCTCGGGCTCCCCCCAGTGCCTCGCGCACCGCACGGCGCGTGTGGGGAAGGTCGAGCGCGCAGATCGTGCGCACGCGGTGGTGTTGGGCGAGCGTGTGGGCGACAAGGGGCACGAGGCGGAGGGCTTCGCCCCGCCCCGCGTTGGGATTGGCGACGACGAGAATCTCACCCATGTCGCGGCTAGGGGTCGAGTCCCGCATCGATCCTCGCGTTTCGCTCCGCCACACGGCGGTCGCGGCGCCGGTCCCACAGGATCGCGATCCCGCAGGCGCCGAGATACAGCAGGTAGATGGGGGTCGCGAGCAGCATGAGGGACCAGGGATCCCCGAGCGGTGAGGCGAGCGCCGCAAGGATGAGGGTGCCCACGAGGGCCCAGCGCCAGGCCCTGAGATAGGTGTGTCCACGTACGAGGCCAAGCTGGTTCACGCCGACCATGATGAGCGGCACCAAGAAGGAGAGAGCAAACACGGCAAGGAGGCGCAGGCAGAACGTGAAATACGCCATGGCCTCCTGCAGGCTGGCCGAGTTTTGCGGCACGAACGAGAGCATGATCTGGATGGCGTAGGGCAGCAGGTACCAGCCGAGGACCGCGCCGCAGGCCATGAGCGGGATAGCCGCGCCCACGTAACCGCCGATGAACCGCTTCTCCTTCGACGTGAGCCCAGGGGCCACAAACGCCCAAAACTGGTAAAGCCACCACGGGGAGGAGAGAAAGAACCCCAGGTAGAGAGAGACCCGCATCTTCATATCGAAGCCGGACATGACGGTCGTGAAATTCAGCGTGGCGATCCGTCCATCCCGCGCGGAAACGATGCGTAACGGTTCCGTCAACAGTTCCAACACGGGGTCATAGAGGAACCAGCCAGCGATGGCACAGACGAAGACCCCGCCAACGGCGAGCAGCACTCGATTACGCGCCTCTTTAAGGTGCGCAAGCAGCGGCATCGTGCCGTCGGGATTCTTCTTCGCCATCGGGCGCTTTAACCTCGCGTGGGCCCGCCCTTCGGCGGGGTGGTGATTACTGGGGAGTGCTGCCGCCACGCGGCTCCTCGGTCAGCGGGCCTGCGTCGCCCTCCTGACCTGGGTTCGGCGCTCCGTGCGTGGGCGTGGCTGCCGCACCGGGCTGGGAGCCGGGATAGGCCTGAGGGGCGTCAGTGGGCGGAACTCCCGGATGGGGAGGCGCGGCCGGTCGGGTGCCCGGGTAGGGTTCCGGCTCGACTCGCACACCCCCGGTCGCCTGGTAGTGATCCGCAGGGCGCGGCTGATCGTCATCATCGCGCAGCTCCTTCACTTCCTTTTTGAAGACCTTCAAGGACTTGCCGATATTGGAAGCGATGGAGGGCAGCTTGGAGGCACCGAAGATCACAATGATCACCACGACGATGATCAGGATCTCAAATGGGCGGATGTTTGACGGCATGTCATCTCCTTGACGGCAGCAAAACGCGTGTAGGTTCAGCCTATCCCAGAGCGCCCCCGCCGCCCGCGCTGGCGCGCACCTCGGCAAGGCGGCGCAGGGCCTCTCCGGCACGGTCGGCCACTAATTCGGCAGCGTCCGCGGGCGCGATCTCGTGCACGCGGTCGGCCACGGCCAGCACAGTGCGCACCAGGCGCTCCGTGGAAAAGAAGGTGACCCGGAATCGGATTGAGGCGTCGGGTGCCTCCTGAATGGTGCGCGCACCAAGGCGCTCGGCGAGCCATCGCACACTGGCATCACAGCGCAGCTCGACCTCGATTCCTGGCCCGGAATCCCGCCGGGCACGCACTGCGCTCTGGGGGGCGCGCCAGGGCTCGGCACTGGGGGCAAGCGCTTCAATACGCTCGACCGTAAAGGTCCGAAGTGCCTCGGAGGTGTGGCAGAACGCCAGCAAGAACCAGCCAGCGGGGCGGGCCTCGAGTCCGATGGGGTCGATCGTACGCACCGAACGACGATCCTCGGCCGAAACATAGGTCATCGTGAGGCTACGCCGGGCGCGGATAGCCTCGCGCAAATCGTCAAGATGTGCGACCGGTTCCCCTCCCCCGGTCGAGGCGACGGGTAGGAGATCAGCGACGGTTCGCCGCAGGTCGGACAATTCCTGAGCCAAGGCCGGATCGGTGACCTCACCAGCGAGCGCTTCGAGCGCGAGGGTGAGTGAAATCACTTCGCGTGGCGTGAGGCGCAGGGGCCTCTCGAGGCCGAGCCCTTCGCGCAGGGAGACCGCCGTCTCATCGTCATTCAGGTCGAAATCGATCAGATCCTCGGGGCTCTCCCCCGGCAGCCCGGAGACCCACAGGGTGTCAAGATCCTTGCGCACACGCGCCCGAGAGACATCGAAGCGTTCGGAGAGTTCCGTGATCGTCGCACCACCCGAATGGGCGAGGTAGGCAAGAATCGCGAGGAGCCGCGCGTAGCGTTCGCGGGAGCTTTCAGGAGCCATAACGCTGTGCCCCCTGCCATACGCGCTCGACCGCCTGCACGAGTTCGCGCGGTGCAAGCGGGATCACGTCTCCGCCGTGCGAGGCAATCTGTTCGATGGCCCGCTCAAGGCTCTCGCAACGCAGCTCGGCAACGTCGTCGTCACCCAGCCGACCGACGACGCGGGCGCGGCGGCGCAGCAGATAGGCCGTACCGGGGGCGATCGCTACACGCGCTGCGAAGGTCCCTCCCGGCGCCTCGAATGCTGGCTCACAGTCGGCCTCAGGAGGGCGCTCAAAGGGGGCTGCACCCGCATCGGGGCGAATCTCGCCTTCGATGCGCGAGAGCCGGAAAGTCCGCCGCTGTTCGCGTTCACGATCCCAACCCGTGACGTACCAGGCGCCGTCGTGGCGCAGCAGACGCCATGGGTTGAGGTGCCGTTCCGAGCGTTCCCCACGCGCAGACCAGTAGCGGAAGGACACCGGCTGGCGCTCGTCGATCGCGTAGGCGAGATCATCGAAGGAGGCCTCCGGGTCCGCCGTATCGATGGAGGTGGTGAGCTCGACGTCGGCTTCGGCACCGTTCGGCTCTAAGCGGGTGGACAGTTTCGTCAACGCCTGGAAGGGGAGCCGACGTGAACTGGGGGTAACGGCGCGCAGTGCAAGCCGCATGAGCGCCAGCTGGATGGGGCTTGGGCGAATCTCCGGCATGGACCACGACGATTCATCAATCCAGTAGAAAACATCGCCCGTGCGTGCGGCCTGGACGTGCATCTGCAGCGGCACGCCCGCCTCCCTCAGAATCTGCTTATCGCGTTCGAACTGGCGGGCGGCGCTCTCGTCTGTGCAATCCCCTCCGTATCCGCTCACGCGCTCCAAAATCTCGTCGCGCCGCATGCGGCGGTTCACGAGGGCCGCCGTGAGCGAGACGAGTCGTTCGGCCGCGGAGATAGAGACGGGCTGAGCCACGGCTCAACGGTAGCAACTACTGTGGCCCTATGAGGCTTTGGCGCACAGGAACAATCACGGCACGCACACGCACGTTCAGCGGCTGCGACCGCTTCGAGGTCCATACCGAAGACGGCCCCGTGCGGGCCGTCGCCTATCACGCGATCGTGGGCCACCTGCGAGTTGGGGAGCGGGTCATCATGAACTGCGCGGCCCTCGCCCGCGGCCTAGGCACCGGAGGCGTCGCCTTCGTGATCGCGCCCGCCGACCGCCTGCCGGACGATGACCGCGAATCCTTCGGACATATCGTCAAGGGCCGCTACCTGCCCACCCAGGTCATGGTCGGGGCCGTGGACGAACAGGACAGCCCCCATCACGAAGTATTTTGCGATCCCGCCCCCCTCACGGGTGTCCCCGTCGTCGTCGCCGATCTGCACTCCGCGGTACCCGCGGTCCTCGCCGGCCTGCGGCTGGACCGGCCCCAGGCCCGGGCCGCCTACGTCATGTCGGATGGGGCGGCCCTGCCGGCCGCCTTCTCCGTCTCTGCGGCGCTCATGCGCGAAGCAGGTCTCCTTGAGGGAATCGTTACCTGCGGGCAGAGCTTCGGCGGTGACCTCGAGGCGACGTCCGTGGCAAACGGGATTATCGCGGCCCACCGCGTCCTGAATGCCGATGTCGTCGTGATCGCCCAGGGGCCAGGCAATGTCGGCACGGGAACGACGTACGGGTTTTCGGGCCTCGATACGGCGTGGCACCTGGCCCAGGCCCGCATGGTCGGAGCGGTGCCGATCGCCGTCGCGCGCGCATCGGGCGCCGATCCGCGAGCGCGACACCGTGGCCTGTCCCACCACAGCACCACGGTCCTCGACGACGCCCTCACCTTTCCGGTGCATCTGCCCGTGCCGGCCGCTACGGAGGGAACGCCCGTGAACTCCGCACATGAGGCCCTCCGGACAGCGGCGAGCGCCCGCGG
>JAUNVA010000003.1:45604-160848 GCA_030537895.1 Bowdeniella nasicola
CGCCCTGCGTGCGAGCCCCGTGAAACTCCGCACCATGGGCCGCGACCTGGACGAGGATCCGCTTGCCTTCCTGTGTGCCGGCGCTGCCGGGCGCTATGCGGCCCGCCTCCTGCGTGAAGCCGAGGAGCGCGCCGAGAGCACTCAGGTCGAGGGCCCGCTCCCCTCCTCGAGGGGTGGGAAGTCCGGTGGTTCGTGAGCGCGCACAAGTGCCGCGAGGCGGGCCGCCTCACGCTCGGCGCGGCGCCCGTCGGCAGCCTGGATCGCCATTACGGCGAGCGTCGTTCCATCTGAAAGATCAAGTCGCACCCACGGCCAGCCGGGCGCATAGCGCACCGCGATAATCTCCGCCCACTGGACCTGACGGCGCCGAAAGAGATTGCGCACGTCAAGACCCTCCTCACTGGGGCGGGCGCAGATCAGCGCCTGCCGCACCACGACGATGAGTCCGGCGGCGAGAAAGAGGCCCACCGTAATCCGGTCCCAGGAGCCCCATGACGGGTGGGCGCGCACCCGCCACAGCAGTACCGCATATCCAACGACGACTGCGGCGAGGAGTCCTGCCGCGACGATCGGCGCAAACAGAGGCCGAAAGACGCGATAGGACCCGCGCGCTTTCGTCACAGACGGCAGGCCTCAATTGAGGTGACAAGGATTGCGCGGGCCCCCACCTCGTAGAGATCGTCAAGCACCCGGTTCGTTTGCGCGCGCTGCACCATGGCTCGCACGGCAAGCCAGGAGCCGTCGTGCAGTGGAGAGACGGTCGGCGACTCGAGTCCGGGGGTGATGGCGACTGCGGCGTCCACGTCTTCGCGCCGCACGTCATAGTCGATGAGGACGTATTCGCGGGCGAGGAGAACGCCGTTGATCCGCCGGTCCAGAACGTCCAACTGCGGGTTCGGTTCGCGCTCTGCCGGGGTGATGAGGATCGCTTCAGAGGCCAGCAGGGCATCTCCGAAGACCTCGAGGCCCGCAGCGCGCAGTGTCGAACCCGTTTCCACGACGTCGGCGACGGCGTCCGCGACCCCGAGGTCCACGGATGTTTCAACGGCGCCATCGAGGTGGACAACCTCGGCGTCGATCTCGTGGCGGGACAGGTAGTCCGCGAGCAGCACGTCATAGCTCGTCGCGACCCGCTTGCCGGCCAGGTCCGCCAGGCTGTGGCACGTGCCCTTCGGGGCAGCGAAGCGGAAGGTGGACCGTCCAAAGCCGAGGGCGCGGCTCTCCTGCGCAGCCGCACCAGAATCGAGCAGGAGGTCACGGCCGGTGATCCCGGCGTCGACGGTTCCGGACCCCACGTAGATCGCGATATCGCGTGGGCGTAAGTAAAAGAACTCGACGCCGTTTTCGCCGTCGCGACACACGAGTTCCTTCGAATCGCGGCGTTGACGGTAACCCGCCTCCTTCACGAGGCGGGAGGCCGGTTCGGACAGGGAACCCTTATTGGGCAGAGCGATGCGCAGCATTACAGGTACCGGTACACGTCTTTCAGATCGAGATCGAGAGCGATCATGAGGGTCTGGAGGTGGTAGAGCAGTTGGGAAATCTCTTCGGCACACGCCTCGGTGCCCTCGTGCTCAGCGGCCATCCACACCTCGGCGGCTTCCTCCACGATCTTCTTCCCGATCGGGTGGACACCACCGCGCACACGTTCGACGGTGTGGGAGCCGGCTTCGCCCGCGGCCACCTTGGCGGTCAGTTCCTCGAAGAGTGAGTCAAAAGTCTTCACGTCTTGATCCTAGTCCTGCGTCACGCTGTGCTCATCGAGGGCGTTCACAGCCCGGACGGGGTCCACCTCACTGTCCAACAGCGCATGCTCTGCCATGAAGTCAGCCATGGGTGCCCAGTCAGCTGGGTCGATCGCCATGGGCTCGCTGCCGTAGAGCTGGGCTGTGGCCGCAAGAACGTCCTCAGCCTGGGCGATCCGATTCGCACCCGAAACCTTCGGCAGGTAGGGCAGCGCTTCCTGTACGGCATCGTCCGGGTCCTCGATGATGTCTCGCATCGCACGAGCGAGCGCGCGGCGCAGCTTCACGAGGGTCTCGCCCTCATGTTCCACGAACGTGTCACGCGCACCCAGGGCGATGGACTTGAGGGGATTGTCGCGCACGGGGAAGGTCCGCACCTTCAGGCCCGCCGTCTGCAGCGCCACGACGTCGTTGTTGGAAAACCCCATGACCGCATCGACCTTGGCCGACATCATGGCCGTCTGGAGGGTGAATCCGATGTTCTCGATGGTGACGTCATCCTGACTGAGGCCAGCCGACTCGAGGAGGGCGAGCAGAGCGAACCAGTTCTCGCCGAACGGCCCCGGCACGCCGATGGTCGCTCCCTTGAGATCCGCGAGGTCCGTGATGCCGGATTCCTCGCGCGCAATCAGGACCACCGGGTAGTCCTGGTACATCAGACCGAAGGCTGTGACGCCCAAACCCTGGGAGCGTGCTTGGAGCATCTCATCTGCACCCGCGTTCACGACGTGCTCATCGCCCGCGATCAGAGCGCCGAACAGTGACTCGCCGGCCCCGTGGTGACGCAGGTTCACGGACAGCCCTTCGTCGGCGAAGTACCCGCGAGCGTCCGCGAGGTAGAAGGGTGCGAACTGGATGTCGGGGATGTAGGTGAGTCCGACGGTCAACTCAACCGGATCGGCGTTTGTGGTCGCGTTCGCGCTGGCGCTCTCGGTGGGCTTCGAGGCCGGAATCTCGGACGATCCGTCGCTCGGTTCCACGGTTGGAGAGGCGCACGCCACCAGGGTGACGCCGAGTATCAGGGATAGGTATCGCAGTGCACGTTTCACCACAGGCCTCGCATTCGATGTTCCAGATAAGAAATCGCGGCATAGAGCGCAGCCGCGGCGCTACATAGGACGATGAGGACAGCGAACAGGCCCTCCGTATCGGCGGCGTCTCGGTAGACCGTCAACAGGAGACCGAGGCCGCGCCCGCCCATGGTGAACTCGCCGACGACGGCGCCCGTCACCGAGAGGGTGAATCCGCCACGGATCCCCGTAAGGATCGAGGGCGCCGCCAGGGGCGCTTGGATTCTGCGTACCAGGTCGAAGCCGGCCGCGCCATCGAGGCGCGCTGCATCAAGCACGTCCCGGTCGATGTCGCGGATTCCCAGCTGCGTGGTGAGCACGATGGGAAAGAACACCATGAGGGCACACAGGATCACGATGGGGGCACGCCCATACCCGACCCACATCACGAGGATTGGGGCGAGGGCGATCGCGGGAATCGCCTGGGAGACTGCCACCCAGGGTGAAAGGGTGGTGCGCACGATGCGGAAGGAGGCAATCGCGTACCCGAGCGGGACCCCGGCAACAGCACCGAGCGCGGAGCCGAGCAGCGCCGTGAGGAAGGTCTCCCCGACGTAGGGCAGCAGTTGACCGCTCGTGAGATCGGTGGCCGTGCGTGTGGCGACGGCGCCCGGGGGCGGCAACAGGTAGGGGTCAAGGACTGCCGAGCCGATACTCCACGCGATGAGAAGTGCGACGGCAAAGACAATGGGGGCGAGAATATGGCGGGCACGCATCCGCGAGCGGTCGCGTCGCCGCGGTGGCGGCGTCGTGAAGACCATGCGTCCCTTCCCCGCCTTCGGGGCACGCGCCGCCGCGCACCCGTGCCCGGGTGCGCGGTGCTCGTACTTCTCCCATCCGGACTTTTACCGTCGGTATCGGACTTTCACCGATTCAACCGCGCGGGGCGCGGGTCGCGGACTGTCACCGCCGGTTCAGACTTTCACTGACCCCGAAGTACGTTTGCCGCCAGCTTAGCAGGGCCTCCTAATGGGCGCAGGCATCCGTGGCAAGGCGGCGCAGCTCCGCGACCTCAGCGGCGGCATCCTCCGCGTTGAAGACCGCCGACCCTGCGACGAACACGTCCGCTCCGGCCTCCGCACACGCCTCGATCGTGGAGCGTGAGACGCCGCCGTCGACCTGGATCGCGAGATCGACGCCGGTGCGGATCGCCGCCCGGCGCGTGCGCTGCACCTTCGGGAGCATTGAATCGAGGAAGCTCTGACCGCCAAAACCCGGTTCGACCGTCATGACGAGGATCATGTCGAACTCGTGCAACAGGTCGACGTAGGGCTCGATGCCGGTCGACGGCTTCAACGCGAGTCCCGCTTTGGCTCCCTGAGCGCGAATCTCACGAGCGAGGCGAATCGGCGCGCCGGCAGCCTCGGCGTGGAATGTGACGGACGCGCACCCCACCTCCGCGTAGGCGGGCGCCCAGCGATCCGCATCCTCAATCATGAGGTGCGCGTCAACCGGGAGCACCTTCGACTTCACGATCTGTTCCACGACGGGCAAACCCCAGGTGAGGTTGGGGACGAAGTGGTTATCCATGACGTCAACGTGGGCGAAGTCGGCGTCGGCGATCTTCTCGAGTTCGCAGCGTAGATCCAGGACGTCACAGTTGAGGATTGATGGGGAGATCGTGATAGTCATATCCCCACCTTAGCGGCGGAAGGCCACGCCAAACATGGCGTCGGTCCCGTGAACGTGGGGCCACAGCTGCACGCTCGTGGTGTCCCCGACCTCTGGGATGACTCGACCGAGGACGTGCTCCGCGATGGCGGGTGTGTCAAGCACGGTGAGGCCGAGTGTCTTCGCGGCGAATCGGACCTGAGCGAGGGTTTCGCGCTGCAGGGGCGAGCATGTGACGTAGGTGAGGATCCCGCCGGGCCGTAATGCTCCGGCGGCCGCGGCCAGCAGGTCCCGTTGCAGCGCAGTCAGGTCGTCGAGATCGGAGCGCGAATGGCGCCACCGCGAATCCGGACGTCGGCGCAGGGCTCCCGTCCCGGTGCATGGTGCATCAACCAGGACCCGGTCGTAGGCGCCTGGTTCGTCCTCAGCGACACGCCGACCATCGGCACAGCGGATCTCGACGCTGTCGAAATCGCGCAAGGTCCGCGCCACGAGGTCAGCGCGGTGGCGGGATACCTCGTTCGCCACAAGATGAGCGCCCACCTTCTCGGCTCGGGCCGCGAGGACGCCGGCCTTACCGCCCGGCCCGGCGCACAGGTCGAGCCAGCGTTCGTCCCGGCCCTCAATCGGTGCTCCCGCCGCGATAAGCGCCATGATCTGGGACCCCTCGTCTTGGACCGCCAGGCGCCCGGATCTTACCTCGCGGATCCGCGCCGGGTTGCCGCGCAACAGACGCATGCCGATCGGCGAGAGTTCGGTCGGTTCGACTTCGAGGGGCAGCTCGTGCAGCAGGGCGCCGCGGTCACCGCGCCGGATGACGAGATCGATGAGCGGCGGCCGGTTGTTCGCGGCGAGCAAGTCGGGCAGTTCCTCGATGCTACGGCCGTGCGCAGCTAGTGCCGCGGTGAGTTCTTTCACCAGCCACGCGGGGTGGGAGTGCCAGTGGCCGAGACCATCGCGGCCGCCAGAGACCTCGGCGCGCCATTCGGCGAGCGGACGGCGTGCCACTGAGCGCAGGACCCCATTCACGAACCCCGTAGCTCGCTCCCCCACGTATTCGCGGGCCGCGCTGACGGCCTGCGAGACAACCGCGTGGGCGGGTGTCTCCAAGGTGAGGATCTCGTGGCATCCGGTCCGTAAGATTGCCCGGACCTCGGGGTCGAAGGAGCCGACCGAGCGTTCTCCGGTGACAATCCGGATGATCGCGTCGTACCGTCCGGCGAGTCGGGTGGTGCCGTACACGAGTTCCGTGGCGAACGCGGCATCCCTCGGTTCCAGCTGCGCAGCCCGCAGTTCCTTCGGTAGAGCGAGGTTGGCGTAGGCGCCGTCGAGGTCGATGGCGAGCAGCGTGTTGAGCGCGACCCGGCGCGCATCCGTGAGTCTCATCGTTCCTCCTCAAACCGCTGCGTCCCACGCCACCCGCGAACCCACGCGTGCCCCTCGATCACCTTGCGTCCGGCAGGTTGGAGGCGTTCGAGGACCAGTGCCCCCTCCCCCGTGCCGACCACGGCGGCGTTGTCACGCAGCGCAAACTGGCCCGGCTCGAGGTCGACCGCGGGTGGGGAGGGCCGGGCGGCGTGGATCTTCACGCGCACCCCGTCGACGACGGTCCAGGTACCCGGGTTGGGGCTGAATGCGCGGATCTTGCGGTCGAGCACGTCGGCAGATTGACTGAAGTCGAGACGCCCCTCGGCGGAGGTGAGTTGGGGCGCGAGGCTCACACCGTGGTCCTCCTGAGGGACGGGTGTGAGGGCCCCCGCGGCGAGGTCTTCGAGGGCCTGACGAAGGACGGGGGCTCCCCTGTCGGCGAGTGTGGCCAAGGCCTCCCCAGCGGTGACGCGCGGCGGAAGGTCGACTTCGCGGCGTGCGAGAAGTGGCCCGGTGTCAAGGCCGCGATCAATCACGAACACGCTCACACCCATGTGCTCCTCGCCGGCTTCGATTGATCGCTGCACCGGCGCCGCGCCACGGTAGGCCGGCAGCAGAGAGAAGTGCAGGTTAATCCAGCCGTACCGCGCAAGGTTCAACGCGCTCTCGGGAACGAGGGCCCCGTAGGCAATGACGGCGACGGCGTCGGCTTCCTTGGTGCGCAGCCAGTCGTGGATCTCTGGCGTCTTCAGGGTGGCAGTCTTCACCACCTCAAGGCCGACGTCGGTTGCCGCGACGGCAAGCGGCGAGGGGTGGCGGGTCTTACCGCGCCTGCCTCGCGCGTCAGGCATCGTGATCACGCCGACGACGTCGTGGTGTGCCACGAGCTCACGCAGGGCGGGGACGGCGACCTCAGGGGTCCCGGCGACGATTAGGCGCATGTCTCCTCCTGATCAATCGCGGCGAGTGCCCAGGAGCGGGCGCCTCGCGCATCAGTGAACTGGTGGGTGGCGAGGCCGAGAGCGGCCGCCGCCTCAACGTTTCTCGGCGAGTCATCCACAAAGCCGGTCCGCTCGGCGTCCAGGCCGAATCGGGTGAGCGCGAGGGTGAAGATCTCGGGGTCCGGCTTAGCGAGGCCCTCCTGGCCAGAGACAAGGATGCCGTCGAACTCATCGAGCACGGGCGCAGCGTGTCGTGCGTGTCCGAAGGTCTCGGCCGACCAGTTCGTCAGGCCGTACACGCCGATCCCCCGTTCGCCGAGCTCGCGGATGAGTTCCGTGGTGCCCTCGATGAGGCCGGTGAGCGAATGCTCGAAGTTCTCGACGTAGTAGGCAAGGGCCTCAGCCGCCTCCGCGCGCCCGGCAGTGCGAAGCTCATCAATTGAGTGCGCGAAGGGGAGGCCCGCGTCGTGAATCGGATTACGGCGCGCGAAGTCCGCCTCACTCAGGAGGCGTTCGGCCTCGATACGCCCGTAGCGGGGCTCAAGCGCCGCGACCGGGTCCCAGGAGACCACCACCTGGCCGATGTCGAACATGATGGCGGTGAGGGTGGGTTTGGTCACGGGTGTCCTTGGGTTACGGGGCTAGAGGTCTTCGGGGTCCATTGTGGCACTGATCGGCGTCTCGCCTCGTGCGCTGCGGCGACGCAGCACGGTCGCTACCTCGCGGCGCAGCGCCGCGGCGCCCGCGGGCGGGACGCGAACGAGGAGCCGATCGGTGTGTTCGTCGAGGGCGACGGGGCCGAGCACTTCGGTTCCGGGCGTCACCTCCGCGAGATCGCGGGCCACCTGGGTAAGAGCCGAACGCGGCGCGGTGAATTCGGCGACGGTCGCGACGGGGGGCAGGTGTAGCTGTGCGCGCTCGGCGAGCAGGCGCTCCGCGTAACCCGCGCCGTCCGCCCGGATCAACGCTTGGGCAAGCGGCTCGTCGAGATGGCCGGTGAGCACCATGCGCCCACCGTCTCCTCCCGGAGCGACAAGGGCGGCCGCCCACGAGAGTTGGCTCATTACCTGACTGGGGGCGGACAGTTCGGTCCGTGCCGTGAGGGCCGCCCCGTCGAGCAGGACGGCGCAGCGGTAGCCACCGTCCGCGAGGGGAACGGCACCGAGGGTCGCGACAACAATCGCGGGTTTTGCGGATATCTTCTCGACAATCCCCGTGCGAGCGCCCGACAGCCGAATGAGGACCCCTGGGAAAGCCCGTCCGAGTTCCTCTGCGGTCCGTTCGGACCCGATGGTGCCCGCCCGCCACGCCGCTGACTCACACAGGGGGCAACTCCAGCGGGTAATGAGGTGGTCGGCCCACGCGCACCGGAGTCGGGCAGGAGCACTGGCCTGAACGGGTCCACCGCATTCGGGGCAGCGCGCGAGGGCCCGGCAGCGTTCGCAGCGTACCGCCTGGATGTAGCCACCACGCGGGACGATAACGAGAACGGGCCCCGTCTCCAAGCCTTCACGCAGTAGCCGGAATGCCTGGGAGGGCAGGCGCTGGGGCGGACCGGAGCGCGGATCGCCCACGAGCACGCGCGGCCCGAGAGCACGCTGTGCCGCTCGGGTGGGCGCGTAGGATTCCGCCTCGCCACGGTGCACTAGGAGGTGTGCCTGGGGGGAGCGTGCCATCGAGACGAGCGCCGTGGCGCCGGCGCGCGCGACAGCGATCCGCCACACGTGTGGGCGGGGCGCGTGTCGCTCACGCAGGAGAGGATCCGCTTCGTCGACGACGATGGTGAGGCCGAGGTTGGGCAGCGGAGCCCACACCGCCGACCGGGTGCCAACCACGACGTCGACCTGGCCGAGGAGGGCGAGAAGGAAGGCGCGGTAGCGCTTGGCCGGGGTCTGGCTTGACTGGTAGTCGATCGCCCGTATCCCCGCCTCGGTGAGCGCGGCGACCATGGTCGCGACGTGGCGTGCGGCGGGCACGACGACGAGCGCGCGCCGAGCCGAGGCGAGGGCGGAGATCACCAATTCGAGAACCTGGTAAAACCAGCGGGGTCGGTCCCCGAGCACGCCGGGCAGCAGGTCGATGACGGCGGTCGGGTTTGCGCCGGCAGCGATCCGCTCGAGGAGACGGACCCCGCCCTCGTAGGCGCGGAAGAGCTCGCTACCTGGTGGCCGTGGTGGGGCCACGGTGAGTGGAGCGCCCACGTGGGCGCACACCGCCTGCTCGGTGCGGGCGTGGCGAGGTGGGATCGCGAGGCGCGCGACGTCGGGGAAGGTGCCCGCGTAGTGGGTGGCGATGTCCTCGATCACCTGCGTCACCTCGGCGGTGAGGACCGGCAGGTCGGAGACAAGTGAGCGCAGGTCGCGCAGCTGGCCCGCGTGCGCGGTGCCATCGGAGATCCCCACAATAAAGCCAGAGCGGTCCCGAGAGCCGAATCGGGCGGTGATGCGTTGTCCGACCTCGGCTCGCACCGCGAGTGGCTCGGGCAGCGCGTAATCGAAGACCTGATCGAGGTGTGCCGCGGGCAGATCAAGCCGGACCTGGGCCACGGGGCCCTGGTGGGTCGCGGGTTTCGGCAGCGCGAGACCCGGCAGTTCCGGCTGACTGGTCATGCACCCATAGAATCACGAACCACCGACACGGTGGCCGGTCGCGGCCCGAGAGCTGCCTCAGGCCCGCCCGGCCGCCTCCCGCAGGGCATCGGCGCGATCCGTACGCTCCCAGGTGAACGTCGGCAATTCGCGGCCGAAATGTCCGTAGGCCGCCGTCTCGCGGTAGATGGGCCGCAGGAGGTCGAGGTCTCGAATGATCGCGGCCGGCCGCAGGTCGAAAACCTCACGGATGGCCGACTCCAGGTCTCGCTCGGAGACGGTGCCCGTCCCGAAGGTCTCCACGTAAAGGCCGACCGGGTTGGCCTTACCGATGGCGTAGGCTACCTGCACCTCGCAGCGCTCCGCGAGGCCCGCGGCGACGACGTTCTTCGCCACCCACCGCATAGCGTAGGCGCCCGAACGGTCCACCTTCGAGGGATCCTTACCGGAGAAGGCGCCACCTCCGTGGCGAGCCATGCCACCGTAGGTGTCGACAATGATCTTGCGGCCCGTAAGGCCGGCATCGCCCTTCGGTCCCCCGACCACGAATGAGCCCGACGGGTTGACGAGCACATCGAGCGCGGAGGTGTCGAGGTCGAGGTCGGCCTCGGCGAGGACCGGGTCAATCACGTGGACGCGGAGCACTTCGGCGAGCTCGTCCTGGCTGACCTCGGCACTGTGCTGAGTAGACAGAACCACGGTCGCGAGGCTCGCGGGACGGTCGCCGTCGTAGCCGATCGTGACCTGAGACTTGCCGTCCGGGTAGAGTCCGGCCACGGTCCCGTCCTTCCGCACCGCGGTGAGACGTTCGGTGAGTCGGTGGGCCAGGTGGATTGGCAGAGGCATGAGTTCGGGCGTGTCAGTACACGCATAGCCGAACATGAGGCCCTGGTCCCCCGCACCCTGAGCGGCCAGCAGGTCGGTAGCCCCCTCCCGGTGCTCGACCGATTTGTCAACGCCGGCCGCGATCTCGCCGGACTGCTGACCGATGGACACACATACCCCGCACGACTCGGCGTCGAAGCTCGCCTCCGAGGATGTGTAACCGATCTCGCGGATTGTGTGGCGCACGAGGTGGGGGATCTCCACATAGGCGGTGGTGGAAAGCTCACCGACGACGTGCACGAGCCCAGTCGTGGCGAGTGTTTCAATCGCGACGCGGGCGTGAGGATCCTCCGCGAGGACCGCATCAACGATCGCATCAGAGATCTGGTCACAGACCTTATCCGGGTGGCCCTCAGTTACCGATTCGGACGTAAAGAGACGGGACGCGTTAGCACTCACCGGGCCAGTGTAACGCCCTGCTCCGACCAGCGCCTGATCGGGCCGGATCTCGAAGCGCCCACATCACGCGCGCCCGTCACCGGTCTCGCGCTGATCGCTCACTCTCGGACGACGCTGCACGCTCCTCGATCACAGCCCTCCACAGCAGTCGAGCGACGTCGTCCTTCGTCCCTCCGCCCTCGGCCACGCACTGTCCATCCGGGCGCACGATCGTCACGTGGTTGGTTTCTCGCCCAAAACCCTGCCCTGCCGAGACGTCGTTGATGGCGAGGAGGTGGGCGCCCTTGCGGGCCGCTTTCCGCCGACCATGGGTGAGGGCGTCACTCGTCTCGTCGCCCGTCTCAGCCGCAAACCCCACGACCGTGAGGCCTGTGTAGGCTGCCTGCACGACGCTGGCCAGAATATCGGGATTGGGCACCAGTTCGAGCGTGAGCGATTCCGCCCCAGCCTTCTTGTGCTTGTAGCGTCCCACCTCCCGGGGGCGGTAGTCCGCGACGGCTGCCGCCATGATGAGCACATCACAGCGGGGCGCTTCCGCATGCACGTGCGCATTCAGCTCGGCGGCACTCTCAACGTCGACGACGCGCACCTCGGGTGCGAGCCGTGCCCGCACCTGTGGGGAAATGTTGGCCGCCAAGAGGTGAACCTCAGCTCCGGATCGGGCGGCCACGTTCGCGAGCGCGACGCCCTGGCGACCCGAGGAACGGTTAGCGAGGTAGCGGACCGGGTCCAGGGCCTCGCGGGTACCGCCAGCACTCACGAGGACGCGCAGGCCGGCGAGTTCGGGAATCGCCGGCTCCAACAGGCCCGTGGCAAAGGCGAGGATCTGCTCGGGCTCGGGCAACCGTCCGGGTCCCGAATCACGGCCGGTCAGGCGCCCTGTCGCGGGCGGCATGATCACGGCGCCACGCTGCCTGAGCGTCTCAAGATTGGCCTGGACCGCGGGGTGCTGCCACATCTCGGTGTGCATGGCGGGGCAGATCGCAAGGGGCGCGCGCGTGGCAAGCGCCGTCGCGGTGAGAAGGTTATCGGCGAAACCGGCGGCCAGTTTTGCGATGGTGTGCGCCGTTGCGGGCACCACGAGCACGAGATCGGCCCGCTGGCCGAGCTCCACGTGGTCGACGTTCTCCGAGTGGTCGAAAACCTCGGTTCCGATCCGATGGTGCGAGAGGGCCTGCCAGGTGGCGGTACCGACCATGCGCAGCGCAGACGAGGTAGGAACGACGTGTACATCGTGGCCCGCCTCGGCGAGGCCGCGCAGCACGTGCACGGCCTTATACGCAGCGATCCCGCCACACACACCAAGAACGATGGTGCGCGGGCGGGACGGGGAGGTCATTTGGCCTCGTCAGCCTGCTGTTCGAGGGTAAGAAGGCCCTCGTTGATCTCACGCATTGCGATCGAAAGCGACTTGTCTTCCTGGGCCGCCTCCACGAGGGGGCCGATAGAGACCATCATGTTGTCTTCGAGCTGCGCGTTGTAGGCGTTGATCTGGCGGGCGCGCTTGGCGGCGTAGACGACGAGCGCGTACTTCGATTCCACCGCCTCGAGGAGGTCATCGATCGGCGGGTTCGTAATGCCGGTCGGATTGGCGACGGTTCCTGACACTTCAGGTACGACCTTTCTTCGAGTCTTCGGGTCGATTCACTGTATCAAACCGAGCACGTGGGCAAGCTGTGTGGCGGCCGAATCGACGGTGTCATTCACCACGACGTGGTCGAATTCGTCGATCGCGTCGAGTTCGACCTCCGCGGTGCGGAGCCGACGTTCGATCTCCTGTGCACTCTCCGTCTCGCGGCCGCGCAGGCGCGCCTCCAATTCGGCGCGGCTCGGTGGAGCAAGAAACACGAAGTGGGCCTCGGGCATGGTCTCGCGAACCTGACGCGCTCCCTGCAGATCGATCTCCAACACGACCGGGAGCCCCGCTGCGAGGCGCTCCTCGACGGGCTCGCGTGGAGTCCCATAGCGCTCCGTTTCGTGGACCCAGGCCCACTCGAGCATGCCGCCTGAGTCCACCAGCTCGGTGAAGCGCTCCGGCGTAATGAAGAAATAGTGTTCGCCGTCGCGCTCGCCCGGGCGTGGCTCGCGCGTCGTCGCGGAGACTGAACACCACACAGACGGAAAGCGTCGCCGCAGCTGCGCGATGACCGTTCCCTTCCCGACGCCGGAAGGTCCGACCAACACGAGAACGCTCCCGCGCGGCGGGTTCACTGCTGTGGGTGCCATAGCTCTAGCCTAGTGGCCGCGCAGTTCGGTGAGGACGGTGTCACGCGCCCTCGCGAGACCGCCCGGTCCGGCCGCAAGGATCGTCCGGGAGGCAGCCGCGAGTACCCTCGAGGACCCGAACACGTCTGCGCATTCGCGCGCCCCAGCCCCCTGTGCGCCGACGCCCGGCGCCAGGTGAATCCCATTAAATTCTGTGAGATCGATACCGAGGCGCCGGGCGGCATCCCCGATGGTGGCGCCGACAACGGTGCCGATGGGTCCAACATTGGTGCTGCTCGCTGCGCAGATCCGCGCATTGGTGGCTGCGGCGGCCGCAAGGATATCGCCCGCGACCGTTCCGGTGGGGGTGCGCGCGTGCTGAACGCTCGCCCCTTCCGGGTTGGAGGTGAGCACCAGGACGAAGAGGGCCCGGTCGTGTTCCTCGGCCAGATCGAGCGCGGGGGCGAGGGATCCAAAACCAAGATAGGGGCTCAGGGTGAGGGCGTCCGCTTCGAAGGGCGCCCCCGGGCGCAGGACCGCATTGGCGTAGCCCGCCATGGTCGAGCCGATATCGCCACGCTTCGCGTCCAGGATCGTGAAGTGGCCCCGTTCGCGGGCCCGCCCCAAGCAGTCTTCAAGCGCGGCATAGCCGGCGGCGCCATACGATTCGAAGAACGCGACCTGAGGTTTGAGGGCCGCCACCCCATCTGCGAGTTCGTCGACGACGATCTGGGCGAAGTCGCGTACGCCCTGTGCTGAGACGGGCAGGCCCCAGTTCTCCAACAGGTGCGGATGCGGATCGATACCGACGCACAGCGGTCCGTAGCGTTCCATTCGCTTCGCCAGTCGGGCTCCCGCGTTCACACGCGCGTTCATCAATTCTCCTCGGGACGGCGCGGGGCCGGACACAGCTCCGGCCCCGCGCAGTAGGGGTTAGGACTGGGTGACAGGCTCACCGTCGAGCACGGTCGCGCGACCGCGCAGGAACGTTGCCGTGACGCGGCCGGGCAATTCCATGCCCGCATACGGCGTGTTGTGCGAGCGCGAATACTGGGCCTCGGGGTCGATGACGCGCGTGACGGACGGATCGTAGAGGGTGATGTTCGCCGGGTTACCGACCTCGATCGGCAGTCCATGCCCCTCCAGGCGTCCGATCCGGGCCGGCTCATAGGACAGGACCCGGGCGACGTCGCTCCATGTGAAGCGCCCCGTATCGACCATGACCTTCTGCACGATCGACAGGGCGGTCTCCAGCCCGATCATGCCGAACGCGCCGGCCGCCCACTCGCAGTCCTTGTCCTCGCGGGCGTGCGGTGCATGGTCCGTGCCGACGATATCGATCGTCCCGTCCGCAAGGCCCTGGGTGACCGCGTCGATGTCCTTGTGGGTGCGCAGCGGCGGGTTCACCTTGAAGATCGGATCGTAACTGCGGGCTCGTTCGTCGGTCAGCAGGATGTGGTGTGGAGTGGCCTCAGCCGTGACCTTGATGCCACGGGCCTTCGCCTCCCTGACGAGGCGCACGGATCCGGCCGTCGACAGGTGACAGATGTGCAGGCGTGAGTCGACGTGTTCAGCAAGCAGAATGTCGCGCGCGACAATCGCCTCTTCGGCGACCGAAGGCCAGCCCGCCAAACCAATCTCAGCCGAGACGACGCCCTCATTCATCTGAGCCCCCTCGGTGAGGCGGGGCTCCTGAGCGTGCTGCGCAACGACGCCATCGAAAGCCTTCACGTATTCGAGGGCGCGACGCATGAGGACCGGGTCGTGCACACACATACCGTCATCGGAAAACACGCGTACGCGGGCCTTCGACTGGGCCATCGCCCCAAGTTCGGCGAGACGTTCGCCCTTGAGTCCCACGGATACGGCGCCGACCGGAAAGACGTCGCACCAGCCGGCGTCCTGCCCGAGCCTCCACACCTGCTCGACGACGCCGGCCGTGTCCTGCACGGGGTTCGTATTCGCCATGGCGTGCACGGCAGTGAACCCGCCAACGGCCGCCGCGCGAGTGCCCGTTTCCACCGTCTCGGCATCCTCTCGGCCGGGCTCGCGCAGATGCGTATGCAGGTCAACGAGGCCGGGCAGCGCGATAAGGCCGGTGCCGTCCACACGCTTGCAGTCCTCCCCCGCCTCGGCGGAGGCCTCCGGACCGATGGCGCGGATCACACCGTCGGCAAGCAGCAGGTTGGTCGCCTTCCCGTCCAGGATGGACACGTTCTCGATGAGGTAGGTGGTCATGACAGCGGCTCCTCGCTCTTCTCGCCGGCCAGCAGGAGGTAGAGCGCGGCCATGCGAATGGATACGCCGTTGGCGACCTGCGGCAGCACGGTGGAGCGCTCCGCGTCGGCGGCGTCGGACGAAATTTCGAGGCCCCGGTTCATGGGGCCGGGGTGCATGATGATGGCATGCTCGGGCAGGCGATCCATGCGGTCCTTGTCTAGCCCGTAGACGCGGTGGTATTCGAGCGGCGAGGGAAAGTATCCACCGCCCGCGGCGCTCATCCGTTCTCGCTGCACGCGCAGCAACATGACGGCGTCGGGGCCCGCATCGATGGCGTCATCCAGGTCGTAGCTCACCCGCGCGCCCCACGACTCGACACCGACCGGCAGGAGGGTCGGCGGGGCGACGAGGGTGACGGACGCACCCAGCGTCGACAGCAGCTCCACGTTCGAGCGGGCGACCCGCGAGTGCAGGATGTCGCCCACGATGACGACGCTGCAGCCCGCCAGATCCGTTCCCGCAGGCACGGGTGAACCGTCCATGGGGCCGGTGAGATAGCGGCGCATCGTGAACGCATCCAGCAGAGCCTGCGTCGGGTGCTGGTGCGTGCCGTCGCCCGCGTTCAGGACGGGAACATCGATCCAGTCGGTCGAGGCGAGGCGGTGAGGTGCGCCAGAGGCGGAGTGCCGAATCACGACACCGTCAATCCCCATCGCGTCCAGAGTCTGTGCGGTGTCTTTGAGTGATTCCCCCTTCGAAACTGAGGAGCCTTTCGCGGAGAAGTTGATGACGTCCGCACTCAACCGCTTCGCGGCTGCCTCAAAGGAGATCCGAGTGCGGGTGGAATCTTCGAAGAACAGGTTCACGACGGTCTTACCGCGCAGTACCGGGAGCTTCTTCACCGTCCGGGCGCTGGTGGCCGCCATCTGCTCGGCAGTGTCGAGGATCAGGAGGGCGTCATCAAGCGAAAGATCCTTCGCGTTCAGCAGATGCTTCATCAGTGGGCTCCCCCCGAGATGTGTACGGCATCGTCGCCGTCGAGTTCACTGAGTGCGACCGAGACGTTCTCGGACCGCGAGGTCGGAAGGTTCTTCCCCACAAAGTCGGGGCGAATCGGCAACTCGCGATGGCCGCGGTCGACGAGAACCGCGAGCTGGACACGGCCGGGCCGACCGAGATCCGCGATTGCTTCGAGCGCGGCGCGAATGGTGCGCCCGGAGTAGAGGACGTCATCGACAAGGACGACCGTGCTGCCGTCGATCCCGCTCTCGGGAATCGTCGTCGTGCCAATCGTCATGGTCGGGCGGGTGTGGAGATCATCGCGGTAGGGCACGACGTCAAGGGTGCCGACGGCAACGTCGTAACCGAGGTTGGCCAAGATGGCGCCGAGGCGATTGGCCAACGGTACGCCGCGCGTGGGAATCCCGAGCAGAATGATGCCCTCACCCCCTTCGTTGCGTTCGATGATCTCGTGTGCGATACGAGTGAGCGAGCGTGAGATGTCGGCTTTACCGAGCACCTGACGCCGCGCGGGTGTTGACACCACGGGGGTCTCCTTCTCCGCCTCTCTGGACGGTGGTTAAAGGACTTGGGCGTGCTTAGCATACCCCGGTCAGCCGCCCACGTGGGCGCATGAGGCCATCGGAAATACGCGGCCCCGCGGGAGGAGCTCACCTCCTACGGGGCCGCGGCACTACAGATCGTCGAAAAGCGTCGGGTGTTCGAGGCCGGAGTCCGTTCCGGGATCCCGTGAGAGGTCGGCTTCGAGCGCGGCCGAGAACTCATCGGTGCTCTCGCCCTCCGCTGTGCTCGTTGCGGGTGCTGCCTCCCGCGCGAAATCCGGCGCCTCATCTCGGGTGCGTGCTTCATCGGTGATAGTGCCCGAGTCCTCCGCCCGATCTGAAGGATCGGGCGGCACTGTGGCACTCCACTCCTCCTCTTGCACGTCTTCGGGGAAGAGATCGGCGTCATCGAAATCCCCGGCATCGTACATTGCGGCATAGACCTCCGTGTGGGAGCGCACCCGGTATTCCGCTTCCTCCTGCGGACTCATCACCGGATCGTCGTACCCGGACTCGGCGCGCTCAGCCGCATTGTCCCACCCGCTCTCTTGGGCGAGGAGGCCGGGTTTCATCGCGGCGACGGTATCCAACACACCGTTGATGAACGAGGGCGAGCGGGCGGTTGACAGCGCTTTCGCGAGCCGGACGGCCTGATCGATCACGACGCCGGCTTCGGCGTCCTCCGCATACAGGAGCTCCCACACCGCCCCCCGCAGGATCGCACGATCCACAGCTGGCAGGCGATCGATAGCCCAGTCGTGTGCGTAGGTGGAGATGGCGTAGTCGATGTGCGCGAGGTGGTCCGCGACTCCCGTCACGATCTCCCGGGAGAACGTAGGCAGGGGTGTTTGTCGCGCGTGCTCGCTCACGCGGCGCTCCGTGAGGGCACGAAGCGCCGACGGCGTCACCCGCCCGCGCTGATCCGCTTCAAACAGAATGTCGAGCGCGCGCTGGCGTTCGCGTGTGCGCCGAGTAAATCCCTCCGGTCGACCCACGGCGATCAGTCGGTGACGCGCGAGATGTACTCGCCCGTTCGGGTGTCAACCTTGACCTTCGTGCCCTGTTCCAAGAAGAGCGGCACCTGGATCTCGTAGCCCGTCTCAAGCGTGGCCGGCTTGGTGCCCGCACTCGAGCGATCACCCTGCAGGCCCGGTTCGGTGTAGGTGACCTCGAGAACGACCGAGGGCGGTAGTTCGATGTAGAGCACTTGGCCCTCATGCATCGCAATGATCGCGGACTGCCCCTCCAGCATGTAATGCGCTGCATCGCCGACGACGTCCTTCATTACCATGACCTGTTCGAAGGTCTGGTCGTCCATGAAGACGAAATCCTCGCCGTCCTTGTACAGGTACTGCATGTCGCGCTTGTCGACGTTCGCCGTCTCGACCTTGACTCCGGCGTTGAAGGTCTTATCCACCGTCTTTCCAGACAGGACGTTCTTGAGTTTGGTGCGCACGAAGGCCGGCCCCTTGCCGGGTTTCACGTGCAGGAACTCCACCACGGTCCACAACTGGTTCTCCAGCTTCAGGACCATGCCGTTCTTCAAGTCGTTGGTCGTCGCCACGTTCTCCTCGTTTCCTTCGCATTGACACCGGTGGGGCCGCGCACAGTCGGCCCGGACACAGCCTAGCGCCTCGGTGCGGACCGGCTCTGATCTCGCCGCACCGAGGCGCTCACGGATGTATTAACGCGTGGGAGGCTGCGCGGCCTGGTCAAGCAGACACAGCAGCAGCGGCTCCACATTGTGCGTCTCGCGGTAGCCAGCGGCACGCAGGCGTTGGGACACCGCTTGCTCCGTCACGTTCAACGTGCGAGCAGCCTGCTTCTGATTGAGGCCCGAGCGCACGAGATTAGATACTTCCCAGCCCGCCTCGGACCGGCGGGCGAGAGCGAAGAACAGCAGCTGCGCCAGGCCGGTGGCCCATGCCGCCGACTCTGCGGCACGACCGCGGACGACGACCGGCATATCGCCGGAACGCGAACGCGCCCTACGCAGAGCTCGTACAGCGTAGTCCTCCACGCCATAGCGAGGGTTGCCTTCCCCAGAGTCAGCACCGACGCCGACACAGACGCCTTCGCGTCGGGAGGCCTCCCCGATCAGCGTGATGATGGGCGCCGGTCGGTCAAAGCGTAGGAGCGTGTCACCCGCGTCATTTTGAGAGCTCGACACGGCATCAGCGCGGACTGCTTCTACCACGTTGGACAAATCTTCGGCGCTAGCTGGGCGCCGGGTACACAGAGCAACCGTAAACACGCCATTAATCTTACAACACATCCCTCAAGATTCGCATAGCGAGAGTGGCCAGTTAGGTGAACTTAACTATCTGAATCCAGTACATATGTTGGAGAGTCTCTCGTGAATATGAGAGACGAGGCTGTTCACATCGTGGTCCCCCACCTCAACGATGAGGTCCGCATGCTCGGCATACAACGGCCGTCTTTCGTGTAATAATGCACCAAATAGCGCACGTGGAGCGACTAGTCCGACGGGTCGCGGGGCGTTCAGGCCGGTGCGCGGAAAAGCGACCGCGAGACTGACGTCCAAAAAGACTGAAATGGGAGCACATTGCTTTTGTTGTGGAAGTTTTAATCCCGTCACTCCGGAGGGCAGAGCTAACACAAAGGATTCTGTGCGACGGGTACAAAACCGTTCAAGAGTCACTAACTGAAACTCCAGGGCCGCATCGTCGCCCCACTCCAGCACCATGTCGCTAATCGGCAGTCCTGCCTCCCGTGCACACAGCTCCTCGCCGTCGAACGACGCCCATCCGAGGCGTTCAGCTAGAGCGGCACCCACCGTAGTCTTGCCGCTGCCGGGCGGGCCGACGAGCAGGATTGCGCAGACCGTCATGAGGGGTCGTCCGCTACCACCGCGCGCAGAGTCGCCGGCAACGCCTGAAGATATGAAGCGAGGTTGCGGCGCGCCTCCTGGACGGAGTCCCCGCCGGTCTTTTCCAGTAGGCATTCGGCGAGTGTCAGGGCCACCATTGCCTGTGCAACGACGGCCGCGGGAGCGACGGCGCACGTATCGGAACGCTGATTGATCGCCACATCCTTAGCCCCCGTGGCGATGTTCACGGTGGACAGTGCCCTCGGCACCGAGGAAATGGGCTTGAGCGCACCTCGCACGACGATCGGAGAGCCGTTCGACATTCCCCCCTCGATTCCACCGGCGAAATTTGTCAGGCGCTCACTCGGCGTCATCTCATCGTGACACGCTGAGCCACGCGAGCGTGCCTGGGTGAAACCGTCGCCAATCTCCACGCCCTTGATGGCCTGGATCGACATGAGTGCCGCGGCGAGCTTGGCGTCCAGGCGGCGTGTGGCTTCCACATGCGACCCCAGCCCCACGGGCACGTGGTAGGCAATGACCTCCACAATGCCACCGAGGGTGTCGCCCTCCCGTTGAGCGCGATTGATCTCTTCCACCATCGCGGCGTCGGTCTCGGGGTCGAGGCACCGCACGGAGGTTGCATCGAGCGCCGGGGTGTCGGTCGGTCCCGGACGTACCCCCTCGGGAGGCAGGGCCACCTGACCGCATTCGATCACGTGCGAGACAATCCGAATCCCCGCGATCTGTTCACAGATATGTTCGGCGAGCGTGCCCACCACGACGCGAGCCGCCGTCTCGCGAGCCGAGGCCCGCTCGAGGATCGGCCGGCAGTCAGTATGCCCGTATTTCGCCATACCCGCGAAGTCCGCGTGCCCAGGGCGAGGCCGCTCGAGCGGAGCACCGCGCCCCGTGGTCGGCAGCTCATCGACCGGATCGGCCGCCATCACGGTGCGCCATTTCGGCCACTCCGAGTTGCCGATCCGCACGGCGAGCGGGCTGCCCAGCGTGCGACCGTGGCGCAGTCCCCCGATGATTTCAAGCTCATCACGTTCGAAGGACATGCGCGCGCCGCGGCCGTGCCCGAGGCGCCGCCTTGCGAGAGCCTCGCGCAAATCATCAGTGGTGAGCGCGACTCCCGCAGGAACTCCTTGGGCGAGGGCGACGAGTGCTGGGCCGTGGGACTCTCCGGCGGTAGACCAGGTGAACATGGGGTTCAGTCTCTCACCAACTGAAGGGGGACGCGGACATGTTCCAGAAGATGGCAAGTGCCATCCCCGCGAAAAGAAACGGACCAAACGGGATCGCCGTGCGCGCATTCACACGCCTGGCCGCGTAGGCGATAAGGACGAAAATCCCGGCCATCCAAAAGGCGTTGAAGATAGCCCAGACGGCGCTGACGGGAGACCACCAACCCGCGAGCATCGTCGTCGTGACGGCGAATTTCGCGTCCCCCATCCCGATCCCCGACGGCGTGACCAGGGCCGCCACGAAGAACACTCCACCGGCGAGCAAACCGGAAAAGAGGGCGACCGAGATACGGCGCGGTTCGCCGAGAATGAGCGAGAGGACAATCAGACTCACCGCCGCGGCCGGGATAAGCGGGTAGGTAAGCCGGTTCGGCAGCCGGTGTTCGACGATGTCGACGGCGACCGCCCAGCCAGCCAGGGCCCCGAAGACGCCAAAGACGATGATGGCAAGGATCTGCTCGAGGCTGGAGAAGTGGTGACCGGTCGACGCGGCGAGTGCGGCCCCGCCGCCCAGCACTACACCCACCAGCGCTCCCAGGCCCTGCACACTGCGAGAGGTGGTCAGGGCGACCGGCACCTCGAGCGGGCCGACCGGCGCGGGCTCCGGGCCTTCGATGGGCGACTCCCCTCGATCAGTCATTGTTCGCTTAGTCCCCCTCCGAGGATTCGGCGTCCTCGCTCGAGCCTGTGCCGCTCTCCTCGGGGTGGGCGGCTCGCCAGTCGCGCAGCTTTTGGATGTTCTCCTTGTGCTGTTCGAAATCGCCCGTGAAGAGCGTTTCACCGGTGTCGAGGTTGATCGTCACCAAGTAGAGCCAGTCCCCCTCGGGTGGGGCGAGCACCGCCTCAATCGCGGCGCGACTCGGCGCCCCAATTGGTGTCGGCGGTAGCCCCTTGTGGATGTAGGTGTTGTAGGGCGTGTCGGTCTGGACTTCCTCCTGGGTGGGCACGCCGCCGCGCTTACCGAGCCCGTACAGCACAGTGGAGTCCATCTCGAGGCGCCCCACCGTGGGCCCGTTCGTGCTCGCCATGCGGTTCTCGATGACTCGGGCGACCTCGCCGTAGTATTGCGCCGGGGCCTCACGTTCGACGATCGAAGCCTTGGTGAGGACCTCCTGCCAACGATCTTTCGGCACCCCGATATCGTCGAGCTCGTTGATGGTTTCACTCACCATCTGGCGCAGAGCGTCCGTGGCGCTCGTGTCCGGCGCGAAGTTGTAGGTCTTCGGCGCGAACCACCCCTCCGGCTGACCACCAGCTTGGTCGGGCAAACCGATCGCGGCGGCGTTCTTCGCGGCCGCGCGCACCTCCTCCAGTGGAATATCCATCCTCGAGGCGAGGCGCTCGTAGACCTGTTCTGCGTGGAATCCCTCCGGCACGGTGACGGCCGAGTCGGCGCGGTTGACGGGGTCGAGTAGCGCGTTCACCGCTTCAGCTGCGCTCATCTTCGTGCGCAGCGTGTAGCTACCTGGCTGAATGCGCTCCGCTCGCTCATTTTGGGAGAAGCTCTGGACAAAGGGCTCAATGGTCAGGATCACGTCGGCGTCCTTGAGTACCTGGGCCATGTCGGCACCGCTGGCACCTTCGGGAATCGTCACGGTGACCTGTTCGCCGGTGCCACCCGGCGGATAGTCCGTGGGCTCAGACCCCACCCCGGCGAGCCATGAGCGCACCAACGGCGTCACGACGGCGACCGCAGTCGCGAGCACGAGCAGGGAGACGAGGACGGCGAAGAGGGAGCGTCGCCGACGTTTGCGCTGCCGCTGGCGGAGGGCCTGGCGGCGACGCGAACGCTCGGGCAACTGCGTGGTGTCAGCTGGCACGATGGATGATCCTTCAGTTCACCGGGAGCCCCACCGGTTCTCCGGTGCGACGCTCGGTATCTAAAACGTGATCTAACAACACTACCGCCGATGCTTGATCGACGACTGATCGGTGTGTGCGGCCCGCCCGTCCAGCCTCATGCAGAGCGGCGTGGGCTTGGACGGTGGTGAGACGTTCGTCAACGAGGAAGACGGGCCGCCCGCTCATGGCGCGCAGACGCCGGGCAAAACGCCGCGCCATATGCGCCGCGCGACCTTCCTGCCCCGACATGAGCAGCGGTAACCCGACGTAGATGTCGGCCGCTTCCCACTCCTCGATGAGGTCGAGGATCCGATCGAGGTGGGAGTCGTAACGATCCACCCGTACGGTTTCGACAGGCAGGGCAAGCACCCGTCCGCCATCACAGCGCGCGACCCCGATGCGTGCGGCCCCTACGTCGATGGCGAGTGAGACGCGGCTCACGAATGCTCCGCGATCGTGTCCCGCAGTGCCGCGAGGGCCGCACCGATGGCACTCATATCTTGGCCGCCGCCCTGAGCCAGGTCGGGGCGTCCTCCCCCACCGCCTCCGAGTCGCGTGGCAGCAACCTTCACGAGGGCGCCCGCGGCAAGCTCTCGCTGTCCGTCCAGGTTTGCGGTTCCCACGACAACCATGGGCTTGCCCGACACCTCAGCAATCAGAGCGACAACGACTGGCCGCTCCCCGCTCAGGCGGTCACGCACGTTCACGACCAAGGAACGCAAATCATCGGTGGAGCCGATCTGCCCGACCGATTCGAGGACGGCGCGCACGGAGCCGATATCGCTGGCTCCGGCCGCGAGGTCTCCCGCCTTCGCGAGAGCTTGAGCGTTGCGCAGCTGAGCAACCTCCTTCTCGGCGCGCTTCACGCGCTCGAGCAGGGCACTGATGCGCTCGGGGACCTCCTCGGTACGGCCCCCAACCATCGCGTTTACCTGGTTCACAATGAGCCGTTCCTTCGCCTGCTGGGCGTAGGCACCCGCGCCGACCAGGGCCTCGATGCGGCGCACGCCCGACCCGATCGAGGATTCACCGAGCACGGCGATCCGGCCGATATTGCCGGTCAGCGGCACGTGGGTACCGCCACACAGTTCCTTGGACCAATCCCCGCCGATGGACACGACGCGCACGCGATCGCCGTACTTCTCGCCGAACAGCGCCATGGCACCGGCTTCACGAGCCTCATCGAGGCCCATGACCTCATCGGTGACCTCCAGATTCTCCTGCAGGCGCTCGTTCACGCGCTGCTCGATCTCGCCCATGACGGAGGCCGGGACTGCCGAACCGTGCTGGAAGTCGAAGCGCAGGCGCGACGGTGAGTTCTCCGAACCGGCCTGCGTGGCCTGCTCCCCGACAAACTCGTGCAGCGCCTTGTGCACCATGTGGGTCGCGGTATGGGCCTGGGAGATCTGTTGGCGGCGCGTCACGTCGATCTCCGCGACGGCCTCCTCCCCCACGTGGATGTCACCTTCGATCAGCGTCCCGCGATGCACGCGGACTCCGGCCACGGGCTGCTGAACATCGTGGACCTCGACGATGCCGCCGCCGGCCAGACGGATCACACCGTGGTCGGCGAGCTGGCCGCCCGCTTCAGCGTAGAAGGGGGTCTGATCCAAGATGACGTCCACCTCGGCCGGCGCACTGGCCACGGGTGCGGCCGCGCCCTCGGTGAGCAGCGCGGCGACCGTCGCCGTCGTAGAGGTTTCGGAATACCCCAGGAAGACGACGTCGTGACCGAGACTCTCGCGCGCTTCCCGATAGGCCTGTGCGTCGACGTGACCGGTCTTCTTCGCGCGTGCGTCTCGACGCGCACGCTCCTTCTGCTCGGCCATGAGGGAGCGGAATGCCTCCTCGTCCACGTTGACGCCCTGCTCACGGGCCATCTCGAGCGTGAGGTCAATCGGGAAGCCGTAGGTGTCATGCAGCTGGAAGGCTTCCGCACCCGAGACCGTGTGCGAGGCATCCCGCTTTGCACGCTGCACGGCGGTGTCGAGGATCGTGGTGCCGGCGCCGAGAGTGCGAGCGAACGCCTCTTCCTCGGCGTAGATGGTCTGGCTGATCCGTTCGAAGTCGGTCTCCAGGTTCGGGTAGGAGCCCTTCATCGCATCCCGCGAGATCGGCAACAGCTCGGGCATCGTCGCGTCCTGGATACCGAGCAGTCGCATCGAGCGCACGGCGCGGCGGATGATCCGGCGCAGCACGTAGCCTCGTCCGTCGTTGGCTGGACGTACCCCGTCACCCACGAGCATGAGGGCGGAGCGTACGTGGTCGGCGACAACGCGCATCCGCACATCATCGTCTTCGCGTCCGGCACCATAGGTGCGGCCGGTGATGTCCTGCGTGTGCGCGATGACGGGCCAGACCTCGTCAATCTCGTACATGTTGGACTTGTCCTGGAGCAGGAATGCGAGGCGTTCCAGGCCTGCGCCCGTATCGATCGCCTTATGATCGAGTTCCTTAATGAGCGGGTAGTCCGCGCCCGTGCCCTCCCCACGCAAGTACTGATCGAAGACGAGGTTCCACACCTCCAGGTATCGGTCGCCGCCCGGGTCGACAGTGCCGCCAACGGCCTCGGGCCCAAACTCGGGGCCCCGATCGTAGTGGATCTCAGCGCACGGGCCCGCGGGGCCCGGCTGGCCCGTATCCCAGAAGATCTCCGGGCGCGTCAATTTGACGATGCGGCGATCATCCAGGCCGATGATGCGGTGCCAGACGTCGTAGGCCTCGTCATCGTGTTCCCACAGCGTCACCCAAATCCGTTCTCCATCGAGACCGTAGCCGCCGTCGGAAATCGGCGTGGTGAGCAGCTCCCACGCCATCGTGGAGGCACCCTCCTTGAAGTAGTCACCGAAGGAGAAGTTGCCGTTCATCTGGAAGAACGTGCCGTGCCGAGTGGTCTTCCCCACGTTATCGATGTCGTTGGTGCGGACGCACTTTTGGACCGAGGCCACCCGCGGCCAGGGCGCCTCCTCGGTACCCACGATGTAGGGGATGAACGGCACCATGCCGGCAACTGTAAACAGGAGAGAGGGGTCCGGGGAGACTAGCGGAACGGAATCGGCGATGTGGTGGTCTTTTGAGGCGAAGAAGCTCAGCCAGCGCGAACGGATATCAGTGGTGCGCATTGCGGATATCTCACAATCAATCGAAACGGATACGGAAGGAGCGCGGCGGCTGTCCGGGGCGGCCTAGTGGGCGGCGGGCAGCGACGGCAGGCGGGTACCGGGTGCGGCGCCCCGGCTCAGGACCGTGCCGTGAGCCATATCTCCTCCTCGGGTATGTCCGTCGTTGGGGCCAGAGTAGCAGAGCGTGCGGTGGCCAAAAGGACGCAGTGAACCCCGGGCCGCAGCCCGGGGTTCACGCTGTGGCGATTAGCGGGAGTAGAACTCGACGACCAGCTGAACGTCGCAGGTGACCGGGACTTCTTCGCGCTTGGGGGCCCGCACGAGCTCCGCACGCAGCTTCTCGATCTGTACGTCGAGGTAGGCGGGCACGTCCGGGAGCACCTTCTGGTGTTCGCCAGTCGCGGCAATTTGGAAAGGCGCCATCGTCTGGGAGCGCGGTTTGATCTGGATGACCTGGCCCGGCTTCACACGGAAGGAGGGACGGTCCACGAGTTTGCCGTCCACGAGGACGTGACGGTGCACGACGGTCTGGCGGGCCTGCGCCATGGTGCGGGCGAAGCCGGACCGTAGCACGAGCGCGTCCAGGCGAGTTTCCAGCATTTCGACCAGAGCCTCACCGGTCAGGCCCGGTTCCTTACGGGCCTGCTCGAAGGCGGTGCGCAGCTGCTTTTCCCGAATGCCGTACTGGGCACGCAGGCGCTGCTTCTCCTTCAGACGCACTGCGTAGTCGGAATCGGCACGACGGCGGGCGCGGCCGTGCTCGCCCGGTCCGTAGGGTCGCTTTTCGAAGTACTTCTGGGCCTTCGGCGTCAGCGGAATGCCGAGGGCGCGCGAGAGCCGGACCTGCCGGCGGGTGCGGGAAATAGCCATGAGGTGTGCTTCTCCTGTCTCGTATGTCAGTGGAACACCCGAGCCACGCTCGGGCGGGATCGGCCTCGTGGGCCAAGACCCCAGGAGCTCACGGAAGTGAGCAACCGCTCTAGGATAGCAAAGCGGGCGGAGGTCCAGCACTCACGACCGTGAGGGATCGCTCACGCCCTTAGGCCTCGCCGCGCAGGTAGGAGCGGATCACGCCGAGCCGGGACGCGATTTCGCGCTCATGCCCGTAATCGGTCGGCTCGTAATACTGGGCGTCACGCAGCGTCTCGGGAAGGTAGTCCTGGGCCGCGATCGCGCGCGGGAAATCGTGCGCATATTTGTACTCGAGCCCGTGCCCGAGGCGTTTTGCAGTGCGGTAGTGCGCATCGCGCAGGTGGAAAGGCACGGTGCCCGCCTTGCCTGCTTTAATGTCCGCGATGGCCCGATCAACAGCCCGATAGGCGGCATTCGATTTCGGCGCGGTCGCGATGTGCACCACGGCCTGCGCGAGTGGGATGCGCGCCTCCGGCATCCCGAGGAATGCCACGGCCTCGTAGGCCGCCACGGCGGTCACGAGAGCACTCGGGTCTGCCATACCGACATCTTCCGAGGCACAGATCACGATCCGCCGCGCGATAAATCGTGGATCCTCCCCCGCCACGACCATCCGGGCGAGGTAGTGCAGGGCGGCGTCGACGTCGGACCCACGCATCGACTTAATGAACGCGGAGGTGACGTCGTAGTGCTGGTCGCCCGTTTTGTCGTACCGTACGGCCGCTTCATCGATCGAATCGGTGACATCCGTCATCGAAATCTCGCCCGAGTCGCGCTCCTGTGCACCGGCAGCCGCCGCCTCCAGGATCGTGAGCGACTTGCGCCCATCGGATCCTGCCAAGCGCACGATGAGGTCCAAGGCGTCGTCAGCAATCGAAAGCTCCCCCGCATATCCGCGCTCGTCACTGAGAGCGCGGCGGACAAGGGATGCGACGTCGTCGTCACCGAGGGGTTGAAGCGTGAGCAGAAGTGAGCGCGATAGCAGGGGGGAGATCACCGAAAACGACGGGTTCTCGGTGGTGGCGGCCACGAGCGTAATGATCCGGTTTTCCACGCTCGGCAAGAGGGCGTCCTGCTGCGACTTAGAGAAGCGGTGGACCTCATCGACGAAGAGCACCGTCTCCAGGCCCTGTGCTCCGAGGGCCCGCTTCGCGCCGGCCACCACCTCACGGACGTCCTTCACCCCGGCTGACACGGCCGATAGCTCCACGAACCGCCGCCCCGCCGTGCGCGCGATGAGGTAGGCAAGCGTGGTCTTCCCCGTACCGGGCGGGCCCCACAAGATGATCGAGGACGTCCCTGCCGTCGAACCCGATTCCAGCAGCCGAGTAAGCGGGGAGCCCGGTTTCAAGATGTGGTCTTGACCGACAACCTCCTGGAGCGTCGTCGGGCGCATCCGCACGGCGAGCGGCGCGTGGGCACCCGGTGCGTCGGGACTGGGCTCGCCCAAATCGGCAAAGAGGTCCATGGCCCTCATGGTAGCGAGGCCGCCCGTCGTGGTCGCCTCGTCCTCAGCGAGCCCGCGGGTGGCTGGTGGCGTAGACCTCACGCAGGTGGTCGACGGTCACGTGGGTGTAGATCTGCGTGGTCGAGACATCCGCATGACCGAGCAGCTCCTGGACAACCCGCACGTCGGCCCCGCCCGCGATCAGGTGGGTGGCGTAACTGTGCCGTAGCGTGTGGGGGGTCGGTGGCGGGTCGAGGTCCGCCGCGCGGGCCACTCGCCGCACGATGGCACCGGCTGCCTGTCGCGTGAGGGGCTTGCCCCAAGCGTTCACGAAGATCGCGCTCGTGCCGCGCCCCACCCCCACCAGCTGGGGTCTCGCGCGCGTGAGGTAGGCACCGAGTGCAGCATTCAGGTACCGCCCCATGGGGACGATCCGCTCCTTGCGGCCCTTGCCGAACAGGCGGATCACGCCGGTCGTAAAATCAACGTCGTCGGGCGCCACTGTGCACGCCTCCGTGACGCGCGCGCCCGTCCCGTAGAGGAACTCGAGGAACGCCGCGTCGCGCAGGCCGAGGGCGTCCTGCCCGCTCGCGGCGGTCTCGAGGAGGTGGCGCACCTGCTCGACGGTGAGCGCGCCGGGCAGCCGGCGGGCAGGGCGTGGGGGCGTGAGGGATTCGGTCGGATCATCCTCGGTGAGGCCCTCGGTAAGGGCGAAGCGGTGGAAGGCGCGCACCGCGGACAGCAACCGTGCAACCGAGCTCGCAGCCAGGGGGGCGCCACCGTCGTCACCGGCACTCACCCGTGTGAGGAACTCGCGTACCGTCGCGGAGCGCACCTGCTCGACGGTGGTGACGCCCGCGTCCGCGAGATAGGTGAGGTAGCGCTCGAGATCACGCCGATAGGCCTCGACCGTGTTCTCCGCCAACCCTCGTTCGACAGCCAGGTGGGCGAGAAACTCGAGGCGGAGAAGCTCGAGTGCGGAGCGCGGGGTCATGGCGCTTAGAAGAGCAGCTTTTCGACGAACGGGTCGAGTGCGACCGCGAGGAAGATGAGTGAGAGGTACGTGATGGACTCGTGGAAGACGCGCATCGCCTTCAAGGGGCCCTTGTCCGGGTGACGAGCGTGCCGGTAGAGGTCGATCGTCCTCCACCCGAAACGCGCTCCCGCAACGATCGCGACGACGGTGTAGAACATCGACATGTCTGCCAGCGGGATCAACGCGAGGGTGCACGCGATCATCGCGAAGGTGTGGATCAAAATGTTGCGCGCCACGACGAGGTCTGAGGAAACCACCGGCAGCATGGGAACCCCGGCGGCAGCGTAATCCCCCTTGAACTTCATCGACAGTGGCCAGTAGTGCGGCGGCGTCCAGAAGAATACGACGAGGAACAACACGAAGGGCGCGACCGCGAGTGACCCCGTGACCGCGGACCACCCAATCAGCACCGGCATACACCCCGCGATGCCGCCCCACACGATGTTCTGGGCGGTGCGTCGTTTCAGGATCATGGTGTAGCCGACGGCGTAGAGCACGATCGCCGTCAGGGTGAGGAGTGCGGACGGGAGGTTCACGAGGAGGGCAAACCAGAGCACCGAGGCGACGGCGAGCGTGAGCCCGAAGATCAGGGCGCCACGCACGGAGACGATACCCGCAGGGATCGGGCGCTTGCGGGTGCGTTGCATCACCCGGTCAATGTCCCGGTCATAGATCATGTTGAACGTGTTCGCCGCGCCCGCAGCAGCGCTGCCACCGATGAGCGTCGCAAGCACGAGCCACGTGCCCGGCCAACCGCGCTCCGCGAGGATCATCGTGGGGATCGTCGTCACCAACAGCAGCTCAATGATGCGGGGCTTGGTGAGGGCGATATACGCCTTCACCACTTCCCGCGCGGTGCGGCGGGCCTGCTGTTGGGGCGCAGACGCTCCTGGGCGGTCGGACACGACGATGATGACTCCTTGGGATGGGCCTCTCTTCACGAGGGTACCGCGTCGGCGAGCAGGTCCTAGAGAACGCACCCTACGATAGAACATAGCGGGCGGTTATGCCGCTCACATGCTCGCCGGGGCGCGCTATGCGTTCCCGGGCCGAATGGAACTGAAACGAGGAACCATGCCCGAGTCCACCGAATTCCGTTGGGATGATACCGATCAACTCGCCGTCGATACTGGACGGCTACTCGCCGCCGACGCCGTGCAGAAGGTCGGCAATGGGCACCCGGGGACAGCGATGTCCCTCTCCCCCCTGGCCTACCTGCTCTTCCACAAGGTCATGGTGCGCGACCCGAAGGACGCTCACTGGATTGGTCGCGACCGTTTTATCCTGTCTGCCGGACACTCCTCCCTCACGCAATACGTCCAGCTCTTCCTGACCGACTCCGGTCTCGAGCTCGAGGATCTCAAGTCCCTGCGTACCTGGGGCTCGGCCACGCCAGGCCATCCGGAGTACAAGCACACCGATGGCGTCGAAATCACGACCGGCCCCCTCGGCCAAGGACTTGCCTCCGCCGTCGGGATGGCCATGGCGTCCCGCCGCGAGCGCGGCCTGCTGGACCCGGAAGCCAAGCCGGGCGAGAGCCCCTTTGACCACAACATTTGGGTGATTGCCTCCGATGGCGACCTCCAGGAAGGCGTCACCTCCGAGGCCTGCTCCCTGGCGGGCACGCAGAAATTGTCCAACCTGATTGTGGTGTGGGACGACAACCGCATCTCGATTGAGGACGACACCTCGATCGCGTTCACCGAGGACGTGTGCGCCCGCTACCGGGCCTACGGGTGGGACGTTCTTGAGGTCGATTGGACGCGCGAGGGTGAGTATCGCGAAGATATGGAGGCCCTCTACGACGCGCTCATTGCCGGACGTGAGAACTCCGAGCGTCCGGTCCTCATCCGGCTGCGCACCGTCATTGGCTGGCCCGCCCCGAACAAGAAAAACACCGGGGCCATCCACGGCAGCGCACTCGGCGCCGAGGAAGTGGCCGCCACGAAGAAGGTCCTCGGTTTCGACCCCGAGCTGGACTTCGAGGTCGATGCCGACATGCTGAACACCGTGCGCGAACGCGCACTCGAGCGTGGACGGGTCGCCCACGAGGCCTGGTCGCAGCGCTTGGACACGTGGCGCGAGGCTCACCCCGAGGCGAGCGCACTCCTCGACCGCCTCCTCGCCCGCGACCTGCCCGAAGGCTTCGAGGCGGCCCTGCCGACCTTCGCGGATGTGGAGAAGATGTCGACCCGGAAGGCCTCGGGTGAAGTGCTCTCCGCACTGGCGGATACCATGCCGGAACTGTGGGGTGGTTCCGCCGATCTGGCCGGATCGAACAACACGACCATGAAGGGAGCCGCCTCCTTCCTACCGAAGGAACGATCCTCGGAGATGTTCCCCGGCAACGAGTACGGGCGCACACTGCACTTTGGGATCCGGGAACACGCGATGGGCTCGATCCTCTCCGGTATCGCGCTACACGGCCTCACTCGACCCTATGGCGGCACGTTCCTCGTCTTCTCCGATTACATGCGCGGTGCGGTACGTCTCGCGGCACTCATGGGCGTACCCGTCACCTACGTGTGGACGCACGACTCAATCGGGCTCGGTGAGGACGGCCCGACCCACCAGCCGGTCGAGCACCTGACCGCCCTGCGAGCCATCCCGAACCTTGACGTGGTGCGTCCGGCTGACGCCGCAGAGACCGCGCAGGCCTGGGCCTCCATCCTGAAGCGTGACGCGCGCCCCTCGGGCCTCATCCTCACCCGTCAGGATGTACCGAATGTTCATGCCGGTGGGACCGATGCCTCGGGCGTGGACCGCGGCGCCTACGTCCTCGCCGAGGCAGAGGGCGACCTCCAGGTCATCCTGTTGGCGACCGGCTCCGAAGTGGCGTTGGCTCTCGAGGCACGCGAGGCCCTTCAGGGCGAAGGCATTGGCACACGCGTCGTCTCCATGCCCTGCATGGAGTGGTTCGAGCAGCAGGACGCGGGCTACCGCGAAGAGGTCTTGCCGAGTGCCGTCCGGGCTCGCGTGAGCGTCGAGGCCGGCCTGTCCCTGCCGTGGCGCCCCTACGTTGGTGATCACGGTCGGTGTGTCTCCCTGGAGCACTACGGTGCCTCCGCCGACTACCAGCGTCTCTACGAGGAGTTCGGGATCACCGCTGACGCCGTCGCTGAGGCGGCTCGGGCGTCCCTCGCCTCGGTACGCTCCGTTCAGGGCTGATCATGATGACGCCCTACGAGTCTCTCTCCGATGCTGGAGTCTCCATCTGGCTGGATGACCTCTCCCGGGAGGCCCTGCGGGCGGGTTCCGATGTGTGCCTCGCCGACGACGTCGCCGAACGCGACGTCGTCGGCGTGACCACGAACCCGTCGATCTTTGCCGCGGCGATCGGCGACGGCGCGGCATACCGTGAATCGATCGCACGTCTGCTTGATAAGCACGGGGATCCGACCGTCGAGGATGTCACCTTCGCTCTCATGATCGAAGACGTGCAGACAGCCTGTGACCAGATGCGTCCCGTTTTCGATGCGAGCGACGGCGTCGACGGACGGGTCTCAATCGAGGTGGATCCACGCCTCGCCCACGACACCGATCGCACAATCGAGCAGGCCCGCATGCTGTGGCATGCCGTGGACCGACCAAACCTGCACGTGAAGATCCCCGCGACTGCGGAAGGCCTTCCGGCGATCGCCGCCGTCATCGGAGAGGGCATCAACGTGAACGTCACGCTGATCTTCTCCGAGGATCGCTACCGCGCCGTCCTGGGTGCCTACCTTGATGGGCTGCATGTCGCGGCCCGCAACGGCCTCGATCTCACCCGCATTCATTCCGTCGCCTCGGTGTTCATCTCGCGCACCGACTCGAAGGTGGACCCGCTACTCGACTCGTTCGCCGAGTCTGGCCGTGGCGAGGCGAGGGAGCTGCGCGGAGAGGTGGGGATCGCGGTGGCGAGGCGCTGCTACGCCGATTTCCTCGAATCGATCGCCTCTCCACGGTTCACCGAACTCGAGGGGGCCCGTCCGCAGCGTCCGCTGTGGGCGTCGACCGGGGTGAAGGACCCGGCCTACGAACCGACCCGGTACGTGACCTCACTCATCGCTCCCACCACCGTGAACACGATGCCGCGGGCCACGCTCATGGCACTCGGCGAACTCGAGAAGGTACCGAAGGACACGGTCCGCCCCTTCCTCAAGGATGCCGCCCACGTTCTTGAGCGGGTCGAGGCCGTTGGTGTCGACCTCGATCGCGTGTATGCGGAGCTGGAGCGCGAGGGGGTCGACAAGTTCATCGACGCCTGGAATCAGCTGTGTGACGCCGTCTCGGCCGCAATGGAGGCCGAACGCTCCTGAATACCATCCGCACGGGCGATCCAGAGGAGAGCGATGTCTGAGGGAGACAACCCACTCGTCCACCCCGACGATCTGCGCTTACCGCGGATGTCGGGCCCATGTGGCGTCGTGATGTTCGGCATCACGGGTGACCTGGCGCGTAAGAAGCTCCTGCCCGCCATCTACGACCTCGCCAACCGCGGCCTCCTGCACCCCTCCTTCGCGCTCACCGGCTTCGCCCGGCGGGACTGGGGTAAGCAGGCGTTCGTCTCCTTCGTCGAAAAGCAGGTGCGCGAGCACGCACGCACCCCCTTCAATCAGGCCACGTTTGATCAGCTGGCCCACGGAATGCGATTCGTCGCGGGCTCCTTCGGGGATGCGTCCGCTTACGACCGGCTCGCCCAGACGGTACGTGAGCTGGACGAGAGTTATGGGACGGGCGGGAACCATGCCTTCTACCTGTCCATACCGCCTCACTGGTTCGGTCCCGTCTGCGAGAACTTGGCCGCATCCGGCCTCGCTCGGGACCGAGCCGGTGCGCCCACGTGGCGACGGGCAGTGATCGAGAAACCGTTCGGACATAACCTGGCGAGTGCCAAGGAGCTGAACGCCACCGTGCAGAAGGTGTTTCCGGAGGATTCGATCTTCCGGATCGACCACTACCTGGGCAAGGAGACGGTGCAAAACATCATGGCACTGCGTTTCTCCAACACAATCCTCGAACCCCTGTGGTCCGCGAACTACGTGGATCACGTGCAGATCACGATGGCGGAAACCATGGGGATCGGGTCCCGCGCCGGCTACTACGACGGGATCGGAGCCGCGCGCGACGTCATCCAAAACCACCTTCTGCAGTTGCTGGCGCTCACCGCGATGGAAGAACCCGCTTCCTTGGATGCCGCCGACCTGCGAGCCGAAAAGGAGAAGGTACTCTCCGCGGTGCGCCTGCCGGCGAACTTGGGCGAGCACACGGCGCGGGGTCGCTACGGCCCGGGCCGCCAGGCCGGCCGACAGGTCGTGGGTTACACCGATGAGGAGGGCGTCGAACCAGATTCGACGACGGAGACGTACGCTGCGCTGCGGCTGGATATCGCCAATCGGCGGTGGGCGGGTGTTCCCTTCTACCTGCGCACAGGCAAACGCCTGGGCAAACGAGTGACCGAGATCGCACTCGTGTTCAAGGCCTCGGGCCACCAGCCCTTCCCGATGCCGTTCACCTCCGAACAGGACCGCAACGCCCTGGTCATCCGCATCCAACCCGACGAGGGCATCACGCTGCGGTTCGGTTCGAAGGTGCCGGGAACCACACATCAGATCCGCGACGTCACCATGGACTTCGACTACGGCGAAGCGTTCACCGAGAACTCCCCTGAGGCCTACGAGCGGTTGATCCTCGACGTGTTGCGCGGCGAGCCGCCCCTCTTCCCGCGCCAACGGGAGGTCGAGCTGTCCTGGGAAATCCTTGACCCGGTGTTGGCTTTCTGGGAGAAGCAGGGGCCTCCCGAGGAATACCGGCCGGGGCTGTGGGGCCCCGACTCCGCGGACCTCATGCTTGCACACGACGGCCGTACCTGGCGCATCCCGTAAGGAAGGACAGGCATGCAGCTGCACGACACCACCACGGTCGACATCGCGGCGACCCTCAACTCCTTGCGTGTCCAGGCGGGCTCCGTCACGCTCGGCCGCGTCCTCACGCTCCTGGTGATCGTTCCTCACGCTCAGGCGGCTGAAGAAGCGATCACGACGGCGCGGGCCACCTCGCGCGCCCACCCGTGTCGCGTCGTCGTCATCATCGAGACGTCGGCAACGGAGGAGGACCGGCTCGATGCGGAGCTGCGCATCGGCGAATCGGAAGGGGCCTCCGAAGTCGTGATCCTGCACCCGCACGGCGGCATCCGCGATTCACTTGACTCTCTCGTGATGCCGCTACTCCTGCCGGATACCCCCGTGGTCGTGTGGTGGCCGTTCGGTGCCCCGACCTCCCCCGCTGAACACCCACTCGGCCACATGGCGCAGCGCCGCATCACCGACACGCGCGCCTGCGCTGACCCGATATCTGCACTGGACGCGCTCGGGTTGAACTACCGGCCGGGAGACACCGACCTCGCGTGGGCGGGGATCACCCTGTGGCGGGCCCTCGCCGTCACGCTCGTTGAGGAGCGGCCGCGCGCCCAGGTCGAGCGTGTGACGGTCCGAGGAAACCGCGCTCACCCCTCCACCCACCTCATGGCCGGCTGGCTCGGCCTCCTCCTCGAGGTCCCGGTCGCACTCGACCATGTCGAGACCGCAACGCTGCGAGACGTCGTCATGCATCGCAGCGACGGAGATCTCGCGATCCGACGTGCGGACGGAGAGAATGTCGCGTGGCTCTGCCACCCCGCCCGCGTGGACCAACCCGTCAATCTCCCCCGCCGCTCGCTCGCGGACTGCCTCACTGAGGACCTGCGCCGTCTGAACCCCGACGCCATGTACGCGCGCGTCATCACGCGCGGACTCGCCTTGCTTAAGGACTGATCGTGCCCCACCCGTCCGTACCGTTCAGCTGGCTCACTGCCGCCAGTGATGATCTTCCCGCCATCGCCGCGGAGACCCTGCTGCTCAGTGCGGCGCGCGCCGTGCGCGAGCGGGGGCGCGCCGACGTCGTCCTTACGGGCGGATCGCTCGGGATCGACATGCTCCGAGCCCTACCCGAGATGCGTCCGCGTCTGCTACCCGACGCCGATTTGGCACCGGTACACCTGTGGTGGGGCGACGAGCGGTTCGTGCCCCACGAGGACGCCGAGCGCACCTCCAGTCAGGCTCGCGCGGCCTGGGGCGAATCGATGCGGGGGGCGCAGTTACACCTGCTCCCCGCTCCCGCGTCGGGGTCGGCTCCACACGAGCTTGCCGCGGCGGCGGCTGCCTATGCCCGTGAGCTGAGCGCGGTGCACGATTTCGACATCGTGTTTCTCGGAATGGGACCCGACGGGCATATCGCTTCCCTATTCCCGGGCCACTGCCAGGTACTCGATGAGAGCGCCGACGTCCTCGCCGAGACCCACTCCCCGAAACCTCCGGCGCTCCGCGCCTCGATGAGCGTGAGCCGCCTCCTACGCACCGAGCTCCTTGTTCTGTTGTTCAGCGGCGAGTCCAAACGCACGGCAGCGCGCACGCTCCTGCGCGGCTGCGCGGTCGAGTTAACACGCCACGAGGAGCACTCCGCGGTGCGGCTCTCCGAGGCGCTCGTGGCGCCCGTTTTCACGCCCGAGGAACGCCTCGAACTTCCCGCGCGATCCGTGATCAGCGAGTCGACCGTTGTCCTGACGGACTGCTCCGCGGCGGAGCTGATGTCCGGGGGCGGCTAGCCTCCGCGGCGACGACGCAGCGCGGCCAGTGCTTCGTCGAGCAGCGCCTCGCACTCGGATTCGGAACGGCGCTCTTTGACGTAGTCCAGGTGGGTCTTAAACGGAACGTTCTTCGGGGGCTCGGGCGGCGTCGCCGCGTCCCGCCCGGCGGGCAGCCCGCACTGAGGGCAGGCCCACTCCTCCGGAAGATCCTTGGGGTCAGCGCTCGCCGAAAATGAGGGCGTCGTCTCGTGTCCGTTCGCGCAGAAGTAGGAGACCTGGAAGCGTTCGGCCAGTGGGCCACGCACGTCCTCGTGGCTTTGCGCGGATCCGATCTTCGATCCGCGGATGGAACCCGGGCCTGACATGATGCTTAGCTCGCGTACCGAGTGACGATGCCGATCAGCATGATGGTGATCGTCCAGGCGATCGCCACGCCAATGGTCAGACGATTGAGATTGCGTTCGGCGACGCCGGAGGAAGCGAATGAGGACGATAGGCCTCCACCGAACATGTCGGACAAACCGCCGCCGCGCCCCTTGTGCATCAAGATCGTGAGAATCAAGAAGAGGCTGGTCAACACCAGCAGGATGTCGAGAACGATCCGCAGTGCGGTCACAATCAGGTCCGTTTCGTCGAGGTCACGCAGGGGCGCTCAGCGCCCCCTTTACAATAGGGCAAAATGTACGGAGTGTGAAACACCGGCGGGCGGGAGCTGATCTCCCGCCCGCCGATCCTCGCATTAGGCTCCCGCGTGCTCGCGGAAGCGGGCGATCGCAGCGAACTCATCGGCCTTCAACGAGGCGCCGCCAACGAGCGCGCCGTCGACGTCGTCCTTGGCCATGATCTGGGCAACGTTCGAAGACTTCACGGAGCCCCCGTACAGGATGCGCACGGAATCCGCCGTCTCCGCGTCGTAGAGTTCCTCGAGGCGAGCGCGGATCGCGGAGCAGACCTCCTGGGCGTCCTCCGGGGTTGCGACCTCACCGGTGCCGATCGCCCATACGGGCTCGTAGGCGACGACGGTGGCGCGCGCGTCCTCCGCCGACAGGTCCGCGAAGGCACCGTCAATCTGGCCGAGCGTGTACTCGACGTGGCGGCCCTCCTTGCGAATGTCCAGGCCCTCACCCACGCAGATGATGGGCGTCATGTCCGCCGCCAAGACCGCGGAGGCCTTGCGGCCCACCAACGCGTCATCCTCGCCGTGGTACTCGCGCCGCTCCGAGTGCCCGACGACGACGTAGCTGCACCCCAGACGCGCGAGCATCGGAGCCGAGACTTCGCCGGTGTAGGCGCCCGACGTATGTTCCGACACGTCCTGGGCGCCGTAGCCGATCTGCATCTTGTCGCCATCCACGACGGTTTGGACCGAACGGATATCGGTAAACGGCGGGATCACGACGACCTCGACGGCGTCGAAGTCGTGTTTCGCGTCCTTCAGCGCCCAGTCGAGCTTCTGGACCAGCTGGACCGCCTCAAAGTGATCGAGGTTCAGCTTCCAGTTGCCTGCCATCAAGGGGGTACGGGTCATCGTTAGTCCTCCAAAACGTCGATGCCGGGGAGGGTCTTGCCCTCCAGAAGTTCCAGGGAGGCGCCACCTCCGGTGGAAATGTGAGAAAAGGTTGATTCATCGAAGCCGAGCTGGCGCACGGCCGCCGCCGAGTCACCGCCGCCAACCACGCTGAAGGCGTCGCCCTCAGAAAGGGCGCGCGCAACGGCACGGGTCCCGCCGGCGAAGGCATCGAACTCGAAGACGCCCATGGGGCCGTTCCAGGCCACGGTCTTCGCCGAGGCGATGGCCTCCGCGTAGCGCTCCTGGGTTCTTGGGCCGATATCGAGCCCCATCTGGTCGGCCGGAATCGCGTCCGCGTCCACCACGGTGGCTGGCGCGTCCTTCGCGAACTCGGGGGCGACAACGACATCGACGGGCAGGAGCAGGTCGACGCCGCGCTCCGCCGCCGTCTGCAGGTAGCCTTTGACGGCCTCGACCTGGTCCTCCTCGAGAAGCGAGGAGCCGACCTCGTGGCCCTGGGCCTTCAGGAAGGTGAACGCCATCCCACCGCCGATAAGCAGACGATCGGCCTTCTCCAGGAGGTTCGCGATCACGCCTAGCTTGTCGGATACCTTGGATCCGCCCAGGACGACGGCGTAGGGGCGCTCCGGGTCATGGGTGGCGCGCCGCAGGGATTCAATCTCCTTGACGACGAGCAGACCGGCCGCACTGGGCAGGACCTTCGCGATGTCATAGACCGAGGCCTGCTTGCGGTGCACGACTCCGAAGCCGTCAGACACAAAGACGTCCGCGAGTGACGCGAGCTCGTTGGCGAGTTCGGCCCGCTCGGCGTCGTCCTTCGACGTCTCACGCGGGTCGAAACGGATGTTCTCCAACAGGACGATCTGCCCGTCCTTGAGGTCGGCGACCGCGCTCTGCGCGCCCGGGCCGACGACGTCGGGGGCGAGCGTCACGCGAACGCCGGCCAGCTCCTCCAAGCGTTCGGCCACGGGGGCAAGGGAGTATTCAGGCTTCACCTCGCCCTTGGGACGACCGAGGTGCGCCATGATGATGACCTTCGCGCCGGCCTCGGTGAGGCGCGTGATGGTCGGCAAGGCCGCCTTGATACGGCCGTCGTCGGTGATGGTGGTCCCGTCGAGCGGGACGTTGAAATCGGAGCGGACGAGCACGCGCGTGGAGCGCAAGTCGCCCAGGGATTCGAGGGTTTTCATGGCTACATCATTCTTTCGATTAGGCCAAACGCCAAGGCGCCCGCGAGCCGGTAGCTCGCGGGCGCCCGGCGTCCACTCCAGGTGGTGTTTAGAGCTTGTCGCCGACGAGGGTGGTGAGGTCCACCAGGCGGTTCGAGTAGCCCCACTCGTTGTCGTACCAGGACACGACCTTCACCTGGTCGCCGATGACCTTGGTCAGGCCGGCGTCAAAGATGGACGAGTGCGGATCGGTGACGATGTCCGTGGAGACAAGCGGCTCCTCGGAGTAGGCCAGGACGCCCTTGAGCGGGCCTTCAGCAGCCTTCTTGATGGCGGCGTTGACCTCTTCGGCGGTGACCTCGCGAGAGGCCGTGAAGGTGAGGTCGGTAGCCGAGCCGGTGATGACGGGCACGCGCAGGGCGTAGCCGTCCAGCTTGCCCTTCAGCTGCGGGAGCACGAGCGAAACGGCCTTCGCGGCGCCGGTCGACGTCGGAACGATGTTGACGGCGGCGGCACGCGCGCGGCGCAGATCCTTGTGCGGGGCGTCGTGGATCTTCTGATCACCGGTGTACGCGTGCACGGTGGTCATGAGGCCGCGCTCGATACCGAACTCCTCATCCAGCACCTTGGCCATCGGGGCCAGGCAGTTCGTGGTGCACGACGCGTTCGAAATGATGGTGTGCTTCTCGGGATCGTAGTCCTCGTGGTTCACACCCAGGACGAAGGTGGCGTCCTCGTTCTTCGCGGGCGCAGAGATGATGACCTTCTTGGCGCCGCCGTCGATATGAGCCTTTGCCTTAGTGGCATCGGTGAAGAAACCGGTGGACTCGATCACGATGTCGACCCCGAGGTCGTCCCACGGCAGGTTGGCCGGGTCGCGCTCGGCGAGCGCCACGATGCGGTGGCCGTCGACGGTGATGGACTCCTCGTCGTAGGTCACCTCGCCTTCCATGCGGCCGAGAATCGAGTCGTACTTGAGAAGGTGGGCCAGGGTCTTGTTGTCCGTGAGGTCGTTCACGGCAACGATCTCGAAGTTGGCCCCGGCAGCACGCGCTGCACGGAAGAAGTTACGGCCGATGCGGCCAAAGCCGTTGATGCCGACGCGGATGGTCACTGTGATCCTCCAACATGTGCGCCGCTTCGGCGCACGAAAAGTCGATCGTTTCGGGAGAGCTGGTGCGCTCCCGGCCGGTCCTGTTCACACTGGCCGGCACCTCAAACGCTACCAGGATGGACCCCCGGTTGCGACGGGACAAAGGTCTCTACGGCACGCTAAAACGTGCAGTGTGGGACGTTCCACTACGAGCTAATCGTCGAGCATCTCCTCGGTGAGCGCCGCCGACGTGTCCGGGATCCCCAGACTCTGGGCACGCTTGTCCGCCATCGCCAACAGACGCCGGATTCGGCCCGCAACCGCGTCCTTGGTGAGGGGCGGTTCGGCGGCCTGGCCAAGGTCTTCAAGCGAGGCGTCGCGATGCGCGAGACGAAGCTCGCCCGCCTGCACGAGGTGGGGCGGGATGTCGTCGTCCTTCATGATCACGAACGCCCGCTCCACGCGCGCCGAGGCGGCAACAGCAGCCCGGGTGGAGCGGCGCAGGTTTGCGTCGTCGAAGTTGGAGAGGCGGTTCACGGCGCCGCGGATCTCACGGCGGCGGCGCCGCTCGTCCCACACGGTCACGGTCTGTGTAGCACCCATCGCCACGAGGAGAGTGGCGATAGCGTCGCCGTCGCGCACCACGACCCGGTGCACGCCGCGCACCTCCCGCGCCTTCGCCACGACGTCGAGTCGGCGGGCCGCCCCGACGAGCGCGAGTGCTGCCTCGGGGCCGGGGCACGTCACCTCGAGTGCTGAGGACCGCCCCGGTTCGGTGAGAGAGCCGCGTGCCAAGAAGGCGCCGCGCCACGCGGCTGCCGACTGGGTGGTGGTGCCGGATACGATTGCGGGTGGCAATCCGCGAACGGGGCGACCGTAGTTATCGATGAGCCCTGTGCGCCGAGCGAGTTCACGTCCCCCCTGGATGATGCGGACCACGTAACGTCGGCCCCGGCGCAGTCCCCCACCCGAGACGACGATCACCTCGGAGGCGTGTCCAAACAGCTCGCTAATCGCCTGACGCAGCCGCCGCGCGGCGATCCCGGTGTCAAGTTCGGCTTCGATCACGATGTTGCCTGAGATGAGGTGTAGCCCACCGGCAAACCGGATCGTTGCCGACACCTCCGCCTTGCGGTCGGCGATCCGGTCGACCGCGGTGCGGGCGATTTCATCCTTCACGTCGATCGTGAGCGACATGGTCTCCTCCTCAGTGGCTTCTGGCGTGGGCAGTCTAACGCGGCAGGTCGCCGATCGCCCCTTCGTACCCGTCCCGGATCGCGGCGGCCAGGCGCAGCGGGTCGTGAATAGCCGGGTGGTCCGCGGAGCGGACCTGCCGGAAGAGGACCTGGCCACCGAGGTCGTGGGCGGCGCAGACCAGGCGGTCCGGGTCCTGGACCGCGAGGGGGTCAGCGATGACGACGTCACAGCGCAGCTGCGGGTCGTGGTCCAGCAGCACGTGCAGGTGGTCGGCGGGACTGAGCTCTGCGGTTTCTGAATCCTGGGCGGCCAGGTTCATGACGATCACGCGCGTGGCCGCTGATTCGCGAATCGCGGCCGCCAGGTCGGGGACAAGGAGATGGGGCAACACGGAGGTGTACCACGATCCCGGTCCGAGCACGATGAGGTCGGCACCGTCCAACGCCTGTAACGCTTCGCGGCAGGGGGCGGGATTGGGAGGTGAGAGCCGCACGTTGTCGAGGCTTCCGGGCACGGTCGCGACAGAAACCTGACCCGAGACGGTACGCCGCTCGCCGTCGTGGGTGACGTCGGCCTCAATGACGAGGGGGGTGACACACATCGGCAGAACCCGTCCGCCCGCTCCGAGGAGCCGTCCCACGAGATCGAGGGCGTGGACCTCGTTACCACGCTGCTGCCAGAGTGCGGCGATGAGGAGATTGCCGACGGCATGTCCCGCGAGTGGGCCATCAGACTGGAAACGATACTGCAGGAGATCGCGCCAGGTCCGGCCCCACTCGGTACCTTCGCACAGCGCGGCCAGCGCCATCCGCAGGTCTCCGGGCGGCAGGATGTCGAACTCAGAGCGCAACCGACCGGAAGAGCCGCCATCGTCGGCAACCGTCACGATCGCCGTGACGTCCTCACTGATGAATCTGAGCGCCCGCAGGGTGGCCGACAGCCCGTGTCCCCCGCCGAGTGCGACTGCCTTGAGCGTTTTTGCCATGATGTCGCCCTATTCGCGACCAAGGTCCCGGTGGACGGTGCGGGTGGGATAACCGCGTTCACGCAGTAGGCGACTGATCTCCTCGGTCATTGCGACGCTCCGGTGTTTACCACCGGTACAGCCGATCGCGATCGTCACGTAGGGCTTGAGTTCGTTTTGGTAGCCGTCCAGAATCTTCGCGAGGGTGGCCACGTAATCCTCGGCGAATTCACGCGCGCCCTCCAGGCCGAGCACGTACTCCGAGACGGCACGGTCCTGCCCCGTGAGGTGGCGAAGCTCGCTCACCCAGTACGGGTTGGACAAGAAACGCATGTCGGCCATGTGATCGGCGTCCAGAGGCAGGCCGTACTTGTAGCCGAAAGACATGACGGTGATGTGGAGCTTTTGGTCCGCATCTTCCGACGCGACGATTTCCCGCATCCGTCGCGAGAGGTCGTGCACCGACAGGGTCGTCGTATCGATCACCTCGTCCGCACGGTTGCGCAGGGAGGCGAGAACGGAACGCTCACTCGTGATCCCGTCCATAATCCGCCCCTCCCCCTGAAGCGGGTGGGGGCGGCGGACGGTCTCGAAGCGGCGCACGAGTTCGGCATCTGAAGCGTCGAGGAAGATCACGCGGTAGGCGATCTTGTGTCGCGTGAGTTCATCGAGCACGTTCACGAGTTCGGCAAAGAACTCTCGCGACCGCACATCGACAACGGCGGCGAGACGGCTTACCCGATCCCCGCTGCCCATCATGCCGGCGAGCGCCATGAGCATGCGGGGCGGCAGGTTATCGATCACGTACCAGTCGAGGTCTTCTAGCGCCGCCGCGGCGCGCGAGCGGCCGGCGCCGGACATACCCGAGATAATGAGGATCTCGGGGCGCTCGTTACGAGGCAGCTCGGCGGACTCGTCGAGGATCGGGATGCCATGGGGAACTGTGGGAGGGGGCGTCTCGCTCATGGCACTAGCTTCTCACGTTGTGCCGCGCGCCGGGCGGCTCCGCCGAGTGCACCCACCCATGAGGGCCTCGACGTCTACCGTGGTTTCGGCGCGAGGGCCTCATTGATGGCGGCGGCGAGCGCCGGTCCCACACCCGGAACCTCCTGCAGCTCCTCCACGCTCGCGGCCCGGATCGCCCGCACCGAACCGAAAGCTTTGAGGAGGGCAGCCTGGCGCGCGGGACCGAGCCCCGGAACCGCATCGAGAGCGGATCGGGTCATGGCGCGTGAGCGGCGTTTGCGGTGAAACGTGATGGCGAAGCGGTGCGATTCGTCACGCAGGTGCTGGAGCAGGTAGAGCGCCTGGGAGGTACGCGGCAGGATCAGAGGGAACTCGTCACCGGGGATCCACACCTCTTCCAGCCGTTTCGCGAGTCCGACGATCGGCACGTCAATGCCGAGGTCCGCAAGCGCCGCACGCGCCGCGTTCACCTGTGGTAGACCGCCATCGACGACGACGAGTTGCGGCCGATAGGCGAAACGGCGGGGCCGACCACTATCGGGATCCACGGCCCCGGTGACGGGTTCGTCCTGCGGCATGGCCGCGGGGTCCGGAACGTGGGTGGACGTCACCGGAGTCTTCGCTCCCGCCGCGTTGGTCCCGCCCGGTCCGGGCGCTGAGCGCCGGCCCGAGGACTCCGCATCCGTTGCGGCCAGGCGGGCGAACCGGCGGCGGAGGACTTCGTCCATCGCGGCCGTATCGTCGGCCGCGCCCTCGCCGTCGGGTCCGCGCACGATGAAGTGGCGGTAGTCAGCCTTCCGGGGGGCGCCGTCCTCAAAGACGACCATCGAGGCCACCTGGTTCGTCCCCTGGGTGTGGGACACGTCAAAACATTCGATGCGCAGCGGTGCCTCGTCGAGGCCGAGGTTTTCGCGCAACTCATCAAGTGCCGCCGAGCGGGCGGTAAGGTCGCTCGCCCGCTTCGTACGATGCAGCGTAAGAGCGGCGACCGCGTTGTCGTGCACCGTCTCAAGGAGCGTGCGCTTCGGCCCACGCTGCGGAACCCGCACGCGGACGCGGGCACCACGTGCCTGGGAAAGCCATGCCTCCAGCGCCGCCGCGTCCGTCGGCTGGGTGGGCACGAGGATTTCCGGAGGGATTGACGCAACGGAGAGGTGGTCGACATCGTCCACGCTGCGTCGCTCTTGACGCCCCCGGCCCGGCGTCGCCCGGTCACCATACATTTGAATGAGCAGGCGCGCGATGAGGTCGTCGTCGCCTGGGTTCTCAATGCGATCAATCACCCAGCCGCGGTGACCGCGCACGCGCCCCGCCCGCACGTAAAACACCTGGACCGCCGCCTCAAGCTCGTCGGCGTGCAGAGCGTAGACGTCGGCGTCCACGGATTCGTCGAGCACGAGGGTGTTCTTCTCTGTGACGGTGCGCAGCGCTTCGACGTCGTCGCGCAGTGCGGCGGCCTTCTCGAACTCCTCGGCTTCGGCAGCCTGGTGCATCTGCGCGGTGAGCGTGTCAATGATGCCGCGATCGCGCCCCATGATGAAGTCGCACAGCCCGTCGGCCAGCGCACGGTGATCCTCGGGGCTGATCCGCCCAACACACGGCGCCGAGCACTTGTCGATGTAGCCGAGTAGGCAGGGACGGCCCGCCGCCTGGGCCCGGCGGAGAACCCCTGCCGAACAGGTCCGCACCGGGAAGACTCGCAAGAGCAGTTCAAGGCTTTCGCGCACCGCCCACACTTTCGTGTAGGGGCCGAAGTAGCGGGTGCCACGCCGTTTCGCGCCGCGAGTCACGTAGGCGCGCGGGAACTGCTCCCCCATCGAGACCGCGAGATAGGGGTAGGACTTGTCGTCGCGAAACATCACGTTGTAGCGTGGCTCGAACTCCTTGATCCAGGCGTATTCGAGCGTGAGGGCCTCGATCTCAGATCCGACGACAGTCCACTGGACGGCTCCCGCCGCATAGACCATGTGGCGGATCCTCGGATTCAGCGTGTCCGGGTCTTGGAAATAACTCCATAGCCGGTTGCGCAGGTTCTTCGCTTTACCGACGTAGAGCACCCGGCCCTGTGGGTCCGAGAAGCGATAGACCCCCGGGTTGGTGGGAATCTCTCCGCGTTTTGGGCGGTAGGCCGGCGGGGCGGAGGTCACGCGAGGATGCCCTTCAGATAGTGACCGGTGTGGGACTCGCTCACGTGCGCGACCTGCTCTGGTGTGCCCTCAGCGACGACGGTTCCGCCGCCGTCCCCGCCCTCAGGCCCCATGTCGATGACCCAGTCCGCATTCTTGATGACGTCCAGGTTGTGTTCGATCACGATGACCGTGTTGCCCTTGTCGACCAGACCCTGCAAGACGAGCAAGAGCTTGCGGATATCTTCGAAGTGGAGGCCTGTCGTCGGTTCGTCGAGCACGTAGATGGAGCGGCCATTGGATCGCCGATGCAGCTCGGCAGCAAGCTTCACTCGCTGGGCTTCACCCCCGGAGAGGGTGGGAGCGGATTGCCCCAGCCGCACGTAGCCAAGCCCGACGTCGGTGAGGGTCGTCAGGTGCCGGGCTATGGCGGGCACGTTCGCGAAGAAGTCTGCCGCCTGGGAGATCGGCATATCCAGGACCTCGGCGACGTTCTTACCCTTGAACCGCACCTCGAGGGTTTCTCGGTTGTAGCGGGCTCCGCCGCAGACCTCACACGGGACGTAGACATCGGGCAGGAAGTTCATCTCGATCTTGATCGTGCCGTCGCCCTTGCAGGCCTCGCAGCGCCCGCCCTTCACGTTGAAGGAGAACCGTCCCGGCCCATAGCCGCGCACCTGCGCTTCCTGGGTGGAGGCAAACAGTTTACGGACGTGGTCCCACACGCCCGTGTAGGTGGCCGGGTTCGAGCGCGGGGTCCGCCCGATGGGCGACTGGTCGACGTGTACGACCTTGTCCAGGTGCTGGACGCCTTCGACCCGGGTGTGCCGGCCCGCCGGGGTGCGTGCGCCATTCAGCTCGCGCGCAAGCACGCGGTAGAGGATCGAGTTCACGAGCGTGGACTTACCGGAGCCGGACACACCGGTGACAGCCACCATCGTCGAGAGTGGGAAGGAGACGGTCACGTCCTTCAGGTTGTTCTCCCGGGCCCCCACCACGGTGAGGGTCCGGTCGGCGTCGACGGGGCGCCGCTGTGGCGGCACCGGGATCTCGCGGCGGCCGGCCAGGTAGTCGCCCGTCAGTGAGTTCTTCTCCTCGATCAGGCCCGCGTAGGTGCCGGAATGGACGATCTCACCGCCGTGTTCACCCGCGCCCGGCCCGATGTCAACGAGCCAGTCGGCGGTGCGGATCGTCTCCTCGTCATGTTCGACGACGATCAGCGTGTTGCCGAGATCCCTCAGGCGGGTCAGGGTCTCGATGAGTTTGCGGTTGTCACGCTGGTGGAGCCCGATCGATGGCTCGTCAAGCACGTAGAGCACGCCGACAAGACCCGATCCGATCTGGGTGGCGAGGCGGATGCGCTGTGCCTCTCCCCCGGAGAGCGTGCCAGCAGAGCGCGAGAGTGTGAGGTAGGTCAGGCCCACATCCACAAGGAAACCCAGGCGCGCGTTGATCTCTTTGAGCACCTGGCCGGCGATCGCTGCCTCGCGCCCCTCCAGGGTCAGATCCGCGAGAAAATCGCGCGCATGCTCGATGGAGAGGTCGGTGAGCTCGGCGATCGACTTCCCGCCGATCGTCACCGCGAGGACCTCCGGCTTCAATCGCGCGCCGTGGCAGACCGGGCAGGGCACTTCCCGCATATAGCCTTCGTAGCGTTCCCGCGAGTTCTCCGACTCCGTTTCCGCGTGCTTGCGTTTAATGAAGGTCGTGGCTCCCTCAAAGCCCGTCGAATACTGGCGCTCGCGTCCCCATCGGTTGCGGTAGCGCACGTGGACGCGGTGGTTGCGCCCGTTCAAGAGGGCCGTGCGGGCCTTTTGTGGCAGGTCCCGCCATGGCGTGTCCAGGTCGAAGCCAAGTTCGTCACCAAGCGCCTTCATGAGGCGCAGGTGGTAGTCGACCGCACCCCTACCCCACACGGTGATGGCGCCGTCGGCCAGCGTCTTATCGGGATCCGGGACCACGAGATCAGGGTCAACCTCGAGGCGTGAGCCGAGCCCCGAACATTCGGGGCAAGCGCCGTAGGGCGCGTTAAAGGAGAAGGTGCGCGGCTCGATTTCTTCAAGCGCCAGCTCATGATCGTTCGGGCAGGCGCGCTTTTCGCTGAAGCGTCGGCGGCGTGCCGGGTCCTGCGCGTCGCGGTCTACGAAATCGGCGACGACGAGCCCATCCGCGAGGGCGAGCGCCGTCTCCACCGAATCTGTCAGGCGATTCTTCACCCCATCCTTCACAGCGAGGCGGTCGACGACGACGTCGATGTCGTGTTTCAGCTTTTTTTCAAGTGTCGGGGGGTTATCCAGCCGTGTCGCCTGCCCGTCGACGATAGCCCGCGCGAAGCCGCGCGACTGCAGTTCTCGGAAGAGCTCGGAATATTCTCCCTTGCGTCCGCGCACGACCGGCGCGAGCACCTGAAAACGAGTGCCGTCCCCCTCAGCCAGGAGACGGTCGACGATTTGCTGCGGAGCCTGGGCGATGATCCGTTCACCGCATTCGGGGCAGTGTTGGATGCCGGCGCGGGCGTAGAGCAAGCGGAGGTAGTCGTAGACCTCGGTGATCGTGCCGACGGTCGAGCGAGGGTTACGGTTCGTGGACTTCTGATCAATGGAGACGGCGGGTGAGAGCCCTTCGATGAAGTCGACGTCGGGCTTATCCATCTGCCCGAGGAACTGGCGGGCGTAAGAGGAGAGCGACTCCACGTAGCGGCGCTGCCCCTCGGCGAAAATCGTGTCGAAGGCGAGTGATGACTTGCCGGAGCCCGACAGCCCAGTAAACACGATGAGCTGGTCGCGGGGCAGGTCCAGGTGAACTCCGCGGAGGTTATGCTCGCGGGCACCTTGCACAATCAGTCGATCACTCACCCCGTCATCTTAGGCCGCGCCCGTCAAGTTCGCACACGTGTTCTACCTCAGCGAACATCGCATCCGCGCGGTCCGCCGGGCTCTGCCACACTGGAGGTATGAACCTCGTAGAGAGCGCTGATCTGACCGTCACCGTCGTGTCCGTCCCGCCCATGGACAACAACGTCTACATCCTGCGCGAACGGGCGTCGGGCCGCTGCCTCGTGATCGATTGCGCGAACGACGCCAGCCAAATCCTGGAGACCATTCGCGCCGCGGACGGCTCGCTGCCTCTCGAGCGTATCGTCACCACCCACCGCCACCCCGACCATATTCAAGCGCTGGCGGAGGTCGTCGAGAGAACGGGCGCCCCCGCCGCGAGCGGCATCGATGATGCCCGCGCGATCCAGGACGCCACGGGTATCCCGCAGGAGGCCCTCGCAGACGGCGCCGAGGTTCGGCTCGGTGCGATCCGGCTGCGCGTCGTCCAACTGGTGGGCCATACCCCGGGTTCGATCGCCCTCATTGTGGAGCCGGCGGGACATCCGCCCGTCGTCTTCTCCGGCGATTCCCTCTTCCCCGGAGGGGTGGGCAAGACAACCACCCCCGAGGATTTCGCGTCGCTAATCGAGGACGTGGAACGCAAGATCTTCGCGATCCTACCGGATGAGACGCTCGTGCTGCCGGGCCACGGCCGCGCCACAACCCTCGGCGCCGAGCGCTCCAAGCTGCCGGCCTGGCGCGAGCGCGGCTGGTAGCGCTAGCCGATATCGGGCCACCAGCGCTCGCCGCGCTTCTTGGTGCGCCCCGCACGAATGGCGCCGTCGACAGCCAGGACCACGACCGCGATCCAAATCAGGGCGTAGGTGGGCAGCTCCGCGGAGGTGATCCCCTCTCCGAGCAGGGTGAAGGCGACAACGACGAGGAGTACCGGCTCCAGGTACGCCAACAGTCCAAAGAGCGCGAACGGTAGCCAAACCTGGGCTGCCGCATACGTTGCCATGGCTCCCGCCGAGAGGAATCCCAACCCGAGGATGAGGGCGATCCCGCTCGGATTCGCCGCGTGCCCGAGACTCGAGGGGCTGGCAACGAGCAGAAGCGAGACCGGCACGGCGAGCCCCATCTCGCACCACAGCGCGGCCGCGCTCGCCATCCGAGAGATGCGGCGCGACACAAAGTAGGCGGGGTAGCCGATGGCGACGACGAGGGTCGGCCAACCGAGGCCTCCAGCCCGCCAGATTTCGTGGGCCACACCCACTGCCGCGAGGACGGTGGCGATCGCTTGGCCTCGGCTGACCGTCTCACGGAAACCCACGCGGCCAATGACGATCATCACGAGTGGCATCAGGAAGTAGCCGAGCGAGAGTTCGACCGTTCGCCCAACACCGGGCGCCCAGGTGAACAGCACCATCTGAATGATGAGGAGCACTGCGTTAAGCAGGAGTACGGGGATTTTCCACCGGACGTCCCAGATGTGTTGCAGAAAACGCCAGATGCGTGGTCCGCGTTGCGTCGCAAGCAGGATCACCGTGAGAGCGGGGAACGTGAGGAGCAGGCGCCAGCCGAAGATCTCCCACGGACCGAACCGGGTGGTGAGGATATCCGCGTAGTAGGCGAGCAGGGCGAACATTGCGGACGAGGAAAGGGAGGCGGCAATACCGCTGCGAACCATCGGTTGGTGTCTGGTGGCCATAGTCCTCCCTCCCTTGTTGAGCCCCCATCACGGGCTTGACATCACGATGGTAAGGGATAACCCCTCTGGTGGTACATCTGTACCACAATGTCTGAGTTACGTAGCCGCGCGCATCTGACGCAGTTCCTTCTTCAGGTCTGCGATCTCATCGCGCAGGCGTGCCGCGAGCTCGAATTGCAGGTCCGCTGCAGCACTCCGCATCTGCTCGGATAGCTCCTCGATCAACTGCACCAGATCACGCTCCCCTTCGGGGAGCACGCGCTCCCGGGCGGCCACCGATGCGGCCTTCTTTGCCTTTGGGCTGGGACCGGAGCCCGCACCCCGGTAGCCGCCGGCCAGGAGCTCTTGGGTGTCGACTTCTTCGCGGGCGAGCATATCGGTGACGTCCGCGATCTTCTTGCGCAGCGGCTGCGGGTCGATCCCATGCTCGGTGTTATAGGCGATCTGCTTGGCGCGCCGGCGCTCGGTCTCGTCGATGGCGATGCGCATCGCTTCGGTGATCTGGTCTGCGTACATGTGGACCTCGCCCGTGACGTTGCGGGCGGCACGCCCGATCGTCTGAATGAGCGATTTAGAGGAGCGCAAGAAGCCTTCCTTGTCGGCGTCGAGGATCGCCACGAGGCTCACTTCCGGCAGGTCAAGGCCTTCGCGCAGCAGGTTAATGCCGACGAGGACGTCAAACTGGCCGAGCCGCAGCTCGCGCAGCAGCTCGACGCGGCGCAGCGTGTCAACGTCTGAATGCAGATACTGTACCCGCACCCCCTTATCCAGGAGGTAGTCGGTGAGGTCCTCGGCCATCTTCTTCGTCAGGGTGGTCACGAGGACGCGTTCGTCACGATCGACGCGCGTATTGATCTCGGCTAGCAGGTCGTCGATTTGGCCCGTCGTTGGTTTCACCACAACCTTCGGATCGACGAGGCCTGTGGGGCGGATGATTTGCTCGACGACGCCGTCCGCTTGGCCGAGCTCGTAATCACCCGGCGTGGCAGACATGTAGACGGTCTGTCCGATCCTCTCCAGGAACTCGTCCCAGCGCAGGGGTCGGTTATCGAGGGCCGAGGGCAGGCGAAAGCCGTGCTCGACCAGCGTGCGTTTACGGGAAGCATCGCCCTCGTGCATCGCACCGATCTGGGGCACGGTCACATGGGACTCATCGATCACAAGGAGGAAATCTTCCGGGAAGTAGTCGAGCAACGTGTGCGGCGCCGTACCCGGGCCTCGTCCATCGATGTGGCGCGAATAGTTCTCAATGCCCGCACAGGTCCCAACGGTGCGCATCATCTCGAGATCGTAGGTGGTGCGCATCCGAAGACGCTGGGCCTCCAAGAGCTTGCCCTGACCCTCGAGTTCGGCGAGCCGGTGGCGCAGCTCATCTTCGATGTCTCGCATGGCACGCTCCATGCGCTCCGGGCCGGCCACGTAGTGGGACGCAGGAAAAAGGAAGACCTGCTCGCGTTCCTCGAGAACCTCCCCCGTGACCGGGTGCAGGGTCGCGAGGGCGTCGATCTCGTCACCGAACATCTCGATGCGGATCGCGAGCTCCTCGTAGACGGGGATGATCTCGATCGTGTCCCCGCGTACGCGGAACGTCCCACGCGTGAACGCCAGATCATTGCGCGTGTACTGCATCTGGACGAACTGCCGAAGCATCTGGTCCCGGTCAATCTCCATACCCACGTGTAGCGGCACCATTCGGTCCACATACTCCTGGGGTGTGCCCAGCCCATAGATGCAGGAAACGGAGGCCACGACCACGACGTCGCGTCGGGTCAGTAGCGAGTTCGTGGCCGAGTGCCGCAGGCGCTCGACCTCGTCGTTGATGGAGGAATCCTTCTCGATGTAGGTGTCCGTCTGTGGGACGTAGGCTTCGGGCTGGTAGTAGTCGTAGTAGGAGACGAAATACTCGACGGCGTTGTGTGGCATGAGTTCGCGCAGCTCCGCGGCAAACTGGGCGGCCAGCGTTTTGTTTGGTGCCATGACGAGGGTCGGACGCTGTACCTGTTCGATCAGCCAGGCCGCCGTCGCCGACTTTCCCGTACCCGTCGCGCCGAGCAGGACGATGTCCTTTTCTCCCGCGTTCAGGCGTTCGGTCAATTCCGCAATCGCCGTCGGTTGATCACCGGAGGGAGAGAACTCCGAGACGACCTGCAGGGTACCGGAAGCCCGGTCGATATCGGTACGTGGGCGCATACGCCCAGCCTAGTTGCGACCCCCGACGCAATCATGTCGAGAACAGCTGTCTAGGCTTCGGACGTCGGGCCGATGCGGGGCGCCTCCCGGCGGGCGTGTTTGCGCGAGACATAGAGGGAGGCGAATGTCGTGACCGCGAGCACCACGACGATGATGCCGAGCGAGACGAGGATGGGGATCTCGGGCACGCCGGCTAGCGGCTCACCGCCGTTGATGAAGGAGAGGGTGTTCGTGTGGAGCGCCTCCATGATGAGCTTCACACCGATGAACGCGAGGATCGCCGCGAGGCCGTAGGGCAGGTAGATCAGCCGGTCCAACAGGCCCCCGAGCAGGAAGTAGAGCTGGCGCAACCCCATCAGGGCGAACAGGTTGGTGGAGAACACGATGAACGGGTCCTGCGTGAGGCCGAAGATCGCGGGGATGGAGTCGAGTGCGAACATAAGGTCGGTCGAGCCGAGTGCCATGATCACGATGATGAGCGGGGTCCACAGACGCTTGCCCTCGACGACCGTCCGCAGCTTCATGCCGTCGTATTCTGTGTGGATCGGCAAGAAGCGCCGCATCAGCATCACGAGGCGGTTCTCTTCATAGTCCTCATCCTCGCCGTGTGAGCGGATGAGGGAGATCGCAGTCCACAAAAGGAAGGCACCGAAGATGAAGAACACCCAGGAGAAGCGTTCGATGATACTCGCGCCGATGAGGATCATGATGCCGCGCAGCACGAGCGCAATGATGATCCCAATCATCAGGACTTCCTGCTGCCGGTTCGGCGGTACGTTGAAGCGCGCCAGAATGATGACGAAGATGAACAGGTTATCGATACTGAGCGAGTATTCGGTGAGCCACCCGGCATAGAACTCGGTGGCGAGTTGCGTATTGGCGACGAGTGCCAGCACGCCACCGAAGATGATCGCCGCCATCACGTAAAACCCCACCCAGATCGAACATTCGCGCATCGTCGGGATGTGGGGGCGCCGCACCACCCACAACAGGTCGAGGACGATGACCGTCAGGATGACGGACATCGAGACGATCTCAAAGAGTGGCGTGAGGTGAGCGGATCCCACGTGGTCCCTTCCGTTGGGGATGACAAAGGCCGTGAGGTCTCTTCCACCGCGCGCGGTTACGGCCCCGAGCGCTCGTCGTCGTGCGCCGTGATGACGGGTTCCGTTCGTGGGAATACTCCCCTCAGCGGGAACTATACCGCGTGGCACGGGGCGGGTCGCGGCGAGCTGTGGACGGCGTGTCCGCAGCCGGGTCGGCGTGCGCCTGAGGCGCCTCGGTTAGCCGCCCATCAACTCCGCAAGGAGGGCGTCGGTCGCTCGGAGCAGTTCCGCGAGGGGGACGGAGGCGTCCAGCACGTGTGTGGCGTAAGCGCACCGCTGCGCCGCGCTCGCCTGGGTCGCGATTCGGGCGCGCGCCTCGGCTTCATCAAGTCCGCGATGCTCAACCAGACGCCTCACGCGCACGTCCTCGGGTGCCTCGACTGTCACGACGGCGTCGAAGTTTCCGCCGCCTCCACCTTCCGCATAGAGGGGAATCTCGTGAGCGACGAGGCCGCGGCCCGGTCCGTCTGTGGGCCAGACGGCGGCAGCCTCGCGCCGAGCTGCGGCCTCGCGGATCGCGGGGTGGGTGATCGCCTCGAGGTGGTCGCGCTCGCGGGGATCGGCGAAGACGATGCGTGCCAGGGCGGCGCGATTCAACCCCCGCGACCCAACGACGTCGGGCCAGACGGCTGCAATCTGGTCAAGCGCTCGACTGCCGGGGGCCACAACGTCCCGGGCAAGCTGATCGTAGTCGATCACGACGGCGCCCAGGTCTGCCCAGCGCCGCCCGACGGTGGACTTCCCGGCGCCCATCCCGCCGGTGAGGACCACGCGCGAGTGCCTACCGCATTCCTGTGCAGACATCGCAGACCTAGTCGGGCAGCGGCGCGTGATGGTCGTAGCCCGCGAGTCCGTCACGCCAGTAGCCGGTCACCTTCAGCTGGGCGGGCGCACAGATAGTGCGCAGGTGGCGGCGCAGCGCCGCGAGCATCATGGCCTCGCCGCCGCACCACACGTAGCAGGTATCCTCCACCTCGCGCACGGCCAGGCACGCACGGATCAGTTCATCGGCATGCGCGTGCCAGGTGACCGCGCAACGTTCGGCTCCCGCAACGGAGTGAAGGTAGCGATGCTCCCCCTCCTGCCCGAGTAGGTGGGCCCGCACCGGGAGGTCACTCATCTCAATCCAGCGAGCGACCGAGGGTAGCGCCGCCTCATCGGCAAATAGCAAAAGCGATTCGGCACCGTTCGGCACGGGCTGGGACCCTCGCGGGCCCATGATCACAACCTCCTGGCCGGGCTCAGCTGCGCGGGCCCAGCGGGTGGCGGGGCCCGGGTCCTCGTGATCGAAGAACTCGATCGCGAGCCGGCCGGCGTTCTGGTCGTAGGTGCGCGGCGTGTAGTCGCGCACAGTCGCCTCAAAGGGCCGTTGAAGGCTTCCGTCGACGATCGTCGGTTCCGGGATGGAGCCATCCTGGTCCGGAACGATGAGCTTCAGGTGATCGTGGGGGCCGAGCGACTCGAAGTCGCGCAACGCGTCGCCTTCAAAGGTCACGCGGATCATGTTCTCGCTCATGCGCTGCACGTGAGACACCCTGATGCGGCGAGCGCGCAGATCACGTCGGATGCGCTCCCGACTGATGGGGCTTGCGGTCGGATCGGACATTGCCCTCCCCCTCGTGTGAACGGCTCAACTCAGGCCAGTCTAACCACCCCGATTGGCCGGGCCCGTGAGGACGTCCCACCGTAAGGGGATAGTGAACGGCCCGCCGCGGGTGCGGCGGGCCGTTCGACAAGATGAGGCTAGTTTCCGGTCAGCTTCTCACGCAGCGCAGCGAGCGCCTCGTCCGAGGCGAGCGTACCGCCACCATCCTCGCTCAGCGCCGGGGCCGCAGAATAGGACGCCGGAGCCGGCACCGAGGTGTCGCCCTGGGCGGACGCCTCGGCGTCCTCCTCGATAGCGCGCGCCACCTGCGCCTTGTGGGCCTCCCAACGGGCCTGGGCCTGCGCGTACTGCGCTTCCCATTCCTCGCGCTGGACCTCGTAGCCCTCGAGCCACTCGTTGGTCTCCGGATCGAAGCCCTCGGGGTACTTGTAGTTACCCTGCTCGTCGTATTCGGCGGCCATGCCGTACAGCGACGGATCGAAGTCGTCGGAGTTCGGGTCCACGCCCTCGTTCGCCTGCTTGAGGGAGAGCGAGATGCGACGACGCTCGAGGTCGATATCAATGACCTTGACGAACAGCTCGTCGCCTACCTTGGCGACCTGCTCGGGGACCTCCACGTGGCGGACTGCCAGCTCGGAGATGTGCACGAGGCCCTCGATGCCGTCCTCGACGCGCACGAAGGCGCCGAACGGCACGAGCTTCGTGACCTTGCCGGGCACGACCTGGCCGATCGCGTGGGTCCGCGCGAAGGCGCGCCACGGATCTTCCTGGGTGGCCTTCAGCGACAGGGAGACGCGCTCGCGATCCATGTCGACGTCGAGCACCTCCACCGTGACTTCCTGGCCGACCTCGACGATCTCGTTCGGGTGATCGATGTGCTTCCAGGACAGTTCGGACACGTGCACGAGGCCGTCCACACCGCCGAGGTCCACGAAGGCGCCAAAGTTGACGATGGAGGAGACAATGCCGGTGCGCACCTGGCCCTTCTGCAGGGTCTGCAGGAAGTGGGAGCGCACCTCGGACTGGGTCTGCTCGAGCCACGCGCGGCGCGAAAGCACCACGTTGTTGCGGTTCTTGTCCAGTTCGATGATCTTCGCCTCGAGCTCGCGCCCAATGTAGGGCTGCAGGTCGCGCACGCGGCGCATCTCAACGAGGGAGGCGGGCAGGAAGCCGCGCAGGCCGATATCGAGGATCAGGCCGCCCTTGACGACCTCGATGACGGTGCCGGTGACAACGCCGTCTTCTTCCTTGATCTTCTCGATGGTGCCCCAGGCGCGCTCGTACTGAGCGCGCTTCTTGGACAGCAGGAGACGGCCTTCCTTGTCTTCCTTCTGGAGAACGAGAGCCTCGATCTGGTCACCGACCTCGACGACCTCATCCGGGTCGATGTCGTGCTTGATCGAGAGTTCGCGGGAGAGGATGACACCTTCGGTCTTGTAGCCGATGTCGAGGAGAACCTCGTCGCGGTCGACCTTGACGACAGTGCCTTCGACGATATCCCCGTCGTTGAAGTACTTGATGGTCTTATCGATTTCGGAGAGGAGTTCCTCTTCCGAACCGATGTCATTGACTGCGACCTGGGGGGTCGAAGGGTTCGTGGGAGTGGTGGTCATTGAGTGATGACTCCGATACGGACATTGGTAGACGGATATGGACATGTAGAGCGACGCACAGGTCGCCGTAGGCGAGTCTACTCACGTCCGTAAACGATAGGCAACCATGGCGCGAAGGGAAATGTGCGTGAGATCCGCGACCCCGTTTCGCGCGTGACGCCCACCTTCCAGCGCCCTAGTGTGCGGCCTCGCGCCAGGAGGTGCCCCGGCCGACCGAGACCTCCAGCGGAACTCGCAGTTCGGCAGCCTTCGCCATCTTGTCGCGTACGATCGCCTCCACTTGGTCGACCTCACCAGGCGCGACCTCCACGACGAGTTCGTCGTGGACCTGAAGCAGGAGGCGCGAACGGAGATTGTTGGCCTTCAAGGCCCGGTGCACGGAGATCATCGCGACCTTGATGATGTCCGCAGCACTGCCCTGGATGGGGGCATTCAAGGCAGCCCGCTCGGCCATCTCCCGACGCTGCCGGTTGTCGGAGGACAGGTCCGGCAGATAGCGCCGGCGCCCCTGCATGGTCTCCGTATATCCCCGCTTGCGAGCCTGCTCGACGACGCTCTCCAGGTAGGTACGCACCCCACCGAAGCGGGAGAAGTAGTCCTCCATCAGATCCTTGGCTTCACCCACATCAATGGACAGCTGCCGCGAGAGCCCGAAAGCTGAGAGCCCGTAGGCCAGCCCGTAGCTCATCGCCTTCACCTTGGAACGCATCTGGGGGCTCACCTCGGTGATCGGCACGTCGAAGACGCGCGAGCCCACATAGTTGTGCAGATCCTCCCCCGCCCGGAAGGCCTCGATGAGGCTCTCATCGCGCGAGAGGTGGGCCATGATCCGCATTTCGATCTGCGAGTAGTCGGCGGTGAGCAGGCACTCGTAGGTGTCGGCGCAGACAAATGCCTCGCGGATCCGTAGCCCGTCCTCAGTACGGGCTGGAATGTTCTGCAGGTTCGGATCGGTGGAGGACAGGCGCCCCGTAGCGGCCACCGTTTGTTGGAAGGTGGTGTGAATACGTCCGTCATCGGCGATGGCGGAGCGCAGCGTCTCGACGATCTGCTTGAGTTTGATCCGGTCGCGGTGCGTGAGCAGGGCCGCGAGGAAGGGGTGGTGCGTCTTCGCGTACAGACTCGCGAGAGCCTCGGCGTCCGTGGTGTAGCCCGTTTTCGTGCGTTTCGTCTTGGGCATACCGAGGTCCTCGAAAAGGACCCGCTGCAGCTGTTTGGGACTGGACAGGTTGATCTCTTCACCGTCAATCGCCGCGTAGGCATCCTCCGCGGCGGCGTCGACGGCGGCGCCGAGCTCCTCCGAGAGGGCAGCGAACCGGTCACGGTCGACCGCGATTCCCGCGTCTTCCATCTCGATCAGCACCCGCTGGACAGGAAGCTCAAGGCTGGTCATGAGACCCACCGCGCCGTGTTCCTCGAGGATTGGAGTGAGGTGTTCTTCCAGGGTGGCGACGGCGCCAGCCTGCTCGGCAAGCCAGGCGACGTCCGCGTCCTCCTCGAGGTCGAGCGCCAGCTGACCGGAGGTGTCTGCGGCGGTATCCAGCTCACGCTGCAGGTAGCGTTGGGCGAGATCCGCGAGGGTGCGTCGCCGCTGATCCGGGTGGATGAGGTAGGCGGCGATATCGGTGTCGAACACGAGGGAATTCAGGGTGAAGCCCCATTCAGCGAGCGTGTGAGTGAGGCGCTTTGCGTCGTGGGCTACCTTGGGATGATCCCCCGCCAGGAAGGCCCCCAGGAGGGCCTCCTCTTCGGGCGGTAGCTCGGCGAGGTCCAGCACTATCGCGTGCGTCGTGGTGGCGAGTGCGAGCCGGCGCGTGCCCGTGTCGACGTCGTGGTGAGCGAGTGCGAGCCGGCCCTCACCATGCGCACCGAGGAACGCTTGGAGGTCCCCGTCCTCGGCCCACTGACTCACCGACAGGACAGGGCGGGGTTCCTGGTCCGCCTCTCCCTCGCCCGTGAGCGGCCAGGAGGAAAGGATCCGCTCGCGCAGTGTGTTGAATTCGAGTGCGTCGCACACGTCATGCACCGCGGCGGGATCGATCTCCTCGAGTGCGAGATCGGCCAGCGTGACAGGGAGGGGAAGATCGGTCACCAGGCGGTTGAGCTTCCGATTGCGCAGCACGTCAGAAAGCTGATCCCTGAAGTTCTGGCCCGCCTTGCCGGGCGCCTCATCGGCGCGACTAATGAGGGAGTCCAGGCCATCGAAACGCGCAAGCCACTTTGCGGCCGTCTTTTCCCCTACCCCGACGACGCCGCGCAGATTGTCCGAGGATTCGCCGACGAGAGCCGCGAGTTCCGGGTAGCGCTCGGGCGTCACCCCATACTTTGCTTCGACAGCCTGGGGCGTGTAGCGCGTCATCGTGGAGACGCCCCTCGTCGGATAGATGACGGTCGTTCTCGCCGTCACGAGCTGGAGCGTGTCGCGGTCTCCCGAACAGATGAGCACCTCATCAAAGCCGTCGGCTTCCGCGTCGGTGGCCAGGGTCGCGACGATATCGTCCGCCTCGTAGTCCTCCTTTTCCACGTAGCGGACCTTGAGCGCGTCGAGCAGCTCCTTGATCAGCGGGATCTGCGGTTTAAACTCGGGCGGTGTGGCATCCCGCGTTCCCTTGTATTGCGGGTATTCCCGCGTCCGGAATGTTTCGCGCCCCACATCGAAAGCGACGGCGATGTGGGTCGGCTCCTCCTGGTCGAGCAGCTTGGTGAGCATCATGACGAAGCCGTGCACGGCGTTCGTGAACTGGCCGGTCGACGTGGCAAAGTTGTCTACCGGAAGGGCGTAAAACGCGCGGAAGGCCAACGAGTGGCCGTCGATGAGGAGAAGTCGCTTCATGTCACTCACATCCCCCAGCCTAGGCCCCACGGCCGACACAAACGACCTCGGGGACCTTGCGGCGCGTCTCGGCATGCGGGTGCGGCCTGACGAGGGGGGCTCGTACTCGAGCCTGGAGATGCCGGTGTCCGGCAATACGCAACCCTTCGGTCTCCTCCACGGCGGGGCGAGTGCGGCGCTCGCCGAGACGGCGGCCTCACTCGCGGCCCGCCACGATTACCCCGACAGTCAACCCGCGGGCCTCACCCTCACGATCCGCCACCTGGCAGCCGTACGCTCCGGCACGGTGACGGCGAGCGTTCGGGCGCTCTCCCGGGCGGCAGACCACGCCGTCTATGAGGTCTGTGTACGCTCCGAGGCGGGTACGCTCGTGGCGCTCGCCGAACTGGTGTGCCTGGTCAGGACTTCTTCGAGCCGATCTGTTCAATAACGGCGTCTGCCACCTCACGCATCGTGAGTCGCCGGTCCATCGAGGTCTTCTGGATCCACCGGAAGGACTCCGGCTCGGTAAGACCCATCTTGCTCATGAGCAGACCCTTGGCACGATCCACGCGCTTGCGCGTCTCGAACCGATCGGCCAGGTCTGCCACCTCCGATTCGAGGGAACGGATCTCATGGAAGCGGGAGACGGCGATCTCGATCGCGGGCAGCAGATCCGAGGGGTTGAACGGCTTGACGACGTAGGCCATCGCGCCGGCATCGCGCGCTCGCTCGACCAGTTCGGTCTGGGAGAAGGCGGTGAGCATTACGACCGCACAGATACGATCCTTCATGATGCGATCCGCGGCGGTGATGCCGTCCATCTCCGGCATCTTCACGTCCATGATGACGACGTCGGGCTCAAGTTCCGTGACGAGTTCGACGGCCTTTTGCCCATCGCCGGCCTCGCCGACCACCTCGTGGCCGGCGTCGGTCAGGGACTCGACGATATCCAGCCTGATTAGCGGTTCGTCCTCCGCGACGACCACGCGGTACGCGCCCGTGGCGTGGGGGGTCTCCTCGACATCCGCGGCATCAACGTCGAGTTCTTCGACCTCAGGCTGTTCGCTCATCTCAGTCTCTCTCACACGCGGCCACCCTGGCCGACGCTGTGCTCCCGGAGGGACTCGAACCCTCACGCCGTGAAGCGCTGCATTTTGAGTGCAGTGTGTCTACCGATTCCACCACAGGAGCGTGACCACCAGCCTAGCGAATCTCGGACGAGCGTCCTAGCCGGTGGCGGAGCCCAGTCTACGGGCCACGAACCGAGCGTGCCGATCAGTGCAAGTTTTCGCCTCGATCGTGTTGCACTTCACCGATCTTGTGCACCCGAATCGAGTTCGTGGACCCGACGGTCCCCGGGGGCATGCCTGCGACGATCGCCACGCGGTCGCCCCGTTCGGCCAGCCCGGACGCCTGCAGGTTGTAATCCACCTGTTCCACCATGTCGTCCGTGTGAGAAACCGAGGCGACCTTATAGGTGTGGATCCCCCACGACAGGGCGAGAGTGTTACGCGTGGACTGCAGCGGGGTAAAAGCAAGCAGCGGGATCGGGGAACGCAGCCGGGACATGCGTCTGGCCGTGTCGCCCGACTGGGTGAATGTCACGAGGTACTTGCACTCGATCATCTCGCCGATCTCGGCGGCCGCCTTCGTGATGACGCCGGGGCGCGTATGCGGCGCGGAGGTGAGCGGCGCGATGCGATCTCCCCCGTTTTCTTCCGTGTTCTCAATGATGCGGGCCATGGTGCGCACAGCCTCAACCGGGTACTCACCCACCGAGGTTTCTCCCGAGAGCATGACGGCGTCGGCCCCGTCGAGGATCGCGTTTGCGCAGTCGGAGGCCTCGGCGCGGGTCGGGCGCGGGTTCGTAATCATCGACTCCAGCACCTGGGTCGCCACGATCACCGGCTTCGCAAATCGGCGAGCGAGTTCGATGGCCCGCTTTTGCACGAGCGGCACCTGTTCGAGCGGAAGCTCGACGCCGAGGTCTCCTCGCGCGACCATGATGCCGTCAAAGGCGTCGACAATCTCGGTGAGATTCGCGACGGCCTGTGGCTTCTCGATCTTTGCGAGTACCGGGATTCGACGGCCTACCTCGTCCATGATGTCGTGCACAACGTTCACGTCACGGGCGTTGCGCACGAAGGACAGGGCGATGAAGTCGGCGCCGAGCTTCAAGGCCCAGCGCAGGTCGTCGACGTCCTTATCCGACAGAGCCGGTACGGACACGGCAACCCCGGGAAGGTTGATGCCCTTGTGATTCGAGACGGGACCGGGCACTTCGACGCGCGTCACGACGTCAGTGTCCGTGACGTCCAGGACACGCAGTGCGACCTTGCCGTCGTCGATTAACAGCGGGTCGCCCGGGTGGCAGTCGCCAGGCAGGCCCGGGAAGGTCGTCGAACAGATCGTGGAGTTACCCTCCACCTCGCGCGTCGTGATCGTAAACGTCGCGCCCTCTTCGAGGACGACCGGGCCGGCAGCAAAGGACCCCAACCGGATCTTTGGTCCTTGAAGGTCGACGAGAACCGCGACAGCCCGGCCGGACGTTTGGGCGGCAGCGCGCACGTGCTGATAGACGCGTTCGTGCTCTTCTGCGCTGCCGTGAGAGCGGTTGATCCGCGCCACGTCCATGCCGGCATCGACGAGTTCCTGGACCTTCTCTGGGGTGTCCGTCGCAGGTCCAATCGTGCAGACGATTTTGGCTCTTCGCATATGGCCTAGTCTAAGGCTTGTTCCTCTGGGGTCGTAGTCGGCTCCCGACCGGGCAGGTAGATCGGGTCGAGATCACTCGCACGAGCGCGGAGCCGAATAAAGAAGAACGCCGCGATCGCGAACACGATGAGTGAAGTCCACACATTCAGGCGCAATCCCAAAATGTGTTCGGCCGTGTCAATGCGCAACATCTCGATCCAGACGCGGCCCGTCGTATAGGCCATGACGTAGAGCCAAAATACCCGGCCGTGATTCAACGCAAAGCGCCGTGCCAGGACCACGACGACGACGGCCGCCGCGAGATTCCACACCAGTTCATAGAGAAACGTCGGATGAAAGAGGGTCCCGACCGGGTAGCCCTGGTTGTGGGCGGCGTCGATCTCGAGGCCCCATGGCACTGTGGTGGGGGCGCCGTAGAGCTCCTGATTGAACCAGTTGCCGAGGCGCCCGATTGCTTGAGCAACAAGGAGGCCCGGCGCAAGGGCGTCAGCGAGCGGCGCCAGGCGCAGACCCATCTGTCGGGCTCCGATGGCGGCTCCCACTGCACCGAGCGCGATCGCTCCCCAGATCCCGAGTCCGCCCTGCCAAATGTAGAGGGCTCGCACCGCCTGGCCGTCGGGACCGAAATAGGCAGCCGGCGAGGAAATCACGTGATAGATACGCCCGCCAACGATGCCGAACGGCACCATCCACAGGGCGAGGTCTACGCTCGCCTCTTCCGGACCGCCGCGGGCCGCGTAACGCCTCGCGAAGATAACGGTCGCCACGACGATCCCCGCGAGAATACACAGGGCGTAGGCACGCACGGGAAAGATCCACAGATACCACACCCCACTCGAAGGGCTCGGGATCGACTGGGCGAGCCCACTCATGCGCGAGCCCCTTGCACCCCTTCGGCGAGGTCTTGGGCAAGTTCCGCCAGCCGGTCCTGTCCGTCCCCGAGGGCACGCAGCAGCGCCGAGCCGACGATCACGCCGTCGGCGAAGGCCCCGATCTCGCGGGCCTGAGCACCCGATGAGACGCCGAGCCCCACGCACACACGCGCCGCTCCGGCCTCTCTGGTACGCCGCACCAGGGTGCGGGCCGTCGTGTCCACGGCGGCGCGTTCGCCCGTGACCCCCATCGTGGAGGCCGCATAGACGAAGCCTCGGCACGCGTTCGCCGTCGTCTCCAGGCGCTCATCCGTGGAGGACGGTGCGACGAGAAATACCCGGTCGAGATCATGTTTCGTGGTCGCCTCGATCCAGGCGCCCCCCTCGTCGGGAATCAGGTCCGGGGTGATGGTTCCGGCGCCCCCGGCGTTCGCGAGATCGCGGGCAAAGGCCTCATCTCCATAGCGGAAAATCGGGTTGTAGTAGGTCATGACGAGGATTGGGGCGCCGAGCGGTGCGAGAGCCTCCACGACCTCGAAGACATGGCGGGTTCGAGTCCCAGCGGCAAGCGCGTGCGCGCCCGTCGCCTGGATTACGGGACCGTCCATGCCCGGATCGGAGTACGGGAGGCCGAGTTCGAGAATGTCGAATCCATTCTCGATCAGGGTGGTACCGGCGCGGATCGTGCCCTGCACGTCCGGATAACCGACGGTGAGGTAGCCGATGAGGGCGGCATCGGCGCGCTCCCGGCACTGGTCGATGCGGGCGGCACTGAGCGATGGCATGGGACTACTCCTTCTCGGCGGTCTCATCGACCAGGTCGAACCAGGCGGCCGCCGTGGCCACGTCTTTATCCCCTCGCCCCGAGAGGTTCACGACGATCACGGGAGCCTCACCCTCCCCAGCCGGGTGGGCACGTCCCCACCGAATCGCTCCGGCAAGCGCGTGAGCGGATTCGATAGCCGGGATGATGCCCTCCGTGCGAGAGAGCAGGCTGAAGGCTTCCATCGCCTCGGCGTCGGTCACGGGCTCGTACGTCGCGCGCCCACTGTCGTGCAGATAGGCGTGTTCGGGACCGACGCCCGGATAGTCGAGGCCTGCCGAGATCGAATGCGACTCGATCGTCTGGCCGTCCTCGTCTTGCATGAGGTACATCTTGGCGCCGTGCAGAATCCCGAGTGATCCACCCGTGATCGACGCCGCATGGCGTCCCGACTCAATCCCCTCGCCACCGGCCTCGATGCCGAGCAGGGCGACCTCGGGGTCCCCCACGAAGGCCGTAAACATACCGATGGCATTGGACCCGCCGCCTACGCACGCGACGACGACGTCCGGCAGGCGTCCGATCCGTTCGAGCAGCTGAGCTCGGGTCTCCTCGCCAATGATCTTTTGCAAGTCGCGCACCATCGCGGGGAAGGGGTGCGGACCAGCCGCGGTCCCGAAGATGTAGTTCGTGGTCTCGACGTTCGTCACCCAATCCCGGAAGGCCTCGTTAATCGCATCCTTCAGAGTGGCGGATCCCGTGTCGACGCCGATGACCTCGGTGCCCAGCAGGCGCATGCGGGCCACGTTCAGAGCCTGGCGGCGCATGTCTTCCGAGCCCATGTACACCCGGCATTGCAAGCCCAACAGGGCGGCCGCGGTCGCCGTCGCGACACCGTGTTGGCCGGCGCCAGTCTCCGCGATGACGCGTTCCTTGCCGATGGCCTTCGTGAGGAGAGCCTGCCCGAGCACATTGTTGATCTTGTGGGAGCCCGTGTGGTTCAGGTCCTCACGTTTCAAGAACACGCGAGCGCCACCGCAGTGCTCGGCGAAGCGGGGCACCTCCGTGAGGGCCGAGGGGCGATGCACGTAGTCGCGGTGCAGGTCCGCCAATGCCGTGCGGAAGGAAGGGTCCACCTTGAGTTCTTCCCATGCACGTGTGAGGTCATCCAGGGCATGGATGAGCGCCTCGGGGACGAATCGTCCGCCGAAGCTGCCAAAATAGGGGCCCGAGGGGCGCGAAGAATCCTGGGGGGTCACGTTCTTCCTTCCGTAGTCCGCCGGTCCTAAGACCAGGACCGGTGAGCGGCGGGGTGGGCGGTGATGGCGATCATATCGGCGACGGCGCGGCGCGGGTCCCCATCCTTCACCAGGGCCTCCCCCACGAGGACTGCGTCGGCGCCGTGGCGGGCGTAGTCCAAGACATCATTGGGACCGCGCACGCCGGACTCGGCGACGGTAATGCACTGTGAGGGGATCACCTCGCGAACATCCGCGAAGACGGACCGGTCGACGGTGAGGGTTCGTAGGTTACGAGCGTTCACGCCCACCATGCGGGCGCCCGCGTTCACGGCGCGCATCGCTTCAACTCGGTTGTGGGCCTCCACGAGTGCGGTCATGCCAAGAGAGTGGACGCGCTCAATCAGGGAGGTGAGAACCACCTGATCGAGTGCGGCGACAATGAGCAAGACCACGTCGGCGCCGTAGGCCCGTGCCTCCCAGATTTGGTAGGGCGAGACGATGAAATCCTTGCGTAGCAGCGGGACGTCGACGGCCTGGCGCACCTTCTCGAAGTCGGCGAGGCTCCCGCCGAAGCGGCGTTCCTCGGTCAGTACCGAGATGATGCTGGCGCCTCCCGCTTCATAGGCTTGCGCGAGTGAGGCCGGGTCCGGGATGTCGGCAAGCGCACCCTTGGAGGGGCTCTTGCGCTTCACCTCAGCGATGATCGAAACCGGCGCGGGCGAATCCTGGAAGCGAGCGAGCACGTCGATCGCGCAATCGCGTCGGGAGGCGCGCTCCTTAAGCTCCTCCAGGCTCACCTCGGCCTCGCGCCGGGCGCAGTCCTCGCGCACACCCGCGATGATCGAGTCGAGCACCGACATGCCTGTCCTTTCTCGCGACAGCGTGTGAGGAAAGCCTAGTCCTCGTACCAGTCCGTGCGTTGGATCGTCCGCGGCTGGCCCTTACCGGCGGCCCGCAGGCCGATGCCGAGGAGGCCGCCGACCACAATCACGGCCACTCCCGCGATCTGGACCGGTACCGAGTAGGTGACGAGCCCGATCCCGATCACGAGGGCGCCCAGGACGGCGAGCGTAACGAAGACCCAGGAGGCCCGCGTCTTACCGTGGTTCTCGAAGGGGGCGGCCGGGGGAAGGGTATACGTGGTGTGCATGGTGACCTCCTGAAGGTGAGCTTACCGAATTATTCGGTCGGGTCTGCCCCGTGTTCAAGGGCATCCCAATCGTCGATCGCGCGCATCCGTGAATCCGTGGGGATGGACTGACGAGCCGGGTCGAAGCGCTGCGGGGGTCTTTTCCACCGACCGGCAAAGAAGACGCCAGCAATCGAGAGCGTGAACGCGAGGATCGAGACCGTGAGCCCCACCCAGATCGCCGGCATCGTGACAAGCTCTGCAACATCGCCCGTCCCCGACGTGGCGGACAAAAACACGTCCCGCACGCGCTCGGGGTCCGCGAGAAAAAGCCGACCCATGGAGACAATCACGGCGAGGGAGGCGAGCGCCGCGACACCGCAGATCACCCGCGACCCCCACGTGTGGGCGAAGAAGAGGGCGAATCCGGCCGCGAGGAGTACGAGAGCACCGGCCCCGGCGAGTGGCGCGATCTGCAGGCCCGTCGCGACCACCTGGGTCACGCCTTTAATCGAGGTGACGTCTGCGCGGATCCACCCGGTTATCGAGGTCATCCCGATGATCACGCCCAGGCCTATCAGAACAAAAGCCGTGGCGCGGCGTGTCATCCGCATGAGGAGTCACCGTCCCGCAACCGGTTCGCACGCTGGACGGCGCGCAGCGCCGCAGCCGCCTTAGTACGCGATTCTTGCAGTTCCGTTGCTGGCACCGAATCGGCGACGATTCCTGCTCCCGCTTGGACGGATGCGACCCCGTGTGCGATAACCGCGGTACGAATCGCGATCGCCATATCGAGGTTGCCCTGGAGGTCGAGGTATCCGACGACGCCGCCGTAGATACCCCGTCTGGTCGGTTCCAAGGCGTCAATCAGTTCGAGCGCGCGCACCTTGGGGGCGCCTGAAAGCGTACCGGCTGGGAAGGTCGCCAGCAGCGCGTCGAGCGGTCCTTGGTCGGGACGCAGAGTGCCCGTGACCGTAGAAGTGATGTGCATGATGTGCGAATAGCGCCGCACGGCTTGGTATTCGGGGACCGTGACGGAACCCGGCTCACACACCCGTGACAGGTCGTTTCGCGCAAGGTCGACGAGCATCACGTGCTCGGCAATTTCCTTCGGGTCGGCCAGTAGTTCAGACTCCAGTTCCCGGTCCCGCTCGGGGGTTTCGCCGCGGGGGCGCGAACCAGCGATGGGAAACGTCCGGGCCGAAGTGCCACGCACCTCAACGAGCGTTTCTGGTGAGGATCCCACAATGTGGAAACAGCCACCCGCGCCGTCGTCGAGAGCGAGGACGTACATGTACGGGCTCGGGTTCGTGGCCCGCAGAACCCGATAGACGTCGAGCGGGTCGGCCGTGCAGTCGAGCTGGGCGCGCTGAGACAGGACGATCTGGAAGACCTCGCCCTCCACGATCGCGTCTTTCGCAGCGGCGACGATGCGGGTGAAGTCCTCCGGCGCCATGTTGAAACGCGGCTCCGCCTCACTCCCCTCCGTTTCCGTCCGAGGTACGCCCGCGCTGCTGGCGCCCGCGAGGGTGGCTTCCATGTGATCAAGACGAGCGAGCGCGTCCCGGTAGGCGCGCTCGGCTCCGGTGGCGGCGCCGTCGAAGTTCACCGCGAGCGCGATGAGCCATAGCTCGCCCGTGTGATGATCGAACGCGAGCAGGTCGGTGGCGAGCGCGAGGGCGACGTCCGGCACTGCCACGTCGGGTTCAACGCGCGGCGGTAGGTGCTCGATGAGGCGGACGACTTCCCACCCGAGCGCGCCAACGAGACCTCCGGTGAAGGGCGGGTAATGCTCGGCTAGAGGCGGATGGGCAAGTTCGCGGGTCGCTTCGGCGATGAGGTCGAGCGGGTGGCCCTCCGTGCTGAGACCCGCGGGGACGCGACCGTGCCAGGCCGCCGTCGTGCCGGTTGCGGTGAGGAACGCCGGGCAGTTGACGCCGACGAAACTCCATCGCCCCCATTCGCCATGTTCGGCGCTTTCCAAAATGAACGTCCCGGGACCCGAGTCAAAAGCCCGGTAGGCGAGGGTCGGGGTCAGGTCTTCGGCGAGTAGGCGTCGCACGATCGGAACGGTGCGGGCCGCCTGCGCAGCGGAAAGGAAGGTAGCCAGGTCCGGGCTACTGTGCCCCCAGCGCGCGCTCCTCGGATCGCTCGTCACTGCTCCGCTCCCTTGTGCTCGGTCAGGCTCCGCCCGGTAAAACAGGTCCGTTCGCCCGTGTGGCAGGCGGCTCCGACCTGACGGGCTCGCACGAGCAGGGTGTCGCCGTCGCAGTCCGCCGCAAGTGAGACGAGATGCTGGACATGTCCAGAGGTGTCTCCTTTGCGCCAGTACTCTTCACGCGAGCGCGACCAGAAGGTGACGCGACCACCCGCCAGGGTTCGGGCGAGCGCTTCGGCGTCCATCCACCCCAGCATGAGAACCTCGTCCGTGTCGGCCTCCTGCACGATCGCGGGCACCAGCCCGTCGGCGTTGAACCGGACCGCCGCAGCGACCTCAGGGGCGAGCGCCGCAGATGCCGGACGCGGATAGGTGGCCTTCATCGGCGCACCTCAAATCCGGCCTCGGCGAGGGCCTCTTTCGTCTCGGCGATGGTGACGTCCCCGAAATGGAAGATCGAGGCGGCCAAAATGGCGTCCGCGCCCGCCTGGGCCGCCGCCACGAAATCGGCGGCGCAGCCCGCACCGCCCGAGGCGATGACGGGCACACTGACGGCCTCGCGTACCGCCCTGAGCATCGGCAAATCGAATCCGGCCTTAGTGCCGTCCGCATCCATCGAATTCAGCAGGATTTCGCCCGCGCCGCGTCCGGTGGCCTCGATCGCCCAGGCGAGCGCATCGATCCCGGTGCCACGCTTGCCGCCGTGCGTCGTCACCTCATAGCCGGAGTCCGTGTCCTCGCATGCCCGCGCATCCACGGACAGGGTGATGACCTGGGAGCCGAACCGGTCAGCGATCTCGTTGAGGAGTTCGGGCCGTTCGAGCGCGGCCGTGTTGATGCCGACCTTGTCCGCCCCGCAGGCGAGCAGTTCGTCGACGTCGCTCACCGAGCGCACCCCGCCACCCACCGTGAGGGGCACGAAGACTTCTCCCGCCGTCTTTCGCACAACCTCGCGAGTGGTGCCACGCCCCTCGAGGGAGGCTGAGATGTCGAGGAAGGTGATCTCGTCGGCTCCCGCGCCGTCGTAGAGTCGTGCCAGTTCGACGGGGTCACCGGCGTCGCGCAGGTTGGTGAAATTCACGCCTTTCACCACGCGCCCGTCACGCACGTCAAGACAGGGAATGATGCGAATCGCTACCGCCATGGCATCCAGAGTACCGGCAGGGCGTTAAGGTGGCCGACATGTCCCATCATGTGCGGCGACTGGCACGCAGCGCGAAGGCCGCCCTCGCGGTCTATCCGCGAGCGGTCCTCGCCGTCGATGGGCGCACCGGCGCCGGCAAGTCGACGCTCGCCCAGGTACTCGCGTCTCACCTGCGCGCCGCAGGCCATCACGTCGATATCCTGCCGCTCGATCTACTCGCCTACGGGTGGGACGATCTCGCCGGTGCCGTACACGCGGGGGCGCGCCTCACCTCGGCGTTCCGTGCCCTCGGGGAGGCTCGCTATCGCCCATACGATTGGGAGCGTGGCCGGCCCGCAGAACGCGACATCACCGTGGCGGGCGATCTCCTCATCGTGGAGGGGTGCGGAGCCCTCTCAGCCACGCTCGCTCCGCTGATCGATGACGGGGTGATCGTACGTGCGTCACGCGACACACGGGAAGCACGGATCACCGCCCGCGATCACTATGACTGGTCGGCTGAACGGCGAGCCTGGGAAGAACAGCACGACGCCCTCACCTACCCGCCGAGCGTGAGGCGCCCGTAACGAAGCCGGGGCCTAGTTGATCGGATTCGGCGTGTAGGCGGCCAACACGTCCACGACGAGGACCATCGTGTCGCTGCCGTTCCCCTGGTCGGGGGGGACGACGAGCAGGACCCGGGTACCGACACGCAGATCCAGGATGCCGGCCCGCACGCCCGCCATGGCATCGTCAAGGTCCACAGCCACGGGCTGGTGGGCACCCGTGGCATCGATCCGTTCCCCGCTCTCCCAGCGGGTCGAGGTAAACGTGAGGAAGACGCGCTGGCCCTCGCTCACCTGCGCGCCCTGTCCGTCAATCAGGGGTACCACGACGAGTTCGTCCGGTGGCGCGGCCTCACCCGCCGCGACCGCCTGATCCTGTCCCTCAACGGTCGTGAGGTCGACCGGAAGAGCGGGCTCGGCGACGACGGTGCCGTCCGCCACCGTCGAGAGGATATCGACGACGGTCACCATCGGCTGGGGGCGTCCCGCGACGTCGAGGCGTTCCACGAGCACGAGCCGGGACCCTTCGTGTTCCCCCACCAGAGTCTGAGCGAGAGCCGAGCCAACACCCTCCTCATCGACCGTCACGAGGGTGGGCTCGCCCATCGCCTCGTGCTCGATATATTCGCCGCTCACGCCGTCGAACGTCGTGACGACCAGCAGGGCCTCATCGCCCTCGTGTAGCTCCCGCCCAAAGCCGTGAATCGCCGTGGTGACGGTGCGGCCGTTCGGCACGAGGTGGTCGGGGACCGAGACGGTGGGAACAGAACCCAGTGAGCCCTCCACGATGACGGTCTGAAGGCTCGGGGAGGTGTCGTCCGGCACCGCGGAGCTGCAGCCCGCCGCCAACGCAAGGAGCGCTGCGGCCGCTCGCGCGCGACGAATGCGCCCGCTCAACACCACGGCACCTCCGGCAACTGGCGCGGCAGCTCGGCGATGAGCTCATCGATCCGCGCGTCGCTCGTCGCGAAGGGATCCTCAAGACGAAGGGTCGGGTGGGTGCCGTCGTTCAGACGCACGTGCGTCCAATCGACCGTGTAGTCGCGCCGGTAGCGTTCCGCGGCCTTGAGGAAGCGGCCGCGCAGGTGCGCGCGGGTGGTTGCCGGCGGGTGGTCCATCGCGTGCGCCACCTGCTCGGGGGTGGTGAAACGGCGCAACATCCCGCGCTCTTCCATCGTGGCGGCGAGCCCCGCGTCGGTCACGTCGTGGTACGCGAGCATGAGCCGAGAGGCAAGTGCCGATTCCAGAGTCACTCCCCGGCGGGCCTGCGCATCGAGGAGCTTCTTTTTCACCACCCAGTCCAGTTCCGTCTCGACGGGGGTCCACTCGCCCGTCTCGATAGCCGTCAACGCGCGATCCCACAGGTCAATCGCGTAGCGGTGTTCGCGCGTCTCGGCGACATCTGCGTCCACCACGGCGTCCAGGTAACGCCGCTGCAGGTGGGCCGCACTCATGGCCCCGCCGCCGACGACGTCAACGCGGACCTCACCGCCGATATCCTGACAGATCTCGCGGATTGCCCGCATCGGATCGACGAGCTCAATCCGGGGCAGGACCCCCCGTTCGGCAAGTCCGATCACAAGTTCGGTGAGCGCGATCTTCGCGAGAGTGGCCGCCTCACTCACGTTCGTATCTCCCACGATCACGTGCAGGCGGCGGTAGCGCTCGGCATCCGCATGCGGCTCATCGCGCGTGTTGATGATGGGGCGCGAGCGTGTGGTCGCTGAACTGACGGCATCCCACGTCTGGTCGGCGCGTTGGGAGAACCCGTAGGTCGCCCGTCCTCGCTTCAGTTTTAGGTATCCCGAGCCGACGACGATCTGTCGGCTCACAAAGTAGGGCACGAGCGAATCGACATCGCGACGGAAGTGGGGCGTGCGCCGCATGAGGTAGTTCTCATGGCAGCCGTAGGAGTTGCCACGAGAATCCGCATTGTTGCGGAACAGGTGGATCACGCCGGGGATCTCGCGTTCGGCGAGCGACTTGTTTGCGATGCGCGCGAGGTCGGCCATGAACGTGGAGCCGGCGCGGTCCTGCGCGAGGACGTCGGCGATCGTGTCGCACTCGGCGGTCGCGTATTCGGGATGCGATCCCACATCCAGGTAGAGGCGCCCGCCGTTTGGCAAAAACACGTTCGTGGAGCGTCCCCGCTCGCGGATCGGCGCGAACAGCTCGAGGGCGGCTGCTTCAGGAGTGATGGGCGGCTCCCCACCGACGCGCGAGGCGCACGTGAGCCCGTACTCGGTCTCAATCCCGTAGATACGACGGGATATCACTGTCCGCCCTTCTGCACGAAGCCCGCCACGAAGGACTCGGCGTTCTCCTCCAGTACCTCATCGATCTCGTCGAGCAGATCATCCACCGAGGAGGTCTGTGCCCCGGTGGCGACCTCCACTTCCTCTTCTTCCAGCGACGACGTTTTCGTACGCGGTTGTACGTGTTCGCGACGCATTACCCCTCCAAGGCTTCCAGTGCCGCAGACAATCCCGACTCGAGGAGGTCGCGGCTGGCGTTCTTTTCCCCACCGTACGGGTCCGGCAGGTGGATGCGCATCTGGCCACTGCCATCTGGATGGTCCACGACGAGGGAAGCCCACGATGCGGACCGGACGGCCTGCGGGAAGCGACGGATCATCTCGCCGCGTAGGTAGGCACGGGTGGTGGCGGGTGGCTCGCAGACGGCGCGTTCGACGTCGGTCTCGCTCACCAGTCGGCGCACTCGACCGGCCCGGTCCAGGGCGGCCACGAGGGATCGGCGTGGATCCAGGTTGGACCACTGCAGGTCCGCCGCCCGGATCTTCGGATGGTCCCAGCTGAGGTTCCCCCGCTCGATCATCCGCCCATACAGTTCGCGCTTGGCCACCCATTCGACTCGATCCGCACAATCTGCCGGGTTGGTCGCGAGGTCGTCGAGTACCTTAGACCAGGTGTCCATCACGCGACCGCTCTCCTCATCCCACACACCATCGGCCTCGAGGGCATGACCGATGTGATCGCGGAACAGCCGTTGGATATCGAGGGCGGTTGCGCGCCCGGAGGCCACGGAGAGGGGATGATCGAACGGTTCGCGCGAGACACCCCAGGCATCGACGACCGGAGCGCTCAGCGTGAGCGCGTCCAAGTCGAGGGGCAGCTGTTGGCGTTCGAGCAGCCACAGCACGAGCGAGGTGACCCCGAGCTTCAGGTAGGTCGACACGTCGAACGTGTTCGCGTCCCCCACGATCACGTGCAGACGCCGCCAGCGTCGCGCATCAGCGTGCGGTTCGTCGCGCGTGTTGATGATGGGACGGTTGAAGGTGGTCTGCAGTCCTACCTCGCTCTCGAGATAGTCGGCCCGCTGGGAGATCTGAAAGCCCGGCTCTTCACTGGCCTGGCCAAGGCCCACACGGCCCGCGCCACAGATGAGCGGGCGGGTCACGAGGAACGTGGTGAGATGCTGGACGATATCGCCAAACGGCAGATGCCGATCGATGAGGTAGTTCTCGTGGGTGCCGTAGCTCGCCCCCTTGCCGTCGACGTTGTTCTTGTAGACCTCGATGGATCGGCCTAAGTCGGCGAGCCGGGCAAGGGATCGACGCACGATACTGTCACCGGCCCGGTCGTAGATGAGCGCCGCGAGCGGATCACTCACCTCAGGTCCGGAGTACTCGGGGTGGGCGTGGTCCACATACAGGCGTGCCCCATTCGTGAGCACCGCATTGCGGGCGCCCGCTCGCTGGGCTGGATCCATGACCCGCGTCGCGCGCAAGCCGCGGCCCGAAGGAGCGGCCCGGTCGGGATCGTCGGTGAGCATGGAAGGGTCCGCGGCGGCGCGTGACAGACGGTAACCGCGCGCGTCGGCCAGCGGATCCTCCCCCGCATAGTCCCACGGGACGTGCGGGTGGGCGTCCGCGTAGCCGGCGACGACGGCGTTCGATAGCTCGATCACGTTCGCATACTGGCCGGGCTCAGCGACGCCGTATTCGGTTTCGATGCCCATCGGGCGGATGACTGACATGATCCTCCTAAGCGATGGGTTGCACGTCGGTCACGCGCTGCCCTGACCGGCCGAGGATACGGGCCCATTCCTCCGGGTCGGTGCTCGCTCGCAGGTTCTCGTGCTCGCGCATTTCCTGGTCGATGGCGGCGTTCATGTGCCGGGTCCGAATGCCCCGCTGACCGCTGGACAAGAAGTCCTTCACCGCCGCCTTCTTGACGCGATCGACGACATTCGCGATGAGCGCGCCGGAAACGAAATCACGGAAGTAGAGCACGTGCGCGGAGCCGTCGGCAAACGTGACACGGAAGAGGCGCGCCGAGTCGTCGTCAGCAAACAGACGGGAGACCGCCACCTCGGTCAGGTGCGTGATCATGCCGGCGACTCCGCCGTACACGGCGACCTCGTCCTCGTGATAGGGCAGTGCCTCGGTGAGGTATTTGCTGAAGATATCGGCAGTTCCGTTCGCGTCGGGCCGCTGCACGCGGATTTTCACGTCAAGCCGGCCGGGTCGCAAGATCGCCGGATCGATCATGTCCTCACGGTTCGACGCGCCTATTACGACGACGTTGTCCAGTTGCTCGACGCCATCGATCTCCGCGAGCAATTGCGGCACAATCGTCGTTTCCACATCCGAGGAGATGCCGGAACCGCGCGTACGGAAAAGCGATTCCATCTCGTCGAAGAACACGACCACGGGCATGCCGAGGGCCGCCTTTTCGCGGGCTCGAGCGAAGATCACGCGAATGTGACGTTCGGTTTCGCCCACGTACTTATCGAGGAGCTCGGGGCCCTTGATGTTCAGGAAGTAGGCCTTCTGTCCGCGGTCCGTGGACGAGCGTGAGAGCGAAGTCGCCACGGCTTTCGCGATGAGTGTTTTACCACATCCGGGTGGTCCGTAAAGTAGGACCCCCTTCGGGGGACGCAGCTCATGGTCGCGGTAGGCCTGCGGGTGGGCGAACGGCAGCTCAATCGCGTCGCGGATTTCAATGATCTGCTCGTTCAAACCTCCGATAGCGCTGTACTCGACATTGGGTTCTTCTTCGAGCAACAGATCGTCCAGCTCGGACAGTTGCACCACCTCGAGCGCGGTGAAGGATCGCAGGTCGACGAGTAGCACGTCACCGATCCGGATGCGCGTATCCGTGAGCCCGCCCGCCTTCTCGAGGACGACGGCCTCTCCGGAGCGATCTCCGACGACGATCCTGCCGTCGTCGAGCAGTTCCTTGACGTAGGCGAGGGTGCCGGTGCGCTGGGGATCCGCGACGGCGATCACCAGCTGATGTTCGTTCATCCGCACAAGCTGACCGCGTTTCAGAGCCCCGAGCGGCAGGTTTGGAGCGACGGGGACGCGCAGGCGCCGCCCTCCGACCGCGACGTCGGCCTCCCGTGCGGCCATGTCACCGCTCAGGAAGACGGCGTAGCTGCCCGGGGCGCGCGTCAGCGCATCGATCTGTTCTTGGAGCTCTTCCAGGCGTCGTCGGGCCGTCGCCAACGCGGCGGACAGGCGCTCATTCTTCCCGTTCAGGGAGACAAGTTCCTGCCGCAACTGGGCAGCGTCCGATTCAGCGTGGGATACCACGAGCCCCTCCATATCGATGCGTGAGCCAACACCTCTAGTGTCCCATGATTACGGCGTTTTGCAGCTCCGCGCGCCACATTCCGGCGGCTCGTGTCGGGGGCGGCTAGTCACGCGTGTCCGATGATTCGCCCGTGCCTGACGACTCCTCCGCGTCCGGAGTCGCCGAGCCATCCTGTTGCGCGCGCAGCGAGGCAATGAACGCGGCCCGGTTGTGAAGGTCGCGACGCACCCGTCGGATCTTACGCTCGGAGACGGGCCGTTCGCCCAATGCCTCGGGGCCCCAGACGCTCTCCCCCGCGTAGGCACCTTTCGCGGGTCGACGCGAGCGCCGAGGCGGAACGGTTCCGGGAGCGAGCCTGCGGGCAGAGGCGAGAAACCCGGTATGCCCCACCATCCGGTGATCGGGCCGGACTGCGAGACCTTCGAGGTGCCAGGTACGCTGCATGGTCTCCCAGGCTCGTGGCTCCGTGAACGCCTCGCTATCGCGCAGCTCTTCAACGAAGCGCGACAGCTGCGTCGTCGTCGCCACGTAGGCGAGGATCAGGCCGCCGGGGATGAGCGCGTGGCAGGCCGCTTCGATGTTCTCCCAGGGCGCCAGCATGTCGAGAATGACGCGGTCCACGCTCGCAGCCTGTTCGCTCATCAGGACGTCGGCCAGCTCCCCGATGCGCACGTCCCAGGCGGGATGACGAGCCCCGAACCACCCGTCCACATTCAGCATCGCGATCTCCGCGAATTCGGGACGGCGTTCCACCGAGATGAGATGCCCCTCCGGGCCGAGTGCACGCAGCAGCGACATCGACAGCGCTCCCGATCCCACGCCGGCTTCCACAACCCGGGCGCCGGGGTAGATATCGGCCCATCCGACGATCTGGGCGGCATCCTTCGGATAGATCACGGCCGCGCCGCGAGGCATGCCGAGCACATAGTCGGACAGGAGAGGACGCAGCACGAGGAAGTCGTGGCCGGTGGAGGTTCTCACGACGCTCCCATCCTCACAGCCGATGATCTCGTCGTGACGGAAGGTTCCGCGGTGGGAGTGGAAGAGCCCGTCGTCGTGCAGCACGATGGTGTGCATCTTGCCCTTGTAATCCGTCAGCTGCACGCGTTCCCCAGCCCGAATGGGGCCTCGCCTACCCGCCATGTCCAATTCGTCGTTATTCGTCACACCGCCCCACGCTACCGGACGTCGAGACCTCGATCGCCTGGGGGTAAGTCACGGCACGGCGTCGCGGCGGCGTTAGGGTGGGGCCATGGCCCGATCCGCCCTCTCTCCCTCCCGCACGAAGGACTTCCTGCAGTGCCCCCTCCTATTCCGCTACCGGACGGTCGACCGGATCCCCGAGCCGCCGTCCCCCGCCGCGGCGAAGGGCACGCTGGTGCACGCCGTGCTCGAAAAGCTCTATGACGCTCCCGCACCCGAGCGGACCGTGGAGTACGCCGTCGGCCTCCTTCCTGCCCAATGGGAGAAGCTGCGCGGCCGCAACCGCCAGATCGAGGCTCTGTTCGACACGCCCGCAGAACTCGCGACGTGGCTCGGCGAGGCGCGTGCCCTGGTGGAGAACTACTTTCGGATCGAACGTCCCGAAAACCTGAACCCGGCGGCTCGGGAGCGTTTCGTTGAGGTGGAGCTATCCTCCGGGATCCTGCTACGCGGCTTTATGGACCGGGTCGATGTTGCCCCAAACGGGGCGGTACGCATCGTGGACTACAAGACGGGCAAATCTCCGCGACCGCGCTACGTGGACGAAGCGCTCTTTCAGATGCGTTTCTACGCGCTTATGGCGTGGCGCCTGTCCGGTGCCATCCCCGCGCGCCTGCAGCTCGTCTACCTATCCGATGGCAGGATCCTCACCCTGGATCCAACGGAAGAGGATCTTCTCGCAATGGAAGAAGAGATTCTCGCGATCTGGGAGCGGATCGAGGAGGCGGCTCACCGTGAGGACTTTCCGCCCCGCAAGACCCCACTGTGCCCGTGGTGTTCCTTCCAGCAGCTGTGCCCCGAGTTCGGTGGCCAGATCCTCCCGATCCCCGTCGGTGGTATCGACCGGCTACTGAAGACGCGCGCGACGCCCAGTGCTAGCGCCGCACCAACCACCGACGGTGCAGGTCACGCAGATCCTCCACACGCAGCGAACTGAGGTCGGTGACGACGCCTGCCACAGCGTACCCGTGAGCACGTCCCGCACAGGCGAGCGTGCATAAGCCAGCCGAAGTCGCGGCGGCGATCCCGACGGCCGAGTCTTCCAGGGCGAGGACACTGTCGGGGGTCTCACCGATCAAGTCAAGGGCACGCCGGTAGGCTTCTGGGTCCGGTTTCGGCACGCCGACCTCACGTCCGGTGATCGCACCGGTGAAGGCCGGCAGATGCCGTTGGAGGGCATCTACGTAGGAGCCGCTCGCCGACGTAACGAGCACCTGAGTGAGGCCGGCGAGGCGCGCCTGTTCGATTAGGTCGGGCACGCCAGGGCGGAACGGCACACCGCCGCGCATGAACCGCTGCGCGAGTCGCGCACTCAGTTCCCTAATGATTTCCGTATCGGTACCGCGAATGGTCGACCGGTCCCGCAGCCGACGTGCCGTGACCTCAAGTGGATGGCCGATACAGGCCTGTGAATCGGACTCATGCCAGGTGCCCCCGTGTGCGCGGGCGAGTTCGACCTCGACCGCGTGCCAGGCGGGGCCGGAGTCCACCACGGTGCCGTCCAGGTCCCACGCAAGGGCGCGAAGACGTGGTGGGCGCACACTCACGATTCGAGATCGGCCAGGCAACCGCAGGTGGAATCAAACGGCCCGCCAATCAGGCACACCCCGAGGAGGGCGTCCACGGTGGTGACCAGATCCGCCAGGTCATCTCCACCGTCGAGGTGCGGCGCGTCGCCGTGAGCCCAGGCGTCAAGGGCCCACAGTGCCGCGGGCGTATCGAGGTCGTCGGTGAGGCAGTCGTGCACGACGAGTGCCGTGATCCCCGAACCGGGACGGCGTTCGCGCACCGCATCGCGGTAGTCGCGCAGCCGCTGCGTCGCGCGCTCGAGATCCGCATCGGACCACTGATGATCCTCCGCGTAGTGGTGGTCCAGCATCGCAAGACGCACCACGCGCGGATCGATGCCCGACTCAACGAGCTTCGACGCGAGGACGAGGTTACCGAGCGATTTGCTCATCTTCTCTCCCTCATAGCCGATCATGCCGGCATGCAGGAAGAGAGAGTGGCCCTCGTGGCCGAGTTCGCGCAGATGCAGGGCGCTCATCTCGTGGTGGGGGAAGATCAAATCGGAGCCACCCCCGCAGATCGTGGGGGCCCCGCCGAGGTAGCGCTCGGCGATCGCCGCGCATTCGATGTGCCACCCGGGGCGTCCCGGCCCCAGGGGGCCGCCGTCCCAGTGTGGCTCGCCCTCGCGGTGGGCGCGCCACACGAGCGGGTCCAGCGGATCGCGTTTGCCGGGACGCTGCGGATCTCCACCACGTTCGGCGAACAGCTCATGCATCTGCTCTCGCGGATAGCCGCTCACCTCGCCAAAGTCCCTATCTGACTGGACGCCGGCGTAGATGTCGGCGCCGTCGGCATCGTCGGCTTCCACCCGGTAGGTGTCGCGCATCCGACCTACAGCATTGACGACAAGGTCGACTGACTCGACCGCTCCGACGTAGTGATCCGGAGCAATGATCCGCAAATTTTCCATGTCGGAACGGAACAGGTCGATCTGGCTGGTCGCCAGATCCCGCCAGTCGACGCCCGTCTTCGCAGCCCGTTCGAGGAGCGGGTCGTCGATATCGGTCACGTTTTGCGTGTAGGTGACCCGGTGGCCGTTGGCACGCAGCACACGCAGCAGCGTGTCAAACGTGAGGTAGGTGGCGACGTGCCCGAGGTGGGTCGCGTCATAGGGTGTGATTCCGCAGACATACAGGGCGACGTTCTCGGGCGGTGTGACCCGCTCGGGTCCACAACGCACCGGCGAGGGTGCCTCATGACGGAGGTGGGGGACGGAAGGAGATGACCAGCTACGCACGGCTACGAGGTTACCGGGTACGCGTGAATCGCACCGGTCAAGACCAGGGCGACGACGACGATCGCGAGAATCACCCGGTAAATCACAAACGGTGCAAACGTGTGTGTGGAGATGAGATCCAAGAACCAACGGATCACGAGGTAGGCAACGACGAATGCGATGACGGTCGCAAGTGCCGTCGCGCCGAGCCCCACCTGAGCGTCGTGCCTGAATCCGTCCTTCACCAGCTTGTAGAACCCCGAGCCGAGGACGGCAGGGATCGCGAGGAGGAATGAGTAGTCGGCGGCAGCGCGGCGCGTGTAGCCAAGAAAGAGGCCCGCGGTGATGGTGCCACCGGAACGCGAGACCCCTGGGATGAGGGCGAGCGCCTGCGCGAAACCGAAGATCGTGGCGTCCCGAGCGGTCATCTGCTCCAGGGGGCGTTCCCGGGTAGAGAGATAGTCGGCACTTCCCATAAGCAGGCCAAAGCCCGCGAGCATCGCGGCGGTGAGGAACAGGTGCCGGAAGTTCGTCTCGATGAAGGACTCGAGGAGCAGTCCGAGGACGACGATCGGGATGGAGCCAAAGATCACATACCATCCCATTCGGGCGTCCGGGTGGGACGGGTCCACCGAGCGCTTCCATGGGCCGAATGGCAGGGCCCCGACCCACGCCTTGATGATGGCGGCAATCTTGTGGCGGTAGATGACGATCACCGCAGCCTCGGTCCCCAATTGGGTGATCGCCGTAAACGCGGCACCCGGGTCACGCCCTCCAAGAAGGTCACCGACAATCCGCAGGTGTGCGGACGAAGAAATCGGGAGGAACTCGGTAAGTCCCTGTACCAGGCCTAGGATGACAGCTTCCCACCAACTCATGGCTCAAGCGTAGGGGGACTTGGCCCAAACAGGCGCATTGGCGCTACCGTGTCTGACATGGAACAGCGCACACTTGGCCAGACCGGACTGCGGGTTTCCGCGACGGCGCTCGGAACAATGACCTGGGGGTCGGATACCGACGAGCATGAAGCCAAGGACTTGCTGACCGAGTTCCTCGATGCGGGCGGCACCCTGCTGGATACGGCGCCGGGCTACGGCCAGGGCACAGCTGAAGAGGTCGTCGGATCTCTCATGAGCGGATCCGTGAATCGACGCGACGTCGTCCTCATGACCAAGGCAGGTGTCACGAGCGGTCCGGATGGCTCCGCACAGATCGAGACGTCGCGGCGCACCCTGCTCAATTCCCTCGATGACTCCCTCGCGCGGCTTGGCACCGACCACGTCGACCTGTTCATGGTCCAGTCCCCCGATCCGGACACCCCACTCGAAGAGGTCGCCGCGGCCTTGCAATCAGCCGTGACCTCGGGCCGCGCGCACTACGTGGGCGTATGCCACTTCTCCGCCTGGCAGGTGGCCTATCTGGCCGGACTCATGCGCGGCGGCGTGTCGCTGTCGGCCGCACAGGCAGAATATTCGCTCGTGCGCCGCTCCCCCGAGCGCGAGCTCATGGCGGCAACCCAGAACCTGGGGATCGGCTTTCTCGGCTGCGCCGCTCTCGGACGCGGCGTCCTCACCGGGAAATACCGCCATACGATTCCCGCAGACTCGCGGGCGGCCTCGACGCACCTGGCGGCCTATGTGGAGCCCTACCTCAAGGAGCGCTTCACGGGAGTGATCGAAGCCGTGACGACGGCGGCGCAGGGTCTCGACGTCGACCCCATGGTGGTCGCGGTGGCGTGGGCGCTCGCCAACCCCGCCGTCGCGTCCTCGATTGTGGGTCCGCGCACGGCCGCTCAACTGCGCCCGCTCCTCGCGTCCGATCTGCAGCTCCCGCCCCAGATCTACGTGGCGTTGCGCGAGGCCTCCGCCTAGCGGATCCGCCAGTGGCGTCGCGGCAGGTTAGTCGTCCTCGTCGTCCTCATCGAGGTCGAAGTCGTCGTCGAGGTCGTCCTCGTCGTCATCGTCCTCATCGAAGTCATCGTCAAACTCATCGTCGTCGTCAAACACGTTGCCGTAGGTGTCCAACGGGACGTCGACATCGACGTTCGTCATGAGCGCGTCGTCATAGGTGAGGAATGCGTCCTCGAGGGTCTCTGCCGCGCTCGTGACGGCGGGGGCATCCGGGTCCTGGGCGGCCACGGCTGCGCTGTAGTGCGCCTCGAAGGCGGCGATGAGTCGATCGAGCGCTGCGCGCGGGTCAGTAGCCATATCTCGACCCTATCCAGTCGCGGCGCTCGACGCGAATAGATTCTGGATTTTTAGCATTCTTGAACCAGGTCGAGCAGGACACGGCAGCCGAAGGTGAGCGCCGAGATGGGGACGCGCTCATCGACGCCATGAAACATCGCCGGGAAATCCAGTTCCTCGGGCAGACGCAGCGGGGTGAAACCGTAGCCGCGGATACCAAGGTCATGGAGTGGCTTGTTGTCGGTCCCCGCCGAGAGCATGTAGGGCAAGACACGGGCGCCCGGATCGTGGCGGAGCACAAGGTCCGCCATGGTGTCCACGAGGTGGCCCTCAAAGGGAACCTCCAAACCGATCGCCTGCGCGACCGGCTCTATCGTGATGCCGGGGCCTGCGAGTCGCTTGATCGTCGCGAGCATGTCCTCCTCAGTGCCGGGGATAGGACGCACATCGATCGTGGCCTCCGCCCGGGTCGGAATGACGTTCGCCTTATAGCCGGCGGCAAGCTGCGTGGGGTTCACTCCGGTGCGCAGGGTCGCTCCCACGAACGTGCGCGCAGGCCCGAGTGCCTCCACGAGCGGCCAGATGGTGTCCTCGTCCTCCTCCGACCACGATCGGCCGGTGAGGTCTGCGACACCGTCGAGCAGTTGACGAACGGTGGGGCTCAGGTCAAGTGGCCAGGCGTGTCGACCGATCCGCGCCAGGGCTTCAGCCAAGCGGACCAGGGCATTATCCTCATTGATCTGTGAGCCATGGCCCGCCCGCCCCGAGGCAATGAGACGCAGCCATTGCAACCCCTTTTCAGCCGTCTGCATGAGGTAGACGCGCCGTCCGGCGACCGTGGTGGAGTAGCCTCCCACTTCCCCGATGGCTTCGGTTGCCCCCTCAAAGACCTCGGGATGGTGGTCAACTATCCAGCGTCCACCGAGTTGGGAGGCATTCTCCTCGTCGGCAAAGAAGGCCAGGATGATGTCCCGCGGGGGTTGGATGCCGGCTCGCTGCACGTAGCGCACCACGGCCAGGATCATGGCAACCATGTCTTTCATATCGACGGCGCCGCGCCCCCAGATCATGCCGTCATGGACCTCGGCGGCGAACGGGTCGACACTCCAGTCCTCGGCCTGCGCGGGTACGACGTCGGTGTGGCCATGCAAAATAAGCGCGGGGCGTGAGGAGTCAGAACCCTCAAGGCGCGCGAACACTGAGGTACGTCCCCGGACCGATTCCAGGATTGTGGTCTGCAATCCCACATCCTCCAGGAGTTCGGCGACATATTCGGCCGCCGCCCGCTCAACCATCTCAGCCGAGTCCCCAAAATTCGAGGTGTCGAAGCGAATGAGCCGCCGGCAGATCTCGACAACCTCATCTTCGGGCCGCGGGACTGTGCGATCGTGGTCACGTGAGAGCGTCATGTTTCCAGACTAACCAGCACCGCGGTGGCGGTCATCACAAGCGCAAGATTTTCCTCAACCGCCCCGGTCGTGCTAGATTCGATCTCGCTGTCGAAGCAACCTGCGCGGGTGGCGGAATAGGCAGACGCGCTAGCTTGAGGTGCTAGTCCTCGTATTAGAGGGTGGGGGTTCAAGTCCCCCTCCGCGCACTCATCACACGGGCCGCGATATCAGTGATATCGCGGCCCGTGTCGTCGTCTGCCCGTACCCCGTGGCGTTCCCACCCCCTCGGGTCCGTTTGTCCAGCCCTGCACACGATGAGTTTCCCCTCACGGCTTGATTCGATACGCTCGCTCTACACGGATCCGCACACCGAAGCCCCCAGGTGCGTGAATCATTCGCGAGTACCCGGCCGGAAGGACGCTCACATGGCTGACCTACTCGACGATCCGGTCCTCACGCTCGCCAGGTCACTCCTTCACGAACTCCGTGCTGTGCTCTCCCCGAGAAAAGAGGTGGCTGCCCGGCTCGACGGCGCTCTGCGCCACCTCGAAGGGGCCTGCCCCACGTCCGTTCCTGAGCCCATCTCGAAACCCGCCGGGACGAGGTCATCCCCTGTCGATGAGCCCGCAGCCAAGACGGCACCGGCGCCCAGCCCCATCGATCTCGAGTCTTACGTCGCTCAACGCGCCATTGTCGAAGAAGGCGGGCGGATGTACCTCCCCACTCATCTCACACCAGCTCCGCCTCCCCAGCCGCGCAAGCCTGGCCCGGAGACGGCTTGGCAGAGTGTGCAGTGCATTCGTACCGCATACTTGGCAGCACAAAACTTCGGGCTCACGCAGGAGCAGGTCGCCGCCATGGTGCACTCTCCGGACATGAAACGGCCGGGCCCGAGGCACGCAAAGTATCGCAGCACCGCCACGTATTACTTCCGGGGCGGTCATGCAGCACTCGTCTCCGATCGAGACGGCGCGATTCTCGCAATCCGCACCGCCGACGACGCCATGAGTCAGATCCAGGCCCCAGGTGTGCGCACCCCAGGTCAGCGCACGGCGCGAGGCGGTGCCGGGCGCAGCTGGCCCACCTCAGCTAAAGAGCTGAAGGCACGGCTCAGGGAGCATGGCTTCACGGTTCAAACCGGCAAGACACACCCGCGCATCGTTCACCAAGATCACCCCGGTCGCCACGTCACGTTCTCGAGCACACCCTCGGACAACTGGCGTGCGCTGAAGAATCTCGGCCGTCAGATTCGAGCGACATTTGGCGTCGATCTGCGCGACATGCCCTCCACATAGCAACCGAGAGCGCGCGCCACCACCCACCGAGTGGCGCGCGCCCGGTTCACCTTAGAGCTCACGCAGGCGGGTATCCACCGCCTGGTGAGCCTGCCAAATCTCGTCTGGCAACCCTTCGAATTGCTCCAAGTAGGACTGCCGCCTCTCGAGCTCGTTCTTCCACCGCTTCGTATCGATCGAGAGAATGGCGGCGAGGTCGCATAGTGAGCCCTCAAATCCCTCGAGATTCAGCTCGTCTTGGTGCGGCACGATGCCGACGGGCGTGTGACGGCCCTCGACCCGGCCGTCCTTCAGGTCCAGTAACCACAGCAGGGCGCGCAGGTTGTCACGGTAGCCGGGCCACAGGAACCGGCCGGTCACCTCATCACGCTGGAACCAGTTGACGTGCGCGAAGATTGGCAGTTCGCGAGCACGTCCCAGGACCTCCAGCCAGTGGGCCGCGTAGGCGCCCTCCGGGTAGGACATAAACGGGCGCATTGACATCGGGTCATACCGCAACTGCCCGTCCTTGCCTTCCGCGGCGAAGGTGGCCTCGGCCCCGAGCGTGAGACCGTCATAGACACCTTCGGCCAGGTCGGTCATCGCCCGAATCAGGGGCTCCCGGTCCCGTACGCGGCCTCCAAAAATAATGGCGTCGATGGGGACGCCGCGGGGCTCGTCATAGTCGGGGGCGACATTGGGCACGTTCGCGAGGGAGGTAGTGAACCGGGAATTCGGATGCGCCCACTCGTCCCCGCGCGCCCCCGAGCGTTGGCGCTCCGTCGGCCGCTCGGAGATCGGCTCCCCCTTCCAATCCACCCATCCCGAGACATCCTCGGGATAGTCGGGGGTTTTTCCCTCCCACCAGACGTCTTCGGTGTCAGGGTTGTAGGCGACGTTCGTGAACAGCGTGCCGGTCCCCTCGCCAATGGCCTCCATGGCGGTCGGGTTTGACGACCAGTTCGTATCCTTCGCGACGCCGAACGCTCCGAACTCAGGGTTCATACCGTAGACCCGACCGTCTTCGGGGTCGATCCGTAACCAGACGATATCGTCACCGTAAAACTGCACCTCGTAGCGGTCGGACAGCGCGTCCGGGGCGAGCATCATCGCGAGGTTCGTCTTACCTGACGCCGAGGGGAATCCGCCGCAAATGTAGCGTGTCCTTCCCTCCACCCTGTCCTTGATCCCGATGAGCATGAACTGCTCGGCAAGAAATTGTCCGGAGACCCACCCGTCGTATGCGGCCAGGCGCAAGCCGTGGGCGATCTTGCCCAGCAGCGCATTACCACCGTAAGAAGAACCGAAGTGCACGATGGTGCGATCATCCGCGACAGTTGCGAACAGACGCTGATCGGCATCGGTTCCCTGCCCGAGATTCTTGAGATCACCGGTCACGTGCACGGCGCGGACAAACTCACTGGGCTCATCCAGATCGTTCACATAGGAGACGCCCACGCGCGACATGCGCAGCATGTGCAACACAACGGTCCGGTTATCGGTGAGTTGTACGCCACGCGCCCACCTCTCAAGAGGTGACCCCTGGGGCGCCATGAGATAGGGGATGACGTACATGGTCTTGCCTCGGGAGGCACCGCGCATCTTGTCAATCTGCTCGGCGGTGACCTCATCCGCGTCGCGCCAGTTGTTATACACCCCGCGGTCCGAAGGACGGTGGGTCGCAACCACAGTGCGTTCCTCGGACCGGGCCGTGTCCTTGGCATAGGAGCGCGAGTAGTAGCGACCGTCGCCCGCCGGGGCAATCTCGCCGGCAGCGAGTGCCTCGTCGAGAAGACGCTGATCATCGCTCGCCTCAACCACCTCAACCCTGTCGGGCTCTGTGATATCGGCCCATCGGCTGATGTAGTCCACGACCGCGCGGTTGGTCACGCCCGCCTCGCGCGCGATCTGGTCGATTCCTCGCATCATCACTCCCTAATATTCGGCTTGCCTAACTTTTCTCCTCAGCATAGGCGAACTTTGGGGAGGTGCGGTAGGTTCATCGCCCCTTGCATAGGCGCTTCGAGGGAACTACAATGGTGCAGTTACGCTGGCGCGATGAGCCGCTGCCGCAGGTAACAGGCTGACCGGCTGCCCCGTCAAACCGTGACGGTACCGGTCCACATCCCGCGATGCGTCGCAACGACCAACCCCGTGGAGCAAGACCAACGCCCCACGCTTGGTCGCGCACGAGTACGCGGGCCTAAGACATCACTGAAGGATGAACGATGACGAATATGACGATTATTGATCACCTGACCGGACAGACCGCCTCCGGGATCGAATACGAGGCGATAGGCGATGCCGTGCGTGGCTGGCGCGAACCATGGGGGCTCGACTGGGAGAACCTTGAGGGTGTCGAGATCCTCGACGAACAGGAGAAGCTTTCCGCCTAGCGCCATCCCTCCCGCGCACCCCAGGTCTCCTGCGCAAGCGGGCGCCTACACTCGAAGCGTGAGTGAACTTCGAACCGCACGCCTACACCTTCGTGCGCCCAGCGTGGATGACATTCCGGCGCTCGTCCAGGCGTGTAACGACCCTGACATTGCGGAGATGACCTCGGTGCCGCACCCGTACACGGAGGCTGATGCCCGCGCCTTCGTGACGGGCCTGCGCGCCACCCTCGAAGCGGAGGGGTTGCACGTCTACCTCGCCCACACCGCCGACGGGGAGCTCGTCGGATCGGTCGACTTGCACGGGCGGCGCGGCCCAAGCGCGGAGCTCGGCTACTGGACTGCCGCGGCCCACCGGGGCCGGGGATACGCCCAGGAGGCATGCGAGGCCGTCTTGGACGAGGGATTCTCGCACCTCGGCCTCGAGGTGGTGCGAATCCGCGTTCGGACCGACAACCCTGCCGCCCTCGCCGTCGCCCGCCGCCTCGGATTCTCCATGCACGCCGTGATCCCCTCGGAGGTCCTCGGCCGCGGAATCCTGCACGACGCATGGGTTGGTACGCTCATCGCAGCGGACTGGGCGCAGCGCGGGGCTCCACACACGGTTCGCCCCGACGAATCGAGCACGGCCGCGATGGTGCGCCAGTTCCACGCCCTGTTCAATATGACGATTGGGAGCGGAGAAGCAAACCTCGACCATCCCCAGGTCGCGATGCGATTGCGCCTCATTGCGGAGGAGTTCATCGAGCTCGTGGCGGCTGTACGTGGCCCGGATGCGGCTCGCGTGATCGACACCGCCTTCGCCACGATTGATCAGGGACCGATCCACGGTGACGTTGTCGCTACGGCCGACGCACTCGGGGACCTCACCTACGTCATCTACGGGATGGCGATTCTCACCGGAATTCCGCTAGATTCCGTACTGCGCGAGATTCACCGATCAAACCTCACGAAGCTCGACAATGATGGCAGACCGATCCTCCGGGCGGATGGCAAGGTGCTCAAAGGCCCCCACTATGAGCCCCCGCGGCTCCGCGAAATCCTAACCGGTCGAACCGAGAGCTAGTCCGCGGGGCCGCTCGGCGCAGGCGCGTGGTGCGTGGCACCATAGGCGTCATGACTCTTGCGACTGACCACCCGATGGCCTCTGCGTCCGACCTGCCCTACGGACTGCCCGATTTCGATTCCCTCACCCCGGCGCTCCTCGCCGAGGCGATCCGGGAGGGCTGTGCGCGCCAGCGCGCCGAATGGGAAGACATTGCCCAAAACGCCGAGAGCGCGACCGTGGAGACGGTCCTGGAACCGATCGAACAGTCGGGCGCTCTCTTGCGCCGTGCCGGATATACCTTCGCGGCCCTGGCCTCCTCACTCGGTGGGCAGGAGTATGACGAACTCGATGAAGAGCTCTCGAGCCTACTCGCCTCCCATGTCGACGAGTTCTACCTCGACGAGCGCATCTATGCGCGCCTCGTCGCCCTCAAGGAGAGCGGTGCTGAGCTCAGCGCCGACACCGCCTGGCTCCTCGACACCTATCTCAAGGACTTCCGGCGAGCCGGGGTAGACCTGACGCCAGATGATCAGGCCCGCCTGCGCGAGCTCAATGCGCGGATCGCGACCTTACAGTCTCAGTTCGGGCGCAAGGTGGTCGCCGCGATCGGCAGCCACGCCCTGCCGGTCACCCAGGCCGATCTCGCTGGCCTCGACCAGCGCACCCGCGAGAGTCTTCGCCAGGAGGATGGCTCGTGGCGTATCCCGCTACAGTCACCCACCCAGCAGCCCATCTCCGCATCTCTGGCGGATGCAGACACGCGCGCTCGCCTGTATGAAGCCTCCGCGTCGCGCAACTGGGGCGAGGAGGCGGACACGGACACCCGCCAGATCGTGCTGGAACTCGCCCGGGCGCGGGCGGAACGAGCCCAGCTGCTCGGCTACGATCACCACGCCGACTACGTCGCCGAGGACGGGGCCGCCGCGACCTCGCAGGCCATCATGGAGCGCCTCCTGCAGCTCGCGGGCCCCGCGGCCCGCAATGCGCGCGCTGAAGAAGCCGAGCTGGCCGAGCTCATGAGCCAGGAAGACCCTCGCACCTTCGCGATCTCGGATTGGTCCTACTATTCCGAAAAGCTGCGGGCCAAGCGTTTCCAGCTTGATGACGCCTCGATGCGTCCCTATCTCGAGCTCGATCGCGTCCTCACGGACGGTGTCTTTTTCGCCGCGCACGAGCTCTACGGCCTCAGCTTTCGCGAGCGTGAGGACTTGAGGGGCTTCGCGCCCGACGTGCGGATCTGGGAGGTGAGCGACGCGAATGGTGAGGGTATCGCGCTGTTCGTGGGCGACTACTTCGCTCGACCCGGCAAAAAGGGCGGCGCCTGGATGACCAGCCTCGTCGAACAGAATCGGCTGCGCGGCGAGAAACCCATCGTTCTTAACTGTCTGAACATCACGCCGCCGGCCGCGGGTGAGCCCGCTCTCCTGACGTGGGACGAGGTGCGCACCTGTTTCCATGAGTTTGGGCACGCCCTGCACGGCATCTGCTCAGATGTCTACTGGCCAAGCCAATCGGGCACATCGGTGCCCCGCGACTTCGTGGAGTATCCCTCCCAGCTCAACGAAATGTGGATGGATAATGCGCGCGTCATCCGTAATTTCGCGCGCCACTACGAGACCGGCGAACCGATGCCAGAGTCATGGATCGAGACCCTCCGCTCGCTGGGAAGCTATGGCGAGGGCTTTGCGACGAGCGAATACCTCGGGGCGGCATTGCTCGACCAGGCCTGGCACCGCCTCTCGCCTACCGAGGTCCCCTCGGATATCTCCGAGGTGGAACGCTTCGAAGCGCGGGTGCTACGCGAATTCGGAATCGACGTCGTACCGCCGCGCTACCGCTCCACCTACTTCGCGCACACATTTGCGGGCGGGTATGACGCTGGCTATTACAGCTACGTGTGGAGTGAGGTCTTCGATGCGGACACGGTCACCTGGTTCAGAACCGAGGCGAACGACGGTGCGGATGGCGGCTTGAACCGCGCGGCCGGACAGCGATTCCGCACTGAGGTTCTCTCTCGTGGCAACTCCCGCGAACCAATGACCTCGGTGCGTGCACTGCTCAGACGCGAACCTCGCCTGGACCCCCTCCTCGAACGGCGGGGTCTGGCCTAACGGATCGGTCGTGGCGGCGTCGGCGTCGCCACGATCACCACCACGACGAGGGCTAGCATGCCGAGCGCGCCCGTCACGGTCCCCGTCCAGCCGGCGCCCTCCCACGCGTAGCCAAGCACCACGCCGCCGAGTGCGGAGCCCGCATAGTAGGCCAGCGAATAGCGGGAGGAGGCGGCAGACGGTCGCGGGGCGTAGGCCGCCGCCGAGGCGGAGGCAAGAGCGTGTGCCAGGAAGAAGCCGGCGCACAGAATCACGAGTCCCCCGATCAAGACGGGGACAGAGGGTGTGAGTGTCGTGAGGATCCCGAGGGCGCACGCGCCAATCCCGAGCACGAGGGAACGGCGCAGCCCGAAGCGCGCCGAGATTCGGCCGGCAATCGCGGAGGTCCAGGTGCCCGCGAGGTAGGTGAGGAAGAGCAGTGAGGTGACGGCGGTCCCCACGTGAAATGGCGGTCCAGCCATTCGGTAGCTCATGACATTAAAGATGCCGACGAACACGGCCATGCCGAGTGCTCCCGTCACGTACATCGTCAGGCGCACCCGACGGTAGGGATCCTCTCCCCTCTCGTCGGCGGTGCGCTCCTCGTAGACCTCCGAGCCGGGCAGCAGCAGGTGGGCGATCCCGCCGCAGACAGCGGCGACGACGGTCGCGGTGAGTACGCCGGTACGCCAGGTCCCGAGTTCGGCCGCGAAACCAGCGACGAGCCTACCCGTCATTCCGCCGATGCTCGTCCCCGAGATGTACAGGCCCCCGAGCCGGGTGACCGCGAGCGGGTGCGCAGAGGCGACCACCCAGGCCATCGCGGAGACGAGGACGGTCGAGAGTGCGACGCCCTGTAGGGCGCGGATCGCGATGAGCAGGGGCCAGGAATGCAGAAGTGTGAGGACGACGCCGGCCGCGGTCGCGAGCGCAAGCCCAACGAGCATCGTGCGCCGCCGCCCGAAGCGCCCCGAATAGTGTCCGATTGGCAGGACCGCGACGGCAATGCCGGCCGTCGCGGCACTCATGAGCCACGACGTCTCCCCCGCGCCGACACGAAACTCCGCGCCAATCGTCACGAGGAGCGGCTGGACTGTGTAGAGCTGGGAAAAGGCGGCGATCCCCAGGAAGAACAGCGCCACTGTCGCCCGCAGGTAGGCGCCGTGCCCCGGGCGCAACCCGTCTGACCTGCCCGCCACGCGGCCGCCTCCCTCTCGCTTCTCCGGCCCCGATCCTCCAGTCGAGGATACTCTTGGCTCGGGCCTACTGCCGGGCGTGTATCACCCGCGTAGACTGGGGTGCCGGAGTCAACGCTGGTCGCGTGAGTTTCTCTCGGATGTGCTCGCGCGGGAGAACTGGGCACGGTAGAGCGCGGCATACCGCCCGTCCTGGGCGAGCAGGGAGTCATGGGTTCCCATCTCGACGACGTCGCCGGCCTCCATGACCACGATGACATCTGCGTCGCGGATCGTGGAGAGGCGATGCGCGATGACGAACCCAGTGCGCCCTTCGCGTAGGGCACTCATCGCTTGCTGCACCTGCATTTCGGTGCGCGTGTCGACTGAGGACGTGGCCTCGTCCAGGATGAGGATCTGCGGGTCGGCAAGGAAGGCTCGAGCGATCGTGATGAGCTGTTTTTCGCCCACCGAGATCGTCTCCGCCTCCTCTGAGATCACGGTGTCATACCCGTCGGGCAGCGCGCGGATCATCGCGTCAACACCGGTATGGTGTGCCGCCTCCTCAACGTCGGCACGGCTCGCCCCTTCCTTACCGAAGGCAATGTTGTCTGCGATCGTGCCTTCAAAGAGCCACGTGTCCTGTAGCACCATCCCGAAGCGGGAGCGCAGTTCGTCCCGATCCACCTCTGCGATCGGTACGCCGTCAATCCTGATCTCCCCAGAATCAACCTCATAAAAGCGCATAAGGAGGTTGACAAGGGTGGTCTTACCTGCGCCGGTTGGTCCGACGATCGCCACCGTCTGGCCCGGCGCTACCGAGAGCGATAGGTCGTGGATCACGGGGGTGTCGGGCGTGTAGGAGAATGCCACGTGGTCGAACTCGACGCTCGCCACGCGTTCGGGCAGATGTGCCCCTCCGGTGTCCGGACGCTGGAGCTCCGCGTCCAGCAGATCGAAGATCCGTTCCGCAGATGCCGCACCCGACTGGATGAGATTTGCCATCGACCCCAACTGGGCTAGCGGCTGATTAAACTGCCGCGTGTACTGGATGAAGGCTTGGACGTCGCCGACGTTCATCTGTCCATTCGCGACGCGCATCCCACCCACGACTGCGACCAGTACGTAGGAGATGTTCGAGAGCAGATTCATCGAAGGCATGATGGTGCCTGAGATGAACTGGGAACGGAACATCGCGTGGGCGAGCTCCTCGTTGTGCTCGGCGAAGGACGCGGCGTTACTCTCTTGAAGGCCGTAGGCGGCGATGATCTCGTGCCCCGTGAAGGACTCTTCAACAGTCGAGCCGACGTCGCCCGTCGCGCGCCACTGGGTAGCGAAATGAGGCTGGGCGCGCTTCGCAATGAGTCCGGTGGTGACGACGGCAAGGGGGACGATAATCAGCGCAACGAGCGCGAGCTGCCAGCTGATCGCGACCATCATCGTAAGGATGCCCAGCACCGTGAGGAGCGAGGTGATGATCTGCGCGAGAGATTGTTGGAGGACCTGGGTCACGTTATCGATATCGTTCGTTACCCGGGACAGGAGGTCGCCACGCGCGTGCGAGTCGAGGTAGGCGAGGGGCAGCTCGTCCACCGTGCGGTTCACCTCGGAGCGCAGCCGGTAGCCCGTACGCTGCACGATGCGTGTGATCATGCGCGAGGTCAGCCACATGAGCAGGGCGGAAACCACGTAGAGCATGAGTGCGAGCGCGAGGGTTCTCGCAAGCGCCCCCGTGTCCAACCCAACACCAGGAGTGAAGTCCATCGTGGACATCGTGTCGGCCATTCGGTCCTGTCCAGAGGCCCGCAGCTGCGCAATGATCTCCGCCTTAGAGGCGCTCGCTGGTAGATGTTGACCGACCATGCCGGCGACGACGAGGTTGGTGGCCTGCCCAAGGATCTTCGGCCCAAAGACCTGCGCCGCGACCGAGACGATCGACAGAGCGATCACGGCGAGAAGCCTGCCACGTTCGGGACGGAGGTAGGTGAGGGTACGGGAGACCGCTCCTCGCAGGTTACGCGAGCGGCCCGTGGGATCGAAGCCCCGAGAAGTCTTGGCAGCCATTAGAGCACCTCCATCGCATGCTGGGACGCGGCGATATCCCGGTAGGTCGCGCAGGTCTCCAAGAGCGCGTCGTGAGAGCCATAGCCGACGATGTGGCCATGATCGAGCACGGCGATCGCATCTGCGGTCCGCACGGTCGACACACGCTGGGCGACGATGAGTTGGGCTGCATGACCCACATTCTGGGCGAGCGCCTCCCGCAGACGCGCTTCGGTTGCGGTGTCGAGCGCCGAGAATGAGTCATCGAAGATGTACAGGTCGGCTGATCGTACGAGTGCGCGCGCAATCGTGAGGCGTTGGCGCTGCCCTCCAGAGAAGTTTGATCCCCCCTGCTCGACGACGGCGTCCAGGCCGTCCGGATTCGCCCGGACAAAATCGTCGGCCTGAGCGATGGACAGTGCGCGCCACAGGATTTCGTCGTCGACCCCCGGATCGGCCATAGAGAGGGTCGAGCGAATTGTGCCGGAGAAAAGAAAGGCGCGCTGCGGAACGATGGCGATTCGAGAGCGCAACTCCTGGAGATCGAGCTGCTGATAGTCGATACCACCCGCGCGCAGCGTGCCCGAACTCGCATCCATGAGCCGAGGTAGAAGGTTCACGAGGGTCGACTTACCGGACCCCGTCGCTCCGATGAGGGCCGTGACCGTGCCAGGTTCGAGCGAAAGGTTGATATCCCCAAGAACGCTGCGCTGGGCGCCGGGGAATCGAACGGACACGTCTTCGAGTGCGAAGGTGAGTGGCCCTGACGGGAGGGAACGGGTCGTGTGCGGCGTTGCGATCGCGGGTTCGTGCGCAAGAACCTCGCTGACTCGGGAGGCAGCAACCTCGCCGCGCGGCGCCATCATGAGGATCAACGAGCCAAGCATGACGGCCATGAAAATCTGCATGAGATAAGACAAAAATGCGACGAGAGAGCCAACCTGCATGGCACCGTCATCGACTCGCAACCCACCGAACCACACGACGGCCACGGATGAGAGCCCAACGATGACGTTCACGGATGGGAACAGCCACGCCATGACGAACCCCGTCGACGCGGAGATGTCCCGCAGGTTCTCATTCACTCGGGTAAAGCGGACGCGTTCCTCTTTCTGGCGAACGAACGCGCGGATGACACGCACCCCCGTAAGCTGCTCTCGCATGACGCGGTTCATCGCGTCAATCCGCTTCTGCATTACGGCGAACAGCGGCCGCAGTTTCACCATCCCCAAAACCATGATGGCGGCGAGTACGGGGACGGCAACGACGAGGAGGCGGGAAAGACCCGCGTCTTCCCGAAGAGCCATCACAACCCCGCCAATCAGCATGAGGGGGGCCATCACCATGATCGTCAGAATGAAGGTCAGGACCATCTGGATTTGCTGGATGTCATTCGTGGCGCGCGTGACGAGTGAGGGGGCGCCGAAGGTAGAGATGTCCGCAGTGGAGAAGCGTTGTACGTGAGTGAACACGTCGCGACGTACCTCGCGTCCCACACTCGCCGCCGTGCGCGCGCCAAAACGTACCGCGATGATATTCGTGACCACCTGCACGACCGAGAGCGCGAGCATGAAGCCGCCGAGAGTCCAAATACGAGGGATGTCCGCCTCGAGGACGCCCTCGTCAATCACGTCAGCGGCAAGGGTCGGGAGCATGAGAGCCGCCCCGGTCTGGAGGAGCTGCATTACCGCGATAATCAGCAGTGCGCGACGGTGCCCAGCCAGGTAGCGGCGGTAGAGTGAAACGAGCATTATCGGCTTCCATACGAAAAATTGGGGCCACCCAGTATAGACCCCAAACCGGGTTATGGTGACAACGTGACGGAATATCTTGACGACGTAATATCGCCCACATCTCTGGTCTCCACCCGTGTCGTGCTGTGGGATCTCGATGGCACGCTCACGGACTCTGGGCCAGCGATCACCTCCGCAATCCAGCAGGCCCTCGTTCGGTGCGGGCTACCGCCCGTCTCCACGAGCGCCGCACGCAAGTGCGTCGGCCCCCCTCTCCTGCACGGGCTGCCGGCCTACTGCGGCGTGTCCGAGGAGCGCTTAGCCGAGGTGGTCGCGGTCTATCGCGAGATCTACCAGGACATCATGTGCGAGGCTCCTCTCTATCCTGGCGTGCGAGAAACCCTCGAGGCTTGCGCCGATGCCGGGTTGTGCCAGGCAATCGCGACGGCGAAACCTGAGGGTTCGGCGCGAGAAATCCTCGCCCATCACGACCTCATGGCTGCCTTTGATGTCGTGACAGGCGCTGACGAGAGCGAAGGGCGGCTCACGAAGGACGCCGTAATCGCGACCTGTCTCGACCGTTTGGATGAGGCCGGAATCCGCGAGCCGCGTGAGGAGCGTTTCCGGATCTGCATGATTGGGGACCGCTTCTACGACATGGAGGGAGCAGCGACCTACGGCCTGCAGGCCATTTTCGCCGCCTGGGGCTATGGCAGCGCCGCGGAAGCGGGAGATTTCCCGCCTGCGGGCGACCTTGAGGAGGTCGCGCAGCTGCTCGGGCTGACGGTGCGTCGCGACCTCACCCGGGCCTAAGATGCAGAGGTAGGAGGAGACTATGGGCAGAATAGGACGCGCCGCGCGGGCCGTACGCAGCGCCGGAGAGAAGGCTGCTCGGGCGGCTCGTCGTCGTCGAAATCCGGCCGGGATTCCCACCACCGCGACACCACTGGCACCGAACCGTCCGACCTCCGCGCCGCCGCGGGCGCCGCAGCAAGCAGAACTGAATGCCAATCGACGCTACCGGGCGACGACGGCAGGCCGCCCGCATGTGCGACGCATGCCCGAGCGCACGCTACACACCAGCCAGTCATCCCCCGTGCCCAGGTGGCTGTCAAAATACGGGCTTGGCGCCTGGTATCTCATTGGTATCTGCATCATTATTGCGGCCCTCGTCTACTTCACCTCGAAGATCGAACTGGTCTTCATCGCAGTCTTCCTCGCGCTCGTGTTCACCTCCGTGCTCTGGCCGATCGTGTCCTGGCTCGCCCGCTGGATGCCACGTGCCCTTGCGGTGCTCCTCTCACTTCTCGGAACGTTCGGGATCTTTGGCGGAATGATCTTTTACGTGGCCTACTCGGTCTCGGGGGAATGGAACGATCTAGCCGACCAGTTCTCGAACGGTATCGATCAGATCGTCGACTTCATGGAACACGGCCCGCTCCCCTGGCATCTCACCCGCCAGGAAATCAGCGACGGCGTGAAGGATCTCGTCGATCAGGGCACCGCCTACGTGCAAGATAACGCGGGCGACCTCGCGAGCCAGGTCCTCTCCAACGCGGGCGTCGTCGCCATCATCTTCACGATCCTCGCGCTTTCTCTGTTCGTCACAATCTTCTTCCTGTACAAGGGCGACAAGATGTGGCTCTGGTTCCTGAACGAGCTTCCCGCCCGCAACCGCGAAAATACGCATCGCGCGGCCGCGGCGGGCTGGCTTACCTTCTCGGGATACGCGCGCGGCACGATGATCGTCGCGGTCTCAGATGCGCTCTTCGCATTCATTTTGCTCTGGCTGCTAGGCATACCACTCGCGGCTCCGCTCGCCGTGCTCGTCCTCATCGGTGCCTTTATCCCGCTCGTGGGGGCACCGACCGCAATGGTGATTGCCATGATCGTGGCGCTCGCGGCGGATGGGATCGGTAAGGCCATCATGGTAGGCCTCGGCATCGCGCTCATCGGGCAGTTCGAAGGGCACGTGCTCCAGCCACTCGTCATGGGCAAGCAAGTGGCGCTGCATCCCGTCGTAGTGGCGCTCGGCGTAACTGCCGGAACGTTCCTGGCGGGCCTACTAGGCGCGGTGATCGCCATTCCGATCATCGCGGTGATCTGGGCCGTCTACTCGACACTGCATGACAAGGATCCGCGGCTTGAGGAGTTGCCCGAGGTTGATGAGGAGGAACTGCTGAACGCCTAGCGTGACGCCCACGCTAACGGAAGTCCCGCGACATACTGGGTACCGGGAGATCAAGTCGGTCAATGCGGTCGGCCCGCAGCGCATAGGCCCCATCGGAGGCCTGCACGATTCCCCTCACGACAAGTGCGGCAGATCCCCGCGCGACTGCCCGATACCTCGCCCACAGTCCCGGAGAACACACGACGTTCGCCATGCCCGTCTCATCTTCGAGGGCGAGGAAGGTGATACCGCTCGCCGTCGCGGGCCGCTGCCGGTGGGTTACGAGTCCTGCCACGCGTACCCGGGTCCCGTCCGGGCATTGTTTCATCGCCGAGACCGAGCGCACCCCCGCGGCATATAGGCGCTCCCGGATGAAGGACACGGGGTGTTCGGTGGTGGAAAGGCCCGTCGCCCACAAATCAAGGCGGGCGCGTTCGCTCTCCTCCAGGTGCGGCAGGTGCGGCAGGTCCCCCGGCACATCGATGCCGGGCAGCGGCTCCTGGATGTAGGTGTGGTCTCCGACCCTGTGGGTCTGTCCCGCCGCGGCGCCTGCAGCGGCCGCCGACCAGAGCATCTGGCGCCGGGTCCCGAAACGGGTGAGGGCCCCGGCGGTCGCGAGGTTTTCTATCTGGCGGGTGGTGAGGCGTGCTCGGGCGGCGAGATCCGTGACGTCGTGAAACTCTTGGCTCTCACGGGCCTTCACGATCCGCTGCGCGCTCGCCTCTCCGATCCCGCGCACCGGGGCGAGCCCGAGACGGACGGCGAGACGGGGATCCGGGTGCACGAGGTGGGCGACGTCGGGATCGTATTCGTCTGGACGGGTGGGTGCCGGCGCAGCCTCGACGACAGCAGCCTCCACGTCAGAGCTGTCGATATCGGCGGGTAGGACACACACACCGTGCCGGCGTGCGTCGGCGACAAGCGAGTTCGGTGAGTAAAAGCCCATGGGCTGGGAGGCGAGTAGACCGGCATAAAACGCCTCGGGGTGGTGCACCTTCAAGTAAGCGGACGCATAGACGAGGTAGGCGAAGGAGAAGGAGTGGGATTCGGGGAAACCGAAACTCGAAAACGCCTGCAGTTCCGTATAGATCTCTTCTCTCACCTTGGCGGGGATGCCGCGCGCTGCCATCCCCTCAAGGAGACGTCCACGCAGCGCCGCCATCCGTTCCTTGGAACGTTTCGCCCCCATGGCCTTACGCAATTGATCGGCTTCGGCGGGTGTAAAACCGGCGGCATCGACCGCGATCTGCATGAGCTGCTCTTGGAAGATTGGTACCCCGAGGGTCTTTTTCAGTGCGCCTTCCACGCTTGGGTGTGGGTAGGTGACGGGCTCGTGTCCGAGCCGACGGCGGATATAGGGGTTCACGGATCCACCCTGGATGGGCCCCGGCCGGACAAGCGCGACCTCGATGACAATGTCGTAAAAGCACCGGGGTGCCATCCTCGGCAAGTTCTGTTGCTGGGCACGCGATTCGACTTGGAAAACTCCGATCGTGTCGGCCGCGCACAGCAGATCGTAGACGGCGGTATCCTCCTGCGGGATGTCGTGCAGATCGATGGGCCTGCCGTCATGGTGGACGCCAAGCCTACGCAGCGTGTCGAATGCGTGGCGCAGTGCCGTGAGCATGCCCAGTCCGAGCAGGTCGAACTTCACGAGCCCCGCGTCCGCGCAGTCGTCTTTGTCCCACTGCACGATAGAGCGCCCCGGCATGGCCGCCCACTGCACGGGGCACACGTCGACAATGGGGCGATCGCACAGCACCATCCCACCCGGATGGATCCCGAGGTGGCGAGGCAGGCGAAGGAATTGTTCGGCGAGGTGTTCGACAGGTTCGGGTAGAACCCCCGGTTCGAGGGAGCGGTAGCGTTCGAGCCGTTTGGTCATGGCATCGGCGGCACCGGCACTCATCCCGAGGGCTCGGGCGGCGTCCCGCACGGCGGAGCGCGGCCGGTAACTTATGACGTTTGCGACGAGGGCCGCATGAGTGCGCCCATAACGGCGGTAGACGAATTGGATCACTTCTTCGCGGCGGTTGGATTCGATATCGACGTCGATATCGGGGGGACCAGAGCGGCCCGGTGAAAGGAAACGTTCGAACAGGAGGCGGTGGGTGACGGCGTCAACCGCGGTGATACCGAGCGCGTAACATACCGCGGAATTGGCGGCGGAGCCGCGCCCTTGGCAGAGGATGCCACGGGAACGACAGAATTGGACGATCTCGTGAACGATCAGGAAATAGCCAGGAAACCCCAGCTGTTCGATGATCGCAAGTTCGTGGTTGAGCATGGCGTAGGCACCCGGCACGCGTTCGGCCCCGGGTTCTCCGTAGCGTTCACGCGCGCCGCGGGCCGTAAGTTCGCGCAACCAACTGGCTTCGGTATAGCCCTCCGGGACGGGGTGGGGAGGCAACTGCGGGGCGATGAGAGCAAGGTCAAACGCGCATTCGCGTCCGAGCTGATCGGCTGTCTCGAGAGCGCGGGGGTGTCGCTGATACAGGCGAGCGAGGTCGGAACGTTTCCGCAGGTAGGGGGCGCTGGGCGGCAGGTAGGGGTCTGCGGCATCGAGAGATTCGATGCGATGGGTGGCGTGGAGGGCCGTGTAGAGCGCGAAGTCCTCGGGCCGGGCGCAGTAGACGTCCCCGGCGGCTACGAGCGGTACTCCGGCGGCAGCGGCGAGGTCGGCCAGTGCGTCGTGCAGGTGGGAGTCATCGGGCAGGGCATGAGCGCTGATCTGCACGGCGACGCTCTCGCGCCCGAAATGAGAGATGAGGGCGTCGAGGTGGCGTGTGGCCCGAGCGGGCTCCCCCGCGAGGAGGGATCGTGGCACGGCCCCCGTATAGCGTGAGCCGGTCAGCACGAGGAATTCACCCCCTGCAGCGAGGTCCGCGAGGTTCGTGCGGACGGGGCGCTGGCGGCCATCATTCTCATCACCCGCCGCCAGATGGGCGGCGGCTAACGTACGCGAGAGGTGCGCGTAGTCCTCGGTTCCGCGAGCCACGACAACGAGGCGGGCTGCGTCGGATTCCACCTGCCCAGCGTCAGCCTGCGCTCCGCGCGCCACCGCGTGGGCGGAGCGCGCCTTCTTCTCAGTTGCGTACTGAAAGGTGGAACTGGCCTGCGTCCCTTCGAGGTCGGCCATCGTGTAGGTGACGTCGGCGCCAATCACGGTAGGCAGACCGACGTCGGCCGCTGCGCGGGCATGCTGGACAACTCCGTAGAGTCCGTCGACATCGGTGAGGGCAAGCGCCGAATAACCCTCCTGTGCGGCCCGGTGCACGAGTTCGGCAGGCTGGTTGGCCCCGCGTAAGAAGGTGTAGGCGGAATGGGAGTGCAACTCGGCGTAGCGTGGTTCAGTCATAACTCCCCTCCACACGCCACGTATCCGCGATCCCCACGATGAGCAGTGGTGGCGCCTGCGCAAGGACGAGCTGCAGGTAGACCCGCACACCATGCCCCCGCCACCACCGTTCATGCATCGGCCACGGGCCGGCCCACTCCAGGACCTCGCCCTCTCGGGGGACGCCCGCCAGTGGCGCCGCCAGGCGGTAGTGTCTAGGACTTTCCATCCAGCCGAGCTCGCCCGCCCGCGCAGGAATGTCACACCCGTTCGCATCCCGCAAGGTCACCGCGATCCTCCGGTCTAACACGGTGGTGGGTGCGGGACCGGGCAGCGCCCCACACCACGGACCTGCCTCGGTACGCGCCACCGTGGTCGACGCGATGGCGGGGCGTACCAGGGCGCGACCACGCGGATCCCGGCCCCCCTGCGGGAGGACCACATAGACGTTGTCGAGGCCGGCGAGTGACTGTAGGCGGGTGAGGACGCGTTCGCCTCCTTCCCGCGCCCTGGTCTTCCCCCACAGGGGTACCCCGCGTCCGGATCCGAGCCCTACGCCGCGAGCCCGCAACTGCAAGTGAGCAAGTTCGCCGTCGGGAGGGGCCTCGCCGCGTCCCGTGAGCCAGGCATCGAGCTGCCAACGCACCCGGTCCGTGACGTCTCGCGGGGTGAGGGCCACCCCACCATCCGTGCTGGAGACCACCCAGGTACGTTCGTATTCGCTCCCCTGCACGGTGCGCGCGAGAACGACCAGGTGCGTGCAGTGCCGGGCGGCGAGCCGTTCTGCTAACTGTTCGGCGAGTGTACGGGCGAGAAACGCGGCCGCTGTCGTCGTCGTGACGGGAGGATCGAGATCTCGCCCCACACTCACGTCGCCCTCGTGGGGTGCGGCATGTGGCAAGACGACGTCGCGCCCGTCGGCGAGATCGTAGGCAGCGAGCCCGCTCGCGCCGAAGCGCGTCGCGACGGCCGATCGCGACAGGCCGAGGAATTCGCCGATGGTGTGAATTCCAAACCGGGCGCACAGGTTCACGAGTTCTCGGGTTTCCGCGATGCGCGTAGGACCGATCGCTGCGCTCAGCAACGCGGTGAGTGGCTGGGAGGAGAGGAATTCGGCACTAGCCCCCGCCTCGATGATCCGCTGCGTGCGTGCGGCAAGGATAGCAGCCAATATGCCATCGGCGATCCCCACGTAGCCTTCCGCACCCGATGCTTCGATGATGGCGCCCGTGGTGCGTTCGGCGAGTGGCAGGGCGCCCCCGCAGTGACGTTCAGGGCCGCGTGCATCCGCGATGACGAGGCCGGGACGTACGATGACCGGCAGGGCAATGACCTCACTGATGCCGCTCATCACCGCTTCGAAGGCACGGGCTTGCCGGGCGGCGTCATCCGCGATGAGCTGCAGGTCGGGACAGATCGCAAGAGCCTGGCGTCGACGCATGGAGCGGCGCACACCGCGTCGTACTGCGACCGGGGAGACGGCAATGAGGGAACGCGAATCGTGGACGGCTGCGGGAATCGTCGCATCTGTCACGCCTTCACTCACGGCTGCGGCGAGCGGCCAATTGGGCACCCACACGCACACGTAGCGGGTCACGAGACGACCGCTAGGGGCTCGTAGGTGCGCACCGTCTCGCCCGCGGCGAGCCGTACCCGGGTGGGACCGCGCCGGGCCTCGAGAATCCATTCGCTCACGTATCCGGCGCCGTTCGAACAGCCCGTCGCGTGCGTGATCCGCGCGTCGAGTTGGATGGCGCCGGGCCAGGGTGCGGAAGTCACCAGCAGGCTCCCACGGTTGCGTAGACGGGCTGACATAGCGCGGACCTCCGCAGGGGTCAGCCGATGCCCCGGTCCCAGAACGGCGACGTCGGCGCCGTCGATGGCAGCGGCCAGGATCGGTGGGGTTGCTCCCTCAGGAAGATAGAGCACGCGCTCCAGGCTGACGCCTGCTTGCTGGGCGGCATACCACCCGACGTCGCTCAGCCCAACCACGACGCACCAGCCATCCTGGCCCATGGCGGCGCTCACAAGAGACCACATGATCGTGCGCGAGCCGAGCACTGAGACGGCGCCTCCGCGTGGTATTCCGCCGGGCAGCAGCGTGCGCAATGCCGGCGGGACGGGAATCCCCGCATCCGCCGGACGCACCCCGGTGTGAGTCTCTGCTGCGGCAAGCGCCGCCCGAGCTTGAGCGAGCCGTTCCACCTCGATTTCCTTCCCCACCCGTGATCGTACATCTGTTCGAGACGCTTTCTAGATTAGCGCCCTCCTCCGACATCATCGTGACGGTATCGAACGGCAGTTCGATCAGCGTGTGACATGAGCCCCTACTTACCTCACCTGAATCTGCCCAATATCACGGCATGGACCTCATTTCACGCATTAACGCCGCAGGTCCCTCGTGGTGTGCGCGCCAAGATGTCGATTAGTGAGGCAGCCCACTACCCTAGAAGGGGACAACGGTCCCACGGACTGCTGAAATGGAGGACTCATGAATCTGTCCCGTCCCGTCGCCCCCGATCCCTACGAGATGCTCCCGGAGGTCCCGGCATTCCAGCTGACCTCTTCCGATCTGCGCGACGGCGGGGAACTGCCCGACGCCCAGGTCGCTGCGGGAGGAAACACCTCCCCACATCTGTCGTGGAGTGGCTTCCCGGAGGGCACCAAATCCTTCGCGGTCACCTGCTTCGATCCGGATGCTCCGACGCCGGCCGGTTTCTGGCACTGGACGATCCTCGATATTCCGTCCGAGACCACGGAACTTGCGGCGGGCACCGGCGAATCTGACCTCACGTTGGAGGGTGCAGCCTTCCACGTGCGCAATGACGGAGGCGAGCACGCTTTCATGGGAGCGGCCCCACCGAAGGGCGATCGTGAACACCGCTACATCTTCGCGGTGCATGCCCTAGACGTCGATACTCTGGAGCTCGACGAATCGGCCTCCCCGACAGTCGCAGCCTTCACGATGCTCTTCCACACGATCGCGCGGGCCACTCTCACGGCCACTTACCGCAACGTCTAACGTGATCACTCACGGCCCGGTGCCCTGGTATCACCTCACACTGACACCAGGGCACCTCGCTGATCGTCACGCCGTCTTACTATCTGTGACACGAGGACATCGATTGCACCAATGAGTCAAGGCAAGCAGGTACTTCTCTTTTTGGTCGACGGTCGCCCTGGCGGCCTAAGAACCGCGGAGATCGTCAATTGGACCGGGCACGTCATGGCGACTCAGCGCGCAGGCCTCAAGGATCTTCTCCGCCGCGTCGAATGTGCTCGAACAGGGGTCTACATCCTCTTGGGCACAGACGCCTCTTCGGAGGAGCCCAACACGCCGCTGATTTATATCGGAGAGACGGACGACATCAGCGCTCGGCTCCGGCAACACTCCAGCAAAAAGGCGTGGTGGGATCGCGTTGTGGTGGTGACCTCGCAAGCAGACCATCAGCAACTCACGAAATCCAATATTCGCTATCTAGAATCGCGCCTGCTGTCACGGGCTCGAGAGCTTGGCCGCTGTACGCTCGATAACGACGACCAGCCAGATTTTACTCTGCTCTCTGAGGCAGAAAAGTCGAATATGGAGTACTTCCTCGAACAGCTCTATGTGCTGCTGCCAGTCGTTGGCGTCGACATCTTTCGCGGGATACCGTCGCCCTCAAACGCACCGAGGTCCTCTGGTGACAGTGGTGGCGTCTCCCCCATCTTTACACTCACGGGTAAGCGGCAAGGGGTCTGCGCACAAGCGAAGCTCGTTGATGGAGAATTCTTTGTTCTTCAGGGCTCGACAGCTGTGCCCGATGTGCGGATTAGTCCCGAGCTCAGCAAAGCGTCGACACGCCAGTACCGGGCAATTCACAAGACCCACCGCACCCTAGTCGATACGGGTGCGCTGCGGAGTCAAGGAGACCACGCCGTTTTTACCCGTGACGTTCCATTTTCTTCACCTTCGGCGGCAGGATGCGTGGTATTAGGTCGCGCGTGCAATGGCCGAACCTCATGGGTCACGGCAGATGGTCAACAGTTCGGAACATGGGAACAGCAGGGTATCTGACGCAGGTCTGCGCTATGTGTCCCAGGGAGGCGCCACTGTCAGGTCGACTAGCCGCCCAGTCAGCGGGTCGGTGAAGGAGAGATATTCGGCGTGCAGCGCGAGTCCGCGCCCCCAGCGAGGGTCGCTCATCGGTACCACCTCTGGATAGAGGGGATCACCGACGATGGGGGCGCCGAGATGCGCGAGAGTGGCCCGCAGCTGGTGGGTGTAGCCCGTCGTCGGCTCGAGAATCCACTCCCCCACACGGGCGCCCGAACCCCTCTCGCCACCGGACCGCTGGCCGGGGGTGCGCTCACCGACATAGGTGAGACGAGTCCGTGCGTTCGGTTCCTTCCCCGGAAGGACCGAGACCGTGAGGGAGCCGCGCTCCTTCACGAGGTGTAGACCGACCTCGTGGCCGCGCCGACAGGCAGCGCGTAGCCGGGTGGGCGGCAGGCTCGTGAGGGCGCGGTAGCGTTTGCGTACCAGGCGCTGCGCGAACAGGCTCTGATAGGCGCCGCGTGCGCTCTGGCTCGTGATGAGGAGCAGCACCCCCGACGTGAGACGATCCAGACGGTGGGCGGGCACCACGTCGTCGGTGCCCAGCTGTCGTCGCATGATCACGACGGCGGAACGCGCCACATACTCCCCGCGCGGCATCGTGGCAATCCCGGACGGCTTATGGATGGCGATCCACTGCTCGGTGCGGGCGACGACGCCGAGGCGAGTCGGGGCTCTCCCTTCATCGGCCACGTCGCGGTGGATAAAAAGGCGAGGAAGCCCGCCACTGGGGGTGTCCGCTCCCACGGGTCCACCTTCTCCATCGACGACGTTGCCGCGCTCGAATGCGCGCTCCAAGCCCGCCGCGTCCCACGGCACGCGAAGCTCGGTGAGGGCCTCAGCCACCCAGCGGCGGACCGGAGCGTCACCCGGCAGGTCGCTGGGCCGGTCAAGTTCACGAGCGGGCAGGCCCCGCCGGTGGGGTGGGGCTGCCTCGCTCTTACCTGTCATGACACTTACTGGTCGGCTCACCCGCATCGGCGAGGAGAGCCCCCCAGCCGTTCGTTATTCGCTCGCCCCGTCTGCGTCGGGCCGCCAGCGGCGCACTCCGTCGTCGGGGCCCTCCTCGAGTGGCTGTGTGTGCTCGCGTTCGGCTGCGGGCGGTACATCTTCTGCGGGATCCCAGCGGCGCGAGCGCGGGTCAGCGGGCGACTCCTGGCCGAGTGGTGCCTGGCCAGCTTGCGCGTGGCGGCTATACGGAACTCCAGACCCCTCGCCAGCGACGGACGCCTCATCGGTGGCACGTTCGGCCTCACCCCGGGCTTCGGCAAGCGCCTCGGCCGGATCTTGCAGGCTGGTCTCGGGGAAGTCATCGGAAAAACTGGCGTCGTCATCCGGGGTGACCGGCGGACCGGCCAACGGATTGTCGCCATCTGCCTCCGCTCCGCCGAACGCGCGTGCAATCGAGCCGAAAGCCGCCGTAAATTCCGTGGGCACAACCCACATCTTGGACGATGAACCGTTGGCAATCTTGGGCAGCGTCTGCAAGTACTGGTAGGCGAGCAGTTTCGGATCCGCATTGCCGCGGTGGATCGCCTCGAACACCTGCAAAATTGCGCGCGATTCACCCTGTGCCTTCAGAATTGCGGCCTGGGCCATTCCCTCGGCACGCAGGATCGCCGACTGCTTCTCACCCTCGGCTTCGAGGATCTGCGATTGCTTCACGCCCTCGGCTGTGAGAATTGCCGCGCGTCGATCCCGTTCGGCACGCATCTGCTGTTCCATCGAGCCTTGCACGCTCGCGGGCGGGTCGATGGCCTTCAGTTCGACGCGGTTCACCCGGATCCCCCACTTCGTCGTCGCTTCGTCGAGGACACCGCGCAGTTGGCCGTTGATCTGGTCGCGGCTAGTGAGGGTTTGCTCGAGATCCATCGAGCCGATCACGTTACGTAGCGTCGTGACGGTGAGCTGCTCGATACCGGTGATGTAGTTCGCGATCTCGTAGGTCGCGGACTTCGGGTCGGTCACCTGGAAGTAGATGACGGTATCGATCGAGACGACGAGGTTGTCTGAGGTGATGACCGGTTGCGGTTCGAAAGAGACGACCTGTTCGCGCAGGTCCACCCCGGCGCGGACCCGGTCAACGAATGGGATGAGGAAATGGATACCCGCATACATCACGGTCTGGAACTTGCCGAAGCGTTCCACAATTAGGGCGACCGCTTGCGGCACAATCCGCACAGCTCGCGCGATCGCGATGATCACGACGGCCGCGAGCAGGATCAGGACGACGACGAGCAGGGAGAAGCCGGAATCAGGCATGGGGGTGTTCCTTCGGTTGCGCGGGGAATTGTCCGACGACGGCGATCGCGCCGTCGATATGGTGCACGAAGAGCTCGGTACCTTCCGCAAAAGTCGCGTCCGAGTCGGTCCGCGCGCTCCACACCTCTCCGGCGAGTTTTACCCGTCCGCCACCACGGGAAACCTCGTGGAGGACGGTGGCAGGGCGCCCCACAAGGGCTTCAGCATTGGTGAGCGTCACGGGCGTGTGACGCTGCATCCAGGCTTTCAACGGGGGCCGGGCTGCGAAGAGCAAGATCACGGCGGCCACAGAAAAAGCGAGGAACTGTACCCACAACTCGCCACCGAGAAGGTGGGCGATCATGCCGGCAAGCGCACCGCCTGAGAGCATTAGGAAGATGAAGTCCACGGTGATCATTTCGATCACCACGAGGACTAGGACCGCGCCGAGCCACCACAGCCACCCCATCGCGGACCTCCTTTCTCAGCGGCCGCACACGTGCCGTCCCCCATATGTTAGCGAAGGGCTGCGCGTGCAGACCATCGCCCTCGGTGTCGCTCCACCTGGAGGTCGAGGCCGAACGTCCGTGAAAGCAGGTGGGGGGTGAGGGTATCCGCGAGGGGGCCAGCCGCGACCGCCTTCCCGTCGCGCAGAAGCAGCGCGTGAGTGAATCCCTCCGGGATCTCCTCGACGTGGTGGGTCACGAGCATGATGACCGGGGAGCGTGCATCGCCAGCGATTTCGGTGAGCGCGGCCATCAGTTCTTCGCGTCCCCCGAGATCGAGGCCACCGGCCGGTTCGTCAAGGAGCAGCAGTTCCGGGTCGCTCATGAGGGCGCGGGCCACCTGCACGCGTTTACGCTCGCCCTCGGAGAGAGTGCCGAATTCCCGATCAGCCAGGTGCACGACTCCGAACGCGGCGAGGAGATCTTCTGCGCGCTGTTCATCGAAGTCGTCGTAGGCTTCCCGCCAGCGCCCGATCATCCCGTACGCGGCTGTCATGACGACATCCTTCACGCGTTCCCGCCCCTGAATGCGCCCCTCGAGCGCTGAGGAGGCGAGCCCGACACGTGAACGCAGCTCGCTCACATCCACGGTGCCGAGGCGTTCCCCAAGGATCGTGGCGAAGCCCTCAGTCGGGTAGATACGCCCGGTCGCCAGCTGTAAGACGGTGGTCTTTCCGGCGCCGTTTGGCCCCAAAATGACCCAGCGTTCGCCGTCGCGCACCTCCAGATCAACGGAGTCGAGGATCGTGTGGTCGCCACGCCGAATGGTGACGCCCTGCAGGTGGAAAACAGGCTCGCTCATGCCTCCACCCTACCCGGGGCATCAGTACAGTACGCGCTGGTAGACCTCGAGTGTCCGCTCGGCGATCGCTTCCCACGAGAAGTGGTCCTCCACCCGGGTGCGGGCGGCCCGGCCCATTGCGGCGGCTCGCTCGGGATCTTCGAGTACACCTCGCAGCGCCTCGGCGAGGTCGGAGACGAAACGGTCGGGATCCACCGGGGTTCCCGTCCCATCACTGACCTGATCGATCGGCACGAGGACGCCGGTAACGCCGTCGTCGACGACCTCCGGAATACCGCCCGTAGCAGACCCGACGACGGGCAGACCGACCGCCATGGCCTCCAGATTCACAATGCCGAGCGGCTCGTATACGGAAGGGCACACGAAGGTCGTTGCCGCCGAGAGGACGGCGATGAGATCGGGGCGCGGCAGCATGTCCGAGATCCAGATGACGCCATCACGTTCCTCGCGCAGCGTGGCAACGAGGCCCTCGACCTCGGCCATAATCTCCTTTGTATCCGGGGCGCCCGCACACAGGATCAGTTGCACGTCGTCAGGAAGCTTCCGCGCCGCGCGCAGCAGGTAGGGCAACCCCTTCTGGCGGGTGATACGACCAACGAAGACAACAGCGCGGCGATTCGCGTCGATGCCGTACCGTTGCCGCACACTTTCAGCATGCTCCGCATCGGTCGGCGCCTTCCAGCCCTCCAGATCGATTCCGTTGTGCACGACGTGCACCCGGTCCGGATCGATCGCCGGATAGGAGCGCAGGATGTCCTCGCGCATGCCGCCCGAGACCGCAATCACGCCGGCCGCTGCCTCGTAGGCGGTACGTTCAGCCCACGAGGACAGTCGGTAGCCTCCACCGAGCTGTTCGGCTTTCCAGGGACGCAGCGGCTCGAGCGAGTGGGCGGAGATGACGTGGGGCACGTCATACAGGAGGGAGGCGAGGTGCCCGCCGAGGTTTGCATACCAGGTGTGGGAGTGCACAAGATCCGTGCCGGCGCAGGCATCGGCGAGAAGGAGATCCACGCCGAAGGTACGCAAAGCCGGGTTGGCCTCGGCGAGCTCAGGCAGGTCACTGTAGCCATCCACCCCTGGGGCTACGCTGCCCTCGGGGCGCGGACCATCGAAGGCGTGCACCCGTACATCCACGTGTGGTCTCAATACTCGAGACAATTCGTCAACGTGAACTCCGGCGCCACCGTAGACGTGGGGCGGGTACTCACGGGTTAACAGGTCGACTCGTAGATTCTTCGCACTCACGGCCCCATTGTCCCATGAACTGTGCGCGGCGAACCCCTAGTTTGCCGCCTCATTTAGGCCTAACCTGAAGACATGGCAAAACCGAGTGTCCTCGCAATCGTTCTCGCCGGTGGGGAGGGCAAACGGCTGATGCCGCTCACTGAAGAGCGTGCCAAGCCGGCAGTCCCCTTCGGCGGCATTTACCGTCTAGTCGACTTCGCGCTGTCCAACATCGTGAACTCCGGATACCTGCGCGTCGTCGTCCTCACCCAATACAAGTCGCACTCCCTCGACCGTCACATTTCAAAGACGTGGCGTATGTCGACACTGCTCGGCAACTACGTGGCTCCCGTGCCCGCGCAGCAGCGTCTCGGGAAGAATTGGTTCCTTGGGAGCGCGGACGCGATCTACCAGTCGCTGAACCTGCTCGACGACGAGCGGCCCGACTACGTCCTCATTTGCGGCGCAGACAACATCTACCGCATGGACTTCTCCCAGATGGTCGATCAGCATATCGACTCAGGGCTCCCCCTCACTGTGGCGGGTATTCGCCGCCCGAAGAGTGAGGCGCATCAGTTCGGGGTTATCCAGGCCTCGAAGTCCGATCCACACAAGATCGAGCAGTTTCTCGAAAAGCCCTCCGAATGCGAGGGGCTGCCTGACTCTCCAGACGAGATCCTCGCGTCGATGGGCAACTACGTCATGACGGCAGATGCGTTGCGCGAGGCCGTCACAATCGATGCCGAAGAAGACACGGCCCACGACATGGGCGGCAACATTGTGCCGTTCTTCGTTGAGCAAGGGCAGGCGGGGCTCTATGACTTCACCTATAACGAGGTACCCGGCGCCACGGACCGTGACCGCAACTACTGGCGCGACGTCGGAACGCTGGACGCCTTCTACGACTCGCACCAAGACCTCATCTCAGTCACTCCGGTGTTTAACCTGTACAACGACAAGTGGCCCGTCTATACCGGCTACACGGGCTTGCCGCCCGCGAAGTTCGTCTACGGTCACCGCGAGCGGCTCGGGCATGCTCTCGATTCGATCATCTCCCCCGGCGTCATCATTTCCGGCGGCGAGGTGCTCGGCAGTGTCCTGGGCCCGCACGTGCGCGTGAACTCGTGGTCCTCGGTGCGCGAATCCGTCGTGTTCGACTCGGTCAACGTTGGACGCAATGCGACGGTCGTGCGAGCGATCCTCGACAAGAACGTCGTCGTCGAAGAGGGCGCGCACGTCGGGATCGATCACGAATATGACCGCGCACGCGGGTTCACCGTGACGGACAACGGCATCACCGTGGTGCCAAAGGGCTGGCGGATCACCCGGTGATCGATCACCGCCTCACCCTGGTGGCCGAAGCGGACCTACCCGAGCATCTCCTGCCCGACGTCGAACACACGCTCACGCACGTCGGTTGGATCGCGCTTACCTCCGCACGACGACGACGGGTCCACCCCAAAGGTGACCTCGCTATCGTCGACTATCGCGGCCACGTGCCACCCTTGGTGCCTACCCACGCTGATCATGATCACGACGCGATGTTCACCGAGCTCCTCTCCGGGCTCGGTGACCTTGGGGTGACCTGCCTCCACGTCGCCGGTGATCTGGCCTCCATGCCCCCCGGGCTTGTCGTCCTCGATATGGACTCCACGCTCATCAACGAGGAGGGGCTCGATGAGCTCGCGGCCCTCGCAGAGCGGCAAGGCTACGCGCCCGGTGCGGGTGCGGCTATCGCGCGAACTACCGAACGCGCAATGGCTGGAGAACTGGATTTTTCGGCCTCGCTACGTGAGCGTGTGAAAGCCCTCCGTGGGATTCCCCTCGAGCTGTTCGCCCGCGCGCGTCCCCGATTGAATGTGACCACCGGAGCGTACGACCTCGTAGATGCGATCCATGCGGCGGGCGGGGCGGTCGGCGTCGTCTCGGGCGGATTTCACGAGCTCATCGATCCGCTGCTCGACGAACTGGGGGTGGATTTCCGCGCAGCGAACCACTTCGCGGTCCGTGACGGGCGCGTGACCGGGGTCCGCGGACCGATCGTCGATGCGGCCGCAAAGGCCGAGTGCCTACGCGAATGGGCTCGAGAGGCGGGTGCTCGCCGCACGGCTGCGATCGGCGACGGAGCAAACGACCTGGACATGGTGCGCGCCGCCTCGATTGGTGTGGGGTTCTGCCCCAAGCCCGCACTCGCGATCGAATGCGACGCGGTCGTGCCGTTTCGCCGACTCGACGCCGTCGCAGAATTGCTCGGCTATCTCTAAAGGTGAGGCGAATCACCCGGTGAGCAGGCCGTGCGGCCGGATCGTGCCGCTGGAAGCCGGCGCCGTGAGCTCTTAAGCGGGACGAACGACTGCGCGCACGTGGCAGGTGTTGCGGTCGAGCTCGCTCCACGGCACAGGAACGTCAAGAACGCACGCCGTCGCCGTCGGGACTCCTAAACGGATCTGCTGGCCGAGCTCGTCTTTGGCGTCGTGCAGAAGGTGGGCGAGTGAAGACATCGTGGGTTCGTGTCCGACGATCATGATGGTGCCCGTGTCTTCGTCATGTTCGGCGAGCACATCCATGACCTCGCGCGGCCCCGCCTCGTAGAGCGCGTCAAGGGAGGTACCTGCCGGCCAGGACTCTCCTTGCCCGGCGAGCAGCCGGTAGGTCTCCTTCGTGCGGAGCGCTGAGGAGACGAGCACCGCATCGACATCGCCGGACTCGGCGTGGATGAGAGCAGCCAACTCACGGGCCTGATCGCGGCCCTTCGCGGACAGCGCACGCATGTGATCGCCAAGGTCGCTTTCCGATTCGGCCTTGGCGTGGCGCAGGAGTACGAGTGTTTTCACGGGCCCTACTGTGTCACATGCACCGAGGGGCGACAACGGGGCCGGGAGTGCTGTGCGTTACGTTGCGGTTCGCTGCTACTGCCCCATGACATGAACGCCACCATCAACATGGACGATCTCCCCCGACGTGGCAGGGAACCAGTCCGAGCAGAGCGCGAGAACGGCCTTGGCTGCCGGCTCCGGGTCGGTGACGTCCCAGCCGAGCGGCGCACGCTGCGCCCAGGTGGATTCCATCTGATCGAATCCCGGAATCGAGGTTGCGGCAACGGTGCGCAGCGGCCCGGCAGACACGAGGTTTACGCGGATACCGTCGGGCCCAAGATCGCGGGCGAGATAGCGGGCTGTCGATTCGAAGGCCGCCTTCGCCACGCCCATCCAGTCGTAGACCGGCCACGCGAACTGCGCATCAAACGTGAGGCCGGTGATCGCGGCGCCCGACTTCATGAGAGGGGTGGTTCCCACGGCGAGGCTCTTGAGGGAAAATGCCGAGACCTCGACTGCCTTGGACACGTCCGCCCAGGTGCCGGTGAGGAAGTTGCCACCCATCACGGACTGGGGCGCGAAGCCGATCGAGTGCACGACGCCGTGAAGCTCATCGGTGTGTTCCCCCACCCGCTCCGCGAGGGAGGCAACATCGTCGTCGTTCGTGACGTCAAGTTCGAGAATGGGGGCGGGCTGTGGGAGTCGACGTGCGATAACCGAGAGCAGCCGAACCTGCCGTCCCGGGGCGGTCACGATGACGTTCGCACCCTGTTCTTGGGCGAGACGGGCCACGTGAAACGCGATCGACGTCTCCTTCAAAATGCCGGTCACGAGGAGGGTCTTATTGTGCATCATGCCGCTCATTGCGGTCCTTTCGGGTTGGAAGACAAACGTCGCGGGGCTCAGTGGCCCATGCCGAGGCCGCCGTCAACGTTCAGGACGACGCCGTTCACGTAGCCGGAGCCTTCAGAAGCGAGATAGGAGACGGCGTCGGCGATTTCTTCGGGCTGTGCGAACCGGCCGGCGGGGATTCGCTCGCGATAACGGGCCACCACCGTGTCGGGCAATTCCGCCGTCATCGCCGTCTCAACAAAGCCGGGACACACGACGTTGGCCGTGACGCCCCTGGCCCCGAACTCGCGGGCAACCGAGCGGGCCATGCCGATCAGACCCGCTTTCGCCGAAGCATAATTGACCTGGCCCATTCCCCCATACGTCGCAACGACGGAAGAAATGAGGACGATACGGCCGTATCGGGCGCGCATCATGTCGCGAGCGGCGGCCTTCACACAGCGGAAGGTACCGGTCAGGTTCGTGTCCAGGACGTCGCCGAAATCCTCTTCGCTCATACGGATGAGGAGCCCATCGCGGGTAATGCCCGCGTTCGCGACAAGGATGCCGACCGGCCCCAGGTCTTTTCTGATCGCGTCAAATGCCGCACTCACTGCGTCGGGGTCGGTGAGGTCGGCGATCACGGAGTGGACGCCGTCGGGCACCTCCCCGGAACGGTGCAGCCCGGCGACGAGGTGGCCGTCCTGCAGGAGGCGGGTGGCGATGGCGCGACCGATGCCACGGTTTGCGCCCGTAACGACTGCTACACGCTGAGTATTCATCACCTTGACGCTATCGGCTCAGGCGAGGTGGGTGGTTGGTGGGCGCGCACTAAAGAGAAGGGATAGCCTTCACCTATGGGCACAAAGGCGGAGAAGGTCTACTCGATCACCTCAGCCCGGCGCGCCCTTTCCGAAGATGTTGATGACCGGAACATGCGCTACCTCGTCACGATGGTGATCCGTACTGTCTGCGTGTTGGCGGTGGCGCTGATCCCCCACTGGTACCGCTGGCTTTTTGCTGTAGGCGCTGTCGTACTGCCCATCTTGGCGGTCCTCGTGGTCAATGCTGGGCGTGAGCCGCGCGGTTCAATCGATGAGACCACCGACCCGCGTTCCGCCCAGCCCCATCCCGCGCGCCAGATCCCCGCGGGCACAGGCCCCACGATTACCCCTGAGGGCGCCCTCATCGACACCCGTGAGCTCCCCGTCGGCGCCTCTCCCGTCGCGACAGGAGAGGACGAATCCGGCGCAGGACTCGTGTCCGCTCGATCCCCGTCGATCCGTCAGACCCATCCCGAGTGGTTCGCCGACGACTCGGAGTATCTGCGGTGAGCCGTTCCTACCGCTTCCTGACATCGGGCCGGTGGGTCGGGCTCATTGTGACGGGCCTTGTTGTGATGACCACGTGTATCTTCTTGGGCTTGTGGCAGTGGGGACGATACGAATACAAGAAGGAGCTTGTCGCCCAGTTTGATCGCGCCTACGACGCCCCCGTCCAGACGATGAGCCAGGTTCTCGAGGGCGGCGTGAGTGTCGACCGCGCCCGGGAGTGGCAGCCGGTTTCTCTCACGGGTGATTGGGCCAGCACGCAGAGCATCCTCGTGCGTCACCGCACCGTCTCTGGGACGGGCGCCTACCGCGTTCTTGCCGTATTACGAGCGGAGGCTGGAGATCGTTCGATCGATGTTCTCGTTGACCGTGGATGGGTTCCGGTGAGCGATGAGGCCCCGGAGGTACCCGCGCTCGATTCGGCAACGGTGAGGCTCGAGGGGCGGCTGCGTCCACCAGAACGCGCTGATTCGCGCGACGTCGTGCCGGGGCAAACCCTGACTATCAATCCTGAGCAGGTACACACCGCACTCAACCTCGGTGACGACGACGTGGCTTTGTTCAATGGCTACGTTCAAATCACGTCGGGCGCGGATGGCCTCGAGGGCTATCCTCGGCCGGAACGCGACCTTGGCCCCCATTTGTCCTATGCATTTCAGTGGTGGGTCTTCGCTGCGGGAGTTGTCGTGGGGCTAGTCGTGCTCGCGCGGCGCGAGGCAGCGGATCATGCGGGAGCGGTCGTTCATCGCAAGAAGGCGACCTCCGAGCGGGAAGAAGATGAGCTGTTAGACGCGCAGCTTGGCCAAGGCGCTGCCAGCGATTAAGCCACCCCCGCGCCGGTGTTGGTGGCTGGGTGGGGGCTCATGTGGGCGGTTCGCTATCCGGGTCGGCTATCAGAATGTGGT